>JAYTTY010000566.1:0-3753 GCA_043744795.1 Zavarzinella sp. | reverse complement strand
CGGCTTCAGCCGGTCTTCGGGACTCCACAAATCATTGCGCTCTCGCCCGTGGGTGAGCGGTCGCCCGCCGAAGACCGGCTGAAGCCGGGACTCCAACGGGAGCTAAAACCGGCCCCCGCCCACATTCTTACGGCCGGAACCGCGACACCGGCGTCGCCGGCAGCTCGCCGTCGGCCGGGGCGATGCTCGGGCCGATGGTCGTCACGCCCGGCAGCGTCAGCGGCGGGCTGGCGCTGACCGGCGGCCGCATCACTTCCCGGCCCGGCGTCACCGGCTTCGGGGCCGGCGTCGGCATGGGCAGCGGGGCCGGCGTTCCGGGCGTGAGTGGCGCGGAGAGCATGTTGTTCAGGCCTTCCGGCAGCGGCTGGCCGCCGTCGGCGAGGCCGGGCAGGGCGGCGGGCGTTTCCATGTCTTGCGGCAGGGTCGCGTTGGCCGCCCGCTCCCGCAGGGTGATGGCCGCGGCCTTCGCCCCGAAGTGGTCGGCGGCCCGCTCGGCCACGCCGGGCGGCAGCGGGCCGTCCGACACTTGGATGTTGTTGTAGGCGAGGATCGCCCCCTTCGAGTACTGGAACCCGGCGATGGCGATGTTGTAATTCGCGATCGACTGGTGCTCGGACTGGATGGCGTTCGCGAACCGGTTCTGGGCGTCGAGCAGCTGGATCAGCGGGTCCTTGCCGATCTTCACCCGCTCGAACTGCCCTTCCAACTGCGTCCCGAGGGCGACCCGGCGGGCGCGCTGCAACTTGATCTGCTCGTAGGTGTAGGCGAGCTGCTGGTACACGGACCCGATCAGGGCCTCGGCCCGGCCCTCCTGGCTCTTCAGCGTGATGTGACTGCGGGCCAAGTTGAGCTGGGCCACCTTCAACTGGGCGTGGGCGTCCCGCGTGCCGAGCGGGTAGTCCAGCCGGAAGCCGAACTGCCAGTTGTTGAACTGGTTGTCCGCCAGCGTCGCGAAGGCGTTGCCCGTGTCGGTGACGACCTGGCCGTTCTGGATGCTCGTCTGCTGGCCCTTGCCGTCGAGGCGCGTGCCGTTGGCGTTGATGTTGTAGTTCCCGAAGAACCGCAGGTCGGGCCGGATGTTGTTCTGCTGGAGCATCACGTTCATCTGCTGGATCTTGAGTTCGTCGCGGGCGACGGCCAACTCCGGCCGGTTGTTCAGGGCCTCCACGAGGGAGGAGTTGAAGTCCGGCTTGTACGGGGCCAAGGTCGGCGTGTCGGCCGGGACGATGCGCTTGCCGTCCTCAAAGCTCATGCCGAGGAGGCCGCGCAGCTCCCGCTCGGTCTCGATCACGTTCTGCAGGGCGGTCATGTAGGTGGAGCGGAACTCCTCCAACTGGGCGCGGGCCTGGGCCACGCCCTGCTTGGTCTGGAGGCCGGCGGTCTGCAACTGCTGCAACTGGTCCCACGTGGTGTAGCCCTGCCGCAGGGCCTGCTCGGCGGCGTACTTGGCGAAGTAGTACGCGTAGAGTTGCCAGTACGTGGACTCCACGTTGAAGACCATCAGGTTGACTTGCCGCTCGAAGTTGCCGCGGGCCTGCTCGGCCCGGAGGCGCGTGATCAGGATGCCTTCGGCCCGGGCGCCGCTCTGGCGCAGGTTGATCTGCGTGCTGCCGGGGTGGTTGGGCAGCAATTGGTTGATGTCGATGCCGTTGTCCCGGAGCAGCGGCTGCTCGAACGAGAAGCCGAGGGCCGGCTGGTACGACGGGTTGATGGCCGCGAACCCGGTCGGGATGGCCCCGAGCTTCTGGTACGTCGTGTCGAACGTGATGGTGGCGACGCCCCCGGTCGGCAGCGGCTTGTACAGGCCGGAGTTGAAGGTCGCCAAGTCGCCGTTGTTGAAGTTGTTGAAGATGTTGGCGACCTGCTGGTCGCGCTTCTGCCAGTTCATCGACGTCTGGAGCCGGGCGTCGAACTTCGACAGGGCGCCTTCGATGTCGGCGGAGGCGATGGCCGGGTCGAGGGCGAAGGCCCGGATCGAGTCGTCCCCGGCGCCGGCCGGGCGGAAGTTGCCGGACAGGTCGTCTTGGAACAACGCCCCGCGGTTGGACCCGGCGCCGATGTTGCCGAGGTTGCCGAGGTTGCCGCCGTTCTGGGTGCCGACGCGCCCGCCCTCCAAGGCGATGGCGAAGGCCTCCTGCAGCGTCATGTACCGCGGCTCGCGGGTGGACTCCAGCACCGTGGCCGGGGCCTTGTGGTCGGCCACGTTGGGCGTGGCGACGATGTTCGGGTTGGTGGCCAAGTCGGGCGGGAGGCCGATGGAGGCGGCTAACTGCTGCGTCTCGGGCGTCATGTACAGTTGCTTGGTGCAACCGGGGCCGGCGGCGGCCAAGGCCAGCAGCGCCCACTGAGTCCCGCGCTTGCGCATCCATCGCGTCATGGTCGTCTTCCCCCGTCAGACAGCCTGTCCGTCGCCGGCGCCAACTCGTTGCGGGAGCCGTGTAACCGGCGCCCGCCCCCCCGAGAATGACCCCGTGCGACGGGCCGAATACCGGAGATCGGAAACGGATGCAAGCGGAATACCGCGGCCTTTTCGCCGGCGCGGGGAGAATTCCTACAGAAACGCCGGGGGCTTACCGCGTCAGCCGGTCGCCGATCAGGGCGACGGCGATCATCAGCCACGGCCCGGCGACGCCCATGAGGGCGATGCCCGAGTAAATCGGCACGAGGGTGTCGAGCGGCACGACCGACACGACGCCCAGCGAGATCAGGGTGAAGGCGCCGATGACCACCCACACCCACTTCGTCCGCCGCTTCACGTTGACCGGCAACGGCGTCGAGGCGGTCCCGACCGGCTCGGCCTTCGTCCCCCAGAACAAGTCCACAGCTTGGGACGACCGGGCGTACCCCACGGCCGCGAAATGCTTCTTGAAGATGGCCGCCCACCCGTCCCGCGGGATGACGTGGCCGATCACCGGCCCGAAGATGATGACGTTGTGGAAGTCCGTGCCGTGCTCGAACATCAGGACTTTGCCGCCGGGCTTCAAGACGCGCCGGGCTTCTTCAAACAGCTTGTCCAGCGGCCCGTCGTTGGGGACTTCGTGCGTGCCGAACCCGAACGCCACGGCGTCGCACGACGCGTCGGCCAACGGCAACACGTAGGCGGTCGCCGTGTGGGAAATAACCCGCGGCTCGCGGGCCGGCGGGCATTCCAAGTCCCGCACGTCGCGGATGGCGATCTCCTTCGGGTCGCCGGCCACGCCCCAGCAATCGACGCTGTGGATCGTGGCGGTCGGCAACAAGTCGGCCAACAGGTGGCTGTGCCGGTACGTCCCGATGTGCAAGTCGGCGACCACCGCCGCGTCTTTGACGCCGCTCGCGTCCAATAATTGGCGCACATACCGCTCGCCGGGGTGGCCGTACATGCGGTACATGCCGATCAGCGAATACCACATGTAGAACAACGACGCCGTCCCGGCGCCGAGGGCGGCGACCTTGGCGAATTCCCAGTCGAAGTACAGCGCGAGGAACACGAGCGGGAAGCCGAGCGTGAGCATCAGGGCCACGTAAATCTTGAAGTAGTCGCGCCGGCTCACGTACAAGGCCCGGCCGTAGTACCACCACGGCGTCGGCCGCCGGGCCGGGTCGGTCCGCGGGTAAGCGTGCCAGCGGCGGGGGGCGGTCGTTTCCATCGCGGTCTCCTTCGGGCGAGTGGCCCTCATAGTGAAACAACCGGCGGCGGGGGCGGGGGGACAACCCAGACGGTGACATGGTGACATGGTGACATGGTGAGCCGAGGGCCGTAAGGCCCCGGGT
>JAYTTY010000565.1:0-14909 GCA_043744795.1 Zavarzinella sp. | reverse complement strand
GCCCGGCGGCGGGCCGAAGCCCGGCGCGCCCGTTGTCGTGGCGGCCGCGTCCGCGCCGCCGGGGGGCGGGACGAACTGGTCCACCCACGGCGTGCCGGCGTACCGCAGCGACCCGGACGCCGGGTTCTTGTCTTCCCACACGTTGTAGATGAAGGCGTGGTCGATCTTGCCCTTGATCGGGTCGGCGGCCAGCTTCTTCTTCTCCTCGTCGGAGGCCACGTAGCCGGCGTCGATGATGTTCTTCAGCAGTGTGTTGCGGATGAACGTGTTGGTCTGGAACGCCTCGCTCGGGTGGAAGTACGTGTACCCGCGCACCTCGACCACCCACCCCTCGCCCTCGGGGAGCAGGTCTTCCCGCTCCTTGTCCGGGATGTTCTTCATGTCCAGGCCGTCGCGCGGCGTCCACCACTCGGCCGGGGCCAACTCGGACCCGGGGAACGAGCGCGGGCCGCCGATGTCCTGCCGGCGCTTTTCCTTGACGTTCGTGTACAGCGCCTTGAGGTCTTTCGTGTGCCGGGAGTACACGGCCTCGATGTCGATGGTGGGCAGGAACTCGCGCTTGTCGTCGTCCGACAGCGCGCCGGACGCCAGGGCCGCCTGCGGGTCCACGCCTTTGGCCATGCGGTCGCGGAACTTGGCGAGGGCCTTGCGCCCCTCGACGGTCGACCAGTTCGGGGCCAGCCACTCGGCCGTCATGTTGCCGGCGTCGCCGGGCACGGGGACGGCCGTGTACGGCAGCCGGTTGATGGCGATCCAGTTCGCCCGCTCCTGTTGCCCGGCGATGATCGACTCCACCTCCGTCTGTGTCTGCTTGATCTCTTCCTTCTTCTTGGCGATGTCCGCGTCCACCTGTTGGGCCTGCTTCTGGACCTCTTCCCCCTTCTTGAGGGACTGTTGGATCCGCGGGTCCTTCACGTCCGCCAGCGGCAGCGAATACCCGTAGGCCAGCACCGTCGTCCCGAGCAAGAGCGAGGCGGCGGCGGCGACGGCGTACGGCTTCTTGGCCCGGATCCGGCGGTCGAACGTGATTTCCGGCGGCAGCAGGTTCGTCCCGAGGCGGGCCACGCCCAAGCCTTGCAGGGCCAGCCCGTACGCGACCGGGTAACTGAGGATGTTCTCCACGAACACCGGCGCCCCGGTGACGGCGTCCCCGGTGACGCGGGCGAACTTGTTCGGCTTGCGGACGTCGAGTTGCAGCTTCTCGGTGAGGAACTTTTGCAGCCCCGGCAGCCGGAAGGCGCTCCCCATGCCGACCATGAATTCGATCTGGGCGTCGCGGTGCGTGTTGGTGAAGTACCCGAGCGACCGCTGCACTTCGCCCACGAACTCCGTCAGCACCGGCTTGAGGGCCTTCAGGATGTTGGCCAACTCCGGGGACTTGGCGGCGTTCCGCTTCAGGTGCTCGGCCTTGGCGAACGTGAGTTTCAGTTCCTTGGTCAGCGCCCGCGTGAAGTGGTTGCCGCCGACGGGGATGGGCCGCTGCCAGATGATGCGGGCGGCGTCGGTGATGACGAGGTTGGTGCCGTCCGTCCCGATGTCCATGCCGACGACGCACTTCTTCTTGCCGGGGGTGGCCGGCGGGGCCGGTTCGCCGTCCGGGCCGCCGCGCTTCATCATCTCGTAGGTGAGGAAGTTGACGAGCGCCAGGGGGGCCATCTGGACGACGTGAACTTCCATGTTCACGTTCAGGAAGTGGCCGATGAACCGGGAGATCATGTCCCGCTTCATGGCGAACAGGCCGATTTCGGTGTCGATGGCGAACCCGTCGGTCACGATGCCGTCGCTGATCTTCTGGTAGTCCCACACGACCTCGTCGAGCGGGAAGGGGATCTGCTGCTTGGCCTCGAACTTGACGATGTCCCCGATCTTCTTCTCTTCGACCGGGGGGAGCTTCACGAAGCGGGCCAGGCCGGACTGGCCGGGCACGCTCATGGCGATGGTGTCCCCCTTCACGGGGTTGCGCTCCAGGAACTTCTCCAGCGCCTCGCGCGTGAGTTCCTCCGGGTTGGCGTCGGGCTGGCTCAAAATCTTCGGGTGTTCGACGTAGTCGAAGGCCGTGGTCGTGACCACGCCGTTGGCCAGTTCGAGCCGGATGGCCTTGAGGGCGCACTGGCCGATGTCGATGCCCCAGACGCCGGGATTGACGGACATGATTGACCTGCTCCGCACGCGGACGGGAAGAGAGCCCAACGGGCGCCCGGCCGAGAATAGGCCGGCGCCGTGCCCCCCGACGCGACATGACTGGTGTACGAAATCACCGACAGGGTATCACGTCCGGCATCAGGGTGTCAATTATCTTAACACGGAAGACAAAAAGTTGTTGGCGGCGGGGGCGTCACGGAGAAGAGAAAACGATTTAACCGCCAAGTCGCCAAGACGCCAAGAAGACAAAGCCATTTCTTGACATTCTTAGAACTACTCTTCTCTTCGGTCTTCTTGGCGTCTTGGCGACTTGGCGGTTAAATCGTTTTCTCTTCCATCCCTCACCTCGCCAAGTAGCCGCCGTCCACGACCAGCGTGTGGCCGGTCACGTAGCTGCCGGCGTCGCTGGCGAGCATTAACACCGGGCCGACCAGTTCGGCCGGGTCGCCCCAGCGGTCGAGGGCGGTCATGGCGGCGAAGGCCCGCTTCTCCTCGGGGGAGAGCAGTTTGCCGGGCATGTCGGTCAGGAACGGGCCGGGGGCGATGCAGTTCACCGTCACGCCGTCCCCGCCCAGGTCAAGGGCGCTGGCCTTCGAGAGGCCGATCAAGGCCGACTTCGTGGCCGAGTAGGCGTTCCGCTTCTCCTTCGACACGAACCCCATGATGGACGAGATGTGGACGACCCGGCCCCACTTGCGGGCGCGCATTTGCGGCACCACGGCCCGCGTCAGGGCCATGATGGAGTTCAGGTTGACCTCGATCACGGTGTCCCACACGTCGTCCGCGATGGCGTCGATGGCCTGCGGGGCGTTCATGCCGGCGTTGTTGACGAGGATGTCGATGCGGCCCATCGCGGCCGTCGCCGTCTTCGCCAGGGCCGCGACGGCCGCCCGGTCGGAGACGTCGGTCACGCCGTATTTGACGATTCGGCCGGTGGCGGCGGCGATCTCCTCGGCGGCCATCTTCAACTCGGCCTCGTTGCGGCTGGCGATAAACACGTCGGCCCCGGCCTCGGCGAAGCCGCGGGCCATCGCCTTGCCGAGGCCCTTATTCCCCCCGGTGACGAGGGCGACGCGGCCGGTGAGGTCGAAAAGTTTTTGGGTGGTGTTCATGGGGAAATTTCGGGAGACGGGGAGTCAATCTTTTGGACTTCTCGCTCATATCTTAACGAGCCATGAGCGTAAGCGATTGGAGTGTGTGACGCTCTTTCACTCCAATCGCTTACGCTCATGGCTCGTCAAGATGACGTTCGGCGCCGGCTCAGAACCACGCCTTCTTGCCTTCGACGTAGATCTTCTGGAAGTCGGCGTCGGACTTCGTCAGGTAGATGATCCCCTCGATCAGGCCGATGACGCTTCCCGCGAGGCAGGCGATGTTGGAGACGAACCGAATGATACCGCCCTTCGTGTCGCCGAGGTAGAACCTGTGCGCGCCAAATCCGTTGAGCAAGATGCCGAGGACGCCGGCGACCACCTTGGACTTTTCACCGACCGCTGAATTAGCCACGAGTCAACTCCTTGTGAACGGACCGAGTGTGAACAACACAAAAAACCCCCCGCCGAAAACCGGCGGGGGTGAGAGCCGCGTTAGAACCACGCTTTTTTGCCGACGATGTACGTCTCGTAAAACTCTTCGTCGGACTTGGTCAGGTAGATGATGCCTTCGATGAGGCCGATGGGCCACATGACTAGCCAGCCGACGCCGCAGGTCAGCAACGTGACGAGCAACATCGTCAGCCCAGCCCCGCTCATCCCCAGGTAAAACTTGTGGATGCCGAGGCAATTTAGCAGGATGCCCAAGATGCCGGCGGTCATTTTTCTGCTGCCGACATCGTCCGGCAGGCGACTGCCGCCCTTCTTTTTGCGGCGGGGCCGGTCGTCATCGTCGTCCTCGTCCCGGCCCTTGCGGCGGGGCCGGTCGTCGTCCGCGTCCTCATCCTCGTCCCGCTTGGCGACGGCACGGCCCTTCTTGCTGGGGCGGTCGTCGTCTTCGGCGGCCATGTCCGCGAACGCGCCGCCGGCCGGGGCGTCCTCGGCCGTCTTAGTCGGGGCGGGCTTGTTGGCCGCCGGCGTCCCGGCCGCGGAGGCGCCGGCCGCGAACAGGCCCTTGATGCTCTTGGCGGGCACCCAGTCGGCCATGCCGTCTTTCCAGACGAGGTCGGCCGCCGTGAGCGTGCCGGCGTCCACGAGCTTCCGCAGTTCCTGCGCGCTGACCGGCCCCTGCCGGTCGCCGCCGACGCTGTAATACCAATCTTGACTCACGCCTGACTCCCGCTCGTAAGGGTCGCCGAATCCGAATGAAGAGAAGAAAAGAGAAGACTCACCACGAAGGCACAAAGGCCGCACGAAGTTTCACGGAGAAGATTCCGACCGAATCTCTTGGCCTCGTCCGGGCGAATTCGCCCCGTGCTTCTCTTGGTGAACCTTCGTGCGGCCTTTGTGCCTTCGTGGTGAATCTTCGTTCTTCCCGCCGTCTTAGAAGCCTCGCCGCCGGTAATACGCCTTGGCCTCGTCGCTGTTGAGCATCACCAGCGCGATGATGCCGAGCGTCAAATTGACCGGGTCTCCGTTCAAGATAAAGCAAATCTGGCAAACCGCCAGTCCCGTGGGGGGGCCGTAGTCGTCCTGATTCATCATGTTAGTGGCGCGGACGATCATCAGGATGCCGACAACCAACTCGAAGTAGAGGAACGGCGACAGGCAGCAGAGGAAGGCAGACCCCGGGCCGAGGATGACCGCATAGAGCAGGCCGAGGATACCGCCGACCAGCATCAACACCGCGACCGTGGAGATCTGGCTGGGCTTGGCGCCGCGGCGGCGCGGGCCGCGGCGGGCGTCGTCATAGTCGTCCCGGTCGTCGTCCCGGCTGTCCCGGCTGTCCCGGCGGGGCCGCGGGCGGTCGTCCTCCTCGTCGAACCGGCGGCGGCGGCGGCGCGGGCGGTCCTCCACGACTTCCGCGTCGTCGGCCTCCCGCGGGGGCTTGCTCTTGCGCAGGTCGTCCCGCACGGGAAACAGGCCGGGGATTGTCCGCGCCTCGACCCAGTCCGGCATGCCGTCTTTCCAGACGAGGTCGGCCGCCTTCAGCGTCCCGTCGGCCGCCAGTTCGCGGAGTTGCTCGTCGGACACCGGCCCCTGCCGGGTGTCGCCCACGCTGTAAAACCACTCTGGAATCACGGGTAAGCCCCACGGGACGCGGAAGGAGTGTGCCGGGCCGTTCCCCACGGCCCCGAAGTAGTTCGCCCCGTCGGTAGGCGGATTTTTGGCGATTTGGGGCGGGGAGTCAAGTACGGAATGGGCAAAATTGTCGGGAAAGGCGGGGGCGGCGGGCGGCTTGACGGAGGGCGGAAGGCTGGACTGGGCGGGAGCATTGTCGCTTTTCGCTCCGCGAAAAGTCAGGCTTCCCGCCCGAGGGCCGGTCGCCCATGGGGTAAGGCCAGACTTTTCGCGGAGCGAAAAGCGACGATGCTCCCGCCCGGTGTCGCACTTTCCCGGCGCCGTTCGCGCAAAAAAAACGCCGCCCGGGGTTCCCCCAAGGCGGCGTTCTGGTTGATTCGCATTCAGCGGCGGCGCTTAATTGTCCTTCTTCGGGGCTTCCTTCTTCGGCTCTTCCTTCTTCGGCTCGGTCTTGCCCTTGTCCTTGCCCTTGCGGTCGCCCTTGATGTTGACGACGGTGCCGTCTTCGACCGTCAGGGTGACTTTGTCGTCGGCCTTGCGGCGCTTCAGCATGTCGCCGATCGTGACTTCCTTCTCTTCGTCCTTGATCTTGATCTTGATCTTCTTCTCGGCGTCGTACTTGTACGTCTTTTCCTTGTCGTCGATCTTGACGGTGATCGTCTTGTCGTCCGACTTCACGAACACGGCCTTGATCTCTTCAGCGAAGATCGAGCCGACGGCCAACACCACGGCGACGCTGGCCGCCACGAACTTCCGAATCATCGTGCATACTCCTGTGTGCAAACTCAATTGTGCGCCCGAGACCGGAGAGGGAGAACCCCTCCGCGGAAGGGTTGATCCTCGTGGCGAAACAAATCGCCGTCGGGTCGGGTCATGGTATACTCAACCCTGCCGGGGCCAATGAGTCCCGAAGATGAAATCTTTTTCACATCTCGCCCCGGCCCGCGGAGGAACCCCCCATGACGACCCACCTTCTCCGGCTGGCGCCGCCACTGCTTTTGGTCTCGTTTCTGGGCTGGGCGGCCGCCCAGCCGCCGCGCAAGGACGAAGAGGAAGAGCCGGCCGCCAAGGCCCGCCCGGTGGTCCCCGTCCCCGTCGCCGAGCCGGGCAAGAAAGACATCGCGCCGCCGCCCGAGGGTGCCGACTTGGAAGTGGGCAGCATGGCCCAGGAGGCCGTGAAGGCACCGTTCCAAGCGGCCAAAGATTTCCTGAAAGGTCTCGCGATCCCCTATGACCGCATGACCGGCGAGTTCATGGGCGGCGTCGTCTGGAAGGTGGAGTTGCTGCCCAAGCGGGAACTCCCGGAGGCCGAGCTGACGGTCAAGATTCTGGACAAGACCCTCGGGTCCAGCACGGAGAAGAAGCTCGCCACCGGGTCCGGGTTCAAGTTCACGCCTTACGAACTTGTCATCCTGGAGCGGGCCGACGACTTCGTGAAGGGCGAGCCGGCCGGGAAGATGACCAAGGCCGACCAGTACGAGTACGCCGTCAAGGCCGTCGCCTGCGGGCTGCGCTTCCATCTGTTGGCGGTGAACAACAACAAGCGCGTCGGCAAGGAGTGGGGGGACGTGGAGCGCGCGCTGCGCGAGCGGCGGCTGAAGTACCAGCGCGGCCAGTTCCAGGCGTACATCGACCAGAAGGAATACGACAAGGCCGACGAACTGGGGCTGAAACTCCTGACCAAGGCCCCCGAGAACAACGAGGTGCTGCGGGACGTGTACCGCCTGCAACTGCTGCGCACCGAGCGCGGCCTCAAGGCCCCGACGGACGACGACCTGTTGCGGCTGCGCGAGTCCCTGCTCGCCTACGAGCGGCTGCCCGGCCTGAAAGACCAAGACCTCGTCGGGGCGGCCCGACGCCGGCTCAAAGACCGGGCCACCATGCTCGTCAACGATGCCAGGGACTTGGACACGCAAAAGAAGTCGGCCGCCGCCCTCGGCAAACTGCGGCAAGCCGAGACGCTCGACCCGGACCTCCAGGCCATCGCCGACGCCCGCCGACAAGTCCGCGGCAAGGTGATGTACGTCGGCGTCTCCCGGCTGCCGGAGCGCATGTCCCCCGCGACGGCGGCGCTGGACAGCGAAAAAATGGCCGTCGCGTTGCTGTTCGAGGGCTTGGTGCAAGCGATCCCCGACCCGGAGATGGTGCGCTACCGGCCGCAACTGGCGGAGGCGTTGCCGACCGTGTCGCCGCTGGCCCGGTCGTTCACGCTGCCGAAGAACATCCAGTTCAGCACGGGCGAGACGCTGGACGCCCGCGACGTGCGCGGCACGCTGATGCTGAACCGCAAGGCCGGCCGGCCCAACGAGGCGGCGGCCAAGGACCGCTGGGGGGCCGACGGCCTCGACGTCTTCCGCGAGATCGACCGCATCGACGACCCGTTCCGCCTGCGCCTGGCCTACGAGTACGGCGTGCTGGAACCCCTGAGCCGGACGACGTTCAAAATCCTCCCCGCCCGGTGGTTGCAAGAACAGGGAAAGAACGCGGACGACGACGGCTTCGCCCGCAAGCCGTTCGGCACCGGGCCGTACCGCTACGAGGGCCGGGAGCAAGAGGGGGCCGAGCGCACGTGCGCCGTCTTCCGCGTGAACCCGTACTACGGCCAGCGGGACGGCAAGTTCGGCCTGCCGTCGATCCGCGAGATCCGCTTCTTCGTCCCGAACCAGTCCACCGTGACCGCCGACGTGACCGCCGGGCAACTTCACCTGTTCCCCGACCTGCCGGGGGAACTGGTGAACCGCTTCCGCAACGAGGAGGCGATCAAGGACACCGTGCGCGTCTACCCGATGCCGAACAACCGTCGCATCACGCTTCTCGCCGTCAACCACCGCAAGCCGAGTCTCCAGAACGAGAAGTTCCGGCAAGGGTTGTCGGCCGCCATCAACCGCGACGCGATCCTGAAAGACCTGTTCCGCGTCACGGACGAGAAGGCCCACCAGCCGTTGACGGGCCCGTTCCCCGTGAAGAGTTGGGCGACGCCGCCCAGCGCCAAGGACGCCCCGCTGTTCAAGCCCGGCGCCGGCGGCCTGCTCGCCGAGGGCCAGGCCGCCCAGCGCGTCCCCACGCTGCGCCTGTGCTTCGTGACCGACGACCCGAAGAACGGCCCGGTGTGCCAGTTCATCAAGGGCCAGATCGAGAAGGCCTCCGGCGGCGGCGACCGCCCCACCCTGACGATTGACCTCGTGCCGATGACGCCCGAGAAGTTCCACGACAAGGTGATGCTGGAACACGACTTCGACCTGGCCCTGACCGCCTTCGACTACCGCAACGAACTCTACTCCCTCTGCGGCCTGCTCGACCCCGAGGCCGCCGCCCGCAACGGCCGCAACTACATGGGCTACCTGGCCAACGGCACCAACCCCACCGAAGGCGACCGCCGCCTCAAGAAGTGCCTGGACGACATCAAAGCCTACCGCGACTTCGCCAAGGTGAAAGAACTGACGTGGGACCTGCACACCCAAGTCAACCAGCGCGTCCCGTTCATCCCGCTGTGGCAACTCGACCGCTCCGTCGGCGTCCACCGCGAATTGGACTTGGCCTTCGAGAGCACAAAGGAGTCGCTGAAGCCCGAACAGTTGGACCCGAACGTGGTGTTCACCAGCCCGGAGCTGTGGCGGCAAATCAGATCTTATTTCGAGTACACCACGCGTTTGACTCCGTCTTTGAGAACGGGGACTTGGAAGTTGATGAGCAGACCCAAGCAGAGGTCCGTCACCTTCAAGTAAGAAATGACTTGAGCTTTGTGAACCTCCGCCAAGGAATCCACGGCTTTCAGTTCCACCACAACACACCCGCCGATGAGGAAATCGAGCTTGCCCTCGCCGACCGTGTGGCCTCTGTACGGGACGCTTACCATCGGCTGGCGTTGAAATGGAATGGCTTGAAACGTCATCTCAACGTCCATCGCCTCCTCATACACTTTCTCCAAGTACCCGGGCCCCAATGCGCGGTGAACTTCGATTGCCGCCCCGATGACTCGTCGGGCCAACTCGTCTTCTTCTGAAGTAGGTTCTCTTCTCATGTGAAACCCCGGCTTGTCTGCATAAAAGACCAAACTTGAATTCGCCTTTCTTGGCGGTCTTGGCGTCTTGGCGGCTAAAATTCTTGTTTTCAAAACACCCGCGCAAACACCGCCTTCAAGTACCGCCCCTCGGCACAATGGGCCATGAACGGGTGGTCGGCCCCCGCCCCCGACACCTTCAGCACTTGCACCGTCCGGCCCGCTTGCCACGCGGCTTTGCGGACGGTGTCCAGGAATTCCTCCTCGCTCACCAGGCCCGTACACGAGCACGTCAGGAAGATGCCGCCGGGGGCGACGGTTTGCATCGCCAAACGGTTCATGTCGCCGTACTTCTTCATCGCCAAGTCCAAGGCCTCGCGGTCGCGGGTCATCTTGGCGGGGTCGAGGATCACCACGTCGAAGCGGTTCCCGGTCGGCAACAATTCGCGGATCCACGGGAAGATGTCGGCCTGCGTGAACTTGATTTGCACCTGGTTCAGGCCCGCGTTCTGCTTGGCGAGGACGATCACTTCTTCGTCGAGGTCCACGCCCGTCACCTCGGCGGCCTTGCCGAGTGACTTGGCGTACACGGCAAACCCGCCGGTGTTGCAGCACAAGTCCAGCACCTTCTTGCCGGCGCAAAAGCTCGCCAGCGTGCGGCGGTTGTCGCGCTGGTCCGCGAAGAAGCCGGTCTTGTGCTTGGTGCCGGGGGCAACGCGGAAGCGGACGCCGTGTTCCGTGATGACCGTCGGCGCCGGCGGTTCCGGGCTGCGGCAGTTGAACGACTCCTGCTTGCAGACGTGCTCCTCCGCGAACCAGTAGAAGACCGCGTCCGGGAAGTGAACCAGCAAACACGCCTGGATGATGTTGCGCCACTTGAACATGCCGGCCGAGAAAAACTCCAGCACGATGATCTTGCCGAAGCGGTCCACGACCAGGCCGCTCATGCCGTCGGCCTCCGAGTGAATGAGCCGGCAGGCGTCCGTGACTTCGTCCAACTTGAGGATGTCCCGCCGCAGCGTGACGGCCTCCGTAATCATGCGGTCGAACCACGCGGCGTCGATCGGCTCGTCTTGCTTGCTCGTCAGCACCCGCAGTGAAATGCGCGAGTGGCTGTTGTAGAGGCCGCGCGCCACCCAGTTGCCGTCCCGGTCGATGATCTCGACGACGGAGCCGTTGGGGACTTTCTCCGGCGGCTTCTCCACCATCTTCTGGAAGATCCACGGGTGGTTCGACCGCCGCTCGATCTTGAGGCGGACGGTGTGCTTCGGGGCGACTTCGGCGGCGGGTTGTTCGGGAGTCATGGGGGTATTATTCGGTTCGCTTGCCCGTTGGGAAGCCCCGTTTCGCCGCGACGCGAAGTCTTCGGAGGCGGAGCGCGGGGACAAACCGCACAGAAGAAGTTTTAGCCACGGATCGAACACCGACGAAACACGGATAAAGACAAAGGCGGAAGAACTTCACCACAGAGGACACAGAGAGCACAGAGGAAAACCAAAGCCGAGGAAAGGCATTTTAAAAATGTCTTCTCTGTTCTCGTCTTTCCTCTGTGCTCTCTGTGTCCTCTGTGGTTAAACTCTTCTCTTCTGCCTTTATCTGTGTTTCGTCCGTGTTCGATCCGTGGCTAAAAATGTCTTTTTCAGGCCCCGGCCCGCGCTCCACTCCGAAGCGTCGCGTCGCGGCTAAACTAATCCCCGTGATCGACCTCCTCAATCTCTCGAAAACCTTCGGCCCGGCACCGGCCCTCGCCCCGACCACGCTCTCGGTCGCGGCCGGGGAAATTTTCGTGCTGCTCGGCCCGAGCGGGTCGGGGAAGTCCACGCTGTTGCGCCTCGTCGCCGGGTTGGAGTCGCCGAGCGGCGGGCGAATCCTCATCAACAATCAGGACGTGACGGCCTGGCCGCCGCACCGGCGCACCGTGGCCCTTGTGTCGCAGCGGCCGGCGTTGGCGCCGACGTTGACCGTGGAAGAAAACCTCGCGCAGGGGCTGCGATTCTCGCAAAGTCGGCTCGCCCGGCGGGGGCGATTGTCGGACGCGGCGATTGCCGGGCGGGTGCGCGAGGCGGCCGATTTTTTGGAGCTGACGCCGCTCTTGAAACGGCCGGCGGGCGACCTGTCCGGCGGGGAGCAACAGCGGGCCGCGCTCGGGCGGGCGGCGGTGCGGCGGGCGCCGATTTGGCTGCTCGACGAGCCGTTCGGGTCGCTCGACACGGCGCTGGCCGAAAAATTATCTCGCGGGCTACTCTTGCTGAGACGGCGGTTCGGTCTCACAATGATCTTTGTTACCCACAACCCGAACGAGGCGATGTCGCTGGGCGACCGCGTCGGGGTGCTCGGTGGGGGTCACTTTTTGCAGGCGGGAACGCCGGCGGAAGTGCATGATCGACCGGGCCACCGCGCGGTCGCATTCCATTTTGGCCGGCCAACCATCAACCTCATTGACGGGTCCGCGGGCGGCGGGATCTTCTCGACCGTGTCGGGAGGCGTCCGGCTGCCAACCCCCTTTTCGGCGGGGAATCTGTCTTTGGGCCTGCGCCCGGAAGACCTGTTCCTCGGGCCGGGAGCCGGGCGACTTTCCCTCGGGGCGTTCACGCTCCAAGAAAAGCGCCGGTGGGGGGCGGGGTGGCTGGCGACCGTCGCCCACGGGGCCGATTCCCTGCGGGTGTTGACGGCGAATGAACCGCCCGCCGTGGGCGACGCCGTGACCGTGTGGACGGCGCCCGAGAAGGCCCACTGGTTCGCCGCCGACACCGGCCGGCGCCTGAATTTACCGTAAACGACCCGACCGCCCGAGAGTACGACACCGATGGCCAAAGCAACCGCGAAGAAGACGAAGAAGGACTTGAACGCCGAGAAGGAGGCGGCCCGCGCGGCCCAGCGGCAGGCGGTCCTCACCCTCGTGGACACGATGCACCGGGACAAGGGCATCCCGAAGGACGTCATCTTTAGCGGCATCGAGTCCGCCATCCAACTCGCCATCGAGCGGGCGTCCATCGAGGCGGACGAGGACGAGAACGAGATCGACGTGCTGGTCCACATCGACCGGGCGACCGGCGACATCGTGGCCCAGAAGAACGACCAGGCCATCGAGCCGGAAGTCCTCGGCCGCATCGCCGCCCAGGCCGCCCGGCAGGTGATGACGCAGCGCATCCGCGAGGCCGAGAGCGACGGCGTGTACACCGAGTTCCAGGCCCGCCGCGGCGAACTGGTGCAGGCCACCGTGCAGCGCGTGGACAACGGCACGTCCATCGTCACGCTGTCCAAGGACGGCAAGAACTCGGCCAACACGGTTGAGGCCATCCTGCCGCGCAGCGAGCAGATCCCCGGCGAGTCGCACCAGGTGAACGACCGCATCAAGGCCGTCGTCATGGACGTTCGCCGGCAGGGGCACCGCGTCAAGATCGTGCTGTCCCGGTGCCACCCGGACTTCGTGCGGGCCTTGTTCGAGCAGGAAATCCCGGAAATCCAAGACCGCACCATCGAGATCAAGACCGTGTCCCGCGAGGCCGGCTACCGCTCGAAGGTCGCCGTCTCGTCCATCGACATGAAGGTGGACTGCGTCGGGGCGTGCGTCGGCGTCCGCGGCAGCCGCATCAAGAACGTGATCGACGAGATCAACGGCGAGCGCATCGACATCGTCCGCTGGAACGACTCGATGCAGGTGATGATCCCCAACGCCCTGCAGCCGGCCGAGATCAGCGAAGTGCAACTGTACCCCCGGCTCGGCCGGGCCATCGTGCTGGTGGCCGAAGACCAACTGTCGCTGGCCATCGGCCGCCGCGGCCAGAACGTCCGGCTGGCGAGCAAGCTGGTCGGGTGGGACATCGACATCATGACGGTGGACGAGCTGGCCCGCGACCTCGAAAAGGCCGAGCGGTGGTTCAACGCCGTGCCGGGCATGGCCCCGGAAATGATTGAACTGCTGATTACCGAAGGCTTCTTCACCTACACGGATTTGACGTTCTTGGAGCCGGAACAACTGGCCGAGATGACGGGCGTGACCCCGGAAGACGCCGACGACATGATCATCTTCGCCGAAGAAATGGCCGAGAAGATCGAGCGCGAAGGCGAGCCGAAATACGAGGCCGAGCAGGCGGCGCTCGCCGAGGCCGAAGCCCAACGGGCCGCGGAAGAAGCGGCGGCCGCCGGGGACGGCGAAGCGGCCCCCGACGGCGGGGCGCCCGACGCCGAGGCTTCGGCCCCGGCCGAAAAAACCGGGACACCCGCCGGGAGTTTCGATAGCCTGTTCCAATCGGAACCCGACGCGGCCGAACAACCGGCCGCGTCGGCGGAAGCCGCCGTTGAAGAGCCGGCCGGACAACCGGCCGAGCCGACCGCGACGGAAGAGTCTGCTCCGCGTGAGTAGAATGGCAGAGTGACGGCGGGTTCGCGTGGTTGGGTTTGTCGCCCAGCCTCGAACCCCCACCCGCCGCCGAGTGTCCGTGGGAAAACCCCCGCGACACGCGGCGACTTACGGCCCAGTGCCCAATTTCCCCAACCGGCCTTGAGGATTTGACCGACAAAACGACACGCCTGAATGATTCAGCCCGCATCACCCGGACCGCCGGGATTTTTTTAACGTGTTGCCCCGGCCCCGGCGGGCCGGGCGGGAAAGATTGGTTTCCCGCGTCGGTTAGGCCGGTTACAATACTGGGGGTCAACTCCCCCGTTAGATTAACTGAATTTCTCAACCTTCAGTCGGGGCGTGGGGAACGTCCCGGAGGATTCCCGCTTGGCTCAGGTTACCACTCCGAAGAAAGTCCGCGTTTTTGAACTGGCGAAGACCCTGAACGTCGAGTCCAAGGCGGTGATTGATCACTGCCGGGACTTGGGGTACGATGTCAAGAACCAGCTCAGCAGCTTGGAGGCGGACCAGGCGGACGCCGTCAAGTCGCGAATCTCCAAGGGGGGCCGGCCGGCCAGCGCGCCGCCGCCACGCCCGACCGCCCAAGCCATTCCCACGGCGAAGATCGAGAAGAAGATCGTCGCCCTCCCCGCCCCGAAAAAGGTCGAGGCCCCGGCCCCCGAGCCGGCGTACGCCCCCGAGGAGTACGCCCCGGCCGAGCCGCAAGCGGAATTCGTCCCCGCGGCCGAGGAGTACGCCCCCGCGCAAGACCAGCCGGAAGCCGAGCCGGAAAAGCCGGCCCCTCGCGCCGTCGCGCCCGACATGGGCGGCAACAAAGTCCGCACCCTGCCGAAGCCGAAGTTTGTCGCCCCCGCGGCGGAACAGGAGCCGGCGCCGGAACAAGAGCCGGCCGCCGCCGAAGAAGTCGCCCCGGAACCCGCGGCCGAACCGGCGCCGGAAGTCGTGACGGCCGAGGCCGCCCCGGAACCGGCCGCCGACATCGTCCCGGCCGCCGAAACCCCGGCCCAAGCCGCCCCGCCTCCGCCGCCCTTCAAGCCGAAGGTGGACTTCGCCCGGCCGCAGACGTTGAGCGGCCCGCGCAGCACGGCCCAAGTGCGCCCGCCGCAAATCCGCCCGCCGGCCCCGCAACCGCACGTGCGCCCGCCGGCCCCGAGTCACGGCCCGGCGGCGCACCGCCCCGCGCACGCCACGCCGGCGCCCGGCACGGCCCGCCCGCCGCTCCCCGCGC
>JAYTTY010000564.1:0-3777 GCA_043744795.1 Zavarzinella sp. | reverse complement strand
TGTGACCTTCGTGCCTTTGTGGTGAGTGCCTTTCGCCTTACTTCTTCGCTTCGGCCTCGGCCACCAACTTCGCCACGGCCTTTTCCAGGTCCTTCTCGCGGACGTTCTTGTAGCGGATCACGCCGGCGGCGTCGATCACGTAGATGGTCGGGAAGAAGCGGACGTTCCACGTCTTGATGACCGCGGACTCCTTGCCGCCGTCCCACCAGTGCGTCCACGGCATCTTCTCTTCCTTGAGGAAGTCTTCCACGTCCTTCTTCTCGTCGTCGGCGCTGAGGCTGATGAAGACGAGGGGCTTGTCCTTGTACTTCTCGACCAGCGCGCGCTCGTCCGGGATCATCGCCCGGCACGGGCCGCACCACGTCGCCCAGATGTCGAGGATCACGACCTTGCCCTTGTACCCGGCAAGGCTGTCCTTTTTCCCCTCCAAAGTTTTGCTCCCCGCCTCGGGGGCCTTCATGCCGATGCCCAGGCTGCGGATCTCGAACAGGTAGCCCTTGGCCAAGTCGCCGAGCGTGTCTTTTTCCAGCTTCACGGCCGCGAACTCTTTTTCGATGCGGGCGAACAGGACTTCGGAGGCGGTGTGCGGCTTGTCTTCTTCCTCGTCGAAGGCCATGCTGGCGAGCGCGAAGCAGGCAACGCCCTGCGTGTCCTTGTCCGGGTTCTCTTTGAGGATGCGTTCCAAGAGCGGCTTCGCCGACGCCGGGGCGCCGCCGATGGACGCCTCGGCCAGCACGCGGATCTTGGGGTTCTTGACGTTCTTCTCCAAGGCGGCGACCACTTTCGCGTCCTTGGAATTGAAGGCGAACATGGCCAGCAACAGGGCGGTAATGCCCGGCTCGTCCGCGTCGTTCTTCTCGATCAGGGCGTGAATCCGCGGCAGGAAGTCCTTCTCGGTCGGGAAGAGTTTCTTGGCTTCCTCCTCTTCCTTCTCGGTCTTGGCGGCCTGCATGGCCTTGCTCGCCTTCTGGCGGGCGGCCAGGAAGTCCTGCTCGATGGCCTTCATCATTTGGTCGCGGGTGAGTTCCTTCTTCGGCTCGGCCGGCTCCTTCGCGGGCGCCGGGTCTTTCTTCTCTTGGGCGACGGCGGGCAACGCCGCCAGCAGCGCCGCGAGGAGGGCGGTTCGGAGTCGTGACATCGGCGTGGAATCCTTCTCAGTCGGGGGCGAACGTCCGAAGGGAAGTGTATCGACGGGGGGCAAGCGGGGGGATGGCCGGGGGTCGACGGCCTGAAACCCGTTACTCGGCGCGCGGCGAAACAATTGCGATAGATTAATCCTCAGCCTCGACTTGTCAGGAACCGTCCCATGACCCCGGAACACGACCACGCCGTGAGTTCGCCGGCCACCGCCATCCACGTCTGCCTGTTCACGGACCTCGTCAACTCCACGGCCTGGAAAAAATCCCTCCTCGACCGGGCGTACACCACCGACGTGCGCATCCCGCACGACCAAATGTTCCGCAAATTGCTGGCGGAATACGTCGGCGCCGTCGAGCGGGACAATGCCGGGGACGGCTTTCTGGCCACGTTCGCCACGCCCAGCGATGCCGTCGCGTTCGGTCTGCGGTTCCACCAAGTTTTGGCCGAGTTCGACTGGTCGGCGGCCGTCCGCCCGCACGGGATGCCGGTCACGCGCGTCGGCATCCATCTGGGTGAAGTGGTCGAGTTCGACGACGCGGCGGGCCGCAAGGTCTCGGGGCAGGCGGTGGACTTAGCCGCCCGCGTGATGAGCCTGGGCTTGGGGGGCCAGACGCTGCTCACCCGGCACGCATTCGACAGCGCCCGGCAACACCTGGCCCGCCATCCGGGGGAAGATGTCGCGCTGGCGTGGGTGGCCCACGGCGGCTACCGCTTCAAGGGGAACGAGGACGACCCGCTGGAAGTCTTCGGCGTCGGCGCCGATGGCTCGCCGGCGTTGGCCCCGCCGGCCGACTCGGAGAAGGCCCGGCGCGTCGTCGTGGACCGGGCCGACGACACCGGGAGTTGGCGCCCGGCGCTGGGCCAGCCGATCCCGCGCCGGGACGGCTGGATTCTGGACCGTGCCATTGGCGAAGGGGGCTTTGGCGAGGTGTGGCTGGCCCGGCACCGGAAGACCAAAGAGTGGCGGGTGTTCAAATTCTGTTTCGACGCCGACCGCCTGCGCAGCTTCAAACGTGAACTGACGCTGTTCAAACTGCTGCAATCCGAGTTCGGTGACCGGAAGGACTTCGTGCGGCTGTACGAAGTGCAAGTCGATCAGCCGCCTTACATGCTGGAAAGCGAGTATATTCCCGGCGGCGACCTGGCCGAGTGGGTGGCAAAGACCGGCTTCGACAATTGGCCGCCGGCCGACCGCCTTCGCTTGCTGGCCCAAGTGGCCCGCACAGTGGCCGGGGCGCATTCGCTGGGCATCATCCACAAGGATTTGAAGCCGTCCAACATCCTGATCCGGGACGTGGACGGGAAGCCGCAGCCGGTGGTGGCCGACTTCGGCATCGGCGTGCTGACGGACCGGTCCATCCTGGATCAACGCCAGATCACCGCGACCGGCGGGCAAAACACCATCCTGAACAACGAGAGTAGCCGGACGGGCACCCGGCTGTACTCCCCGCCCGAATCGCTGCTGGGCAAGCCGGCGACGACCGGGCACGACGTGTACGCCCTCGGGGTGCTGCTGTACCAGTTACTGGCCGGCTCGTTCGAGGAGCCGCTGGGCACCGGCTGGGAAGACCGGCTGACCGGGGAGCCGACCCGCACGGCCTTGTTGAAGGAAGACATCCGCGACGCGACCCGGACGGACTTGGCGAAGCGGTTGCCGTCCGCGGTGGCGTTGGCTGACCGGGTGGAGCGGTTGCCCGAACGGGAACAGGAACGGGTGAAGCAGGAGCGGGCGCTGCAACAGGGCCGCCGGGTGAAGGCGTTGAAGCGAATGTTGGCGGCGGCGGGCGTGTTGCTAGTATTGGTGGGCGGGGCGGGCATTTACGCTTGGCAGCAACGGGAAGTGGCCGAAGGCGCTCGGCTGGCCGAAGCCCAACGGGTGACGGAGCGGGACGAGGCGTTGAAAAAGGCGGCGGATCGGGTGGTGGAACGGGATGAGGCGTTGGCAAAGACGGGCGAAGCGCTCCAAAAGGAAACGGCGGCCCTGAACAAGGAAGCCGAGCGGGTGAAAGAACGGGATGCCGCCCTAGACGAGGCCAATCATCAGATCGGCATCGGCCACTTCCTGCTGGCCAATGCCGCGTTCGATAAAAGCAGGGCGAGCCAGGCCCGTGCTCGGCTGGACATGGTTCGACCGGCTCAGAGAGGCTGGGAATGGCACTATCTTCGACGGCAGAACGAGGGTGGAATTTTCACACTTTACGGGCACACGGCTGGGGTATCGAGCGTGTGTTTCAGCCCGGACGGCTCCCGCCTCGCCACGGGGAGTGATGACAAGACGGCGAAGGTGTGGGACGCCAAGACCGGCGCTCCCCTGCTCGACCTCAAGGGGCACACGGGGGGGGTCACGAGCGTGTGTTTCAGCCCGGACGGCTCCCGCCTCGTCACGGGGAGTGTGGACACGACGGCGAAGGTGTGGGACGCCAAGTCCGGCGCTCCCCTGCTCGACCTCAAGGGGCATACGGGGTGGGTCTCGAGCGTGTGCTTCAGCCCGGACGGCTCCCGCCTCGCCACGGGGAGTTATGACGGGACGGCGAAGGTGTGGGACGCCAAGACCGGCGCTCCCCTGCTCGACCTCAAGGACCACGCGGGGGTCTCGAGCGTGTGTTTCAGCCCGGACGGCTCCCGCCTCGTCACGGG
>JAYTTY010000563.1:0-15039 GCA_043744795.1 Zavarzinella sp. | reverse complement strand
GTCGCTTTTCGCTCCGCGAAAAGATTGGCTCCCCGCCCGGGAGGCGGTCGCCGGGGGCGAAGGCCAGACTTTTCGCGGAGCGAAAAGCGACGATGCGTACGCCCGACCGCATTCGATCCGACCGATTTTGAAACGCCCGCGAGACGCCTTCTGATGACACTGTTCATGCTCCCGTGGCTGGAAATCGCCGCCGTCATCCCGGCGGCCGGGGCGGCCCTGATCGGCTCGACGCGCGGCCGGCCGTTCGCCGCCCGCACGGCGTTCGTCGCCACGTCGCTGGCCTTGGCCGCGACGTTGTTGGCGATGGCCTCTTACGGCTTGGCCAACGACGGCGAGGTGCCGGACATCGTCGGCGGGTGGGCCGGGCGGCCCGTGTTCCGGCTCGACCGCCTGAGCGGGCCGCTGCCGGTCTTGGTGGCCGTGCTGCACTCGATTACCGCGCTGGCCACCGCCCGCGTGACGTGGAGCCGGGCGTCGTTCGCGGCCATCTTGGCGATGGAGTCGATTCAATTGGCCGTCGTCTCCTGCGTGGACCCGTGGACACTCGTGGCGTTATTGTCCCTCGGGGCGGTCCCGCCGGCCGTGAAGATGGTCGCCCAAGGGAAGCCGGCCCGCGTGTTCATCATGCACATGGCCGCTTTCGCCGCGCTGCTCGCCGGCGGGTGGGCCGGGATGGAAGCGGGCGCGGCGTGGGCGCCCGCCGTCGTCGCCGTGGCCGTCCTGTTGCGGAGCGGGTGTTTCCCCGGCCACTTGTGGGCGCTGGAGTTGTTCGAGCACGCCTCTCTCGGGACGGCGCTGCTCTTCGTCGCCCCGCTCTCCGGCGTGTACGCGGCGGCCCGGTTGCTGTTGCCGACGGCGCCGGACGCCGTCCTGAACGCCGTCGGCCTCGTCGCCCTCGTCACGACGCTTCACGCGGCCGGCATGGCCACCGTGCAGCGGGACATGCGCCGGTTCTTCGCCTACTTGTTCCTGAGCCACGCGGCCTTGGTGATGGGCGGCTTGGAGGCGCAATCGGCCACCAGCCTGACGGGCGGGCTGACGTTGTGGGTGTCCGTCGCCGTCTCCCTCGGCGGCCTGTGCCTGACGCTGCGGGCCGTCGAAGCCCGATTCGGCCGCCTGCCGTTGGCCCCGCACCACGGCCTGTACGCGCAGACCCCGCTGGTGGCCGTCGGCTTCCTGTTGACCGGCCTCGCGGCCGTCGGCTTCCCGGGCATGTTGGGGTTCGTGGCGGCCGAACTGCTCATCACCGGCCTCATGCCCGTGGACCCGGTCGTGGCCGTCGGCCTCACGGTCGCGACGGCCATCAACGGCATCGCCATCGTCCGGGCGTACCTGCTCATCTTCACCGGCAAGAACCGCCCGGCCGCCCCCCGCATGGACGGCACCCCGCGCGAGCGTGGCGTCATCCTGGCCGTCGTCGCCGCACTCCTGATCCTCGGCCTCTGGCCCCGCCCCTTGGTGAACGACCGCCACGCCGCCGCCGCGGAGATTCTCGCCCGCCGCCTAAGCCCGCCGGCCCAGCACGAGCCGCAAGGGCACGTCAGTGACTGACGCGGAAAGTAAGACGGCCTTCCTCGCCGCGGGCCACGCGGGCCGCCCGGCGGCGACTTATTCCCTACGGATCCGCCGTGTCCCCGGCCTGGCACACGTCAGCCCCGAGGCCGAAGACTTCGCCCGTGTGCGAGTGACTCCGCAATTACTTTCCTCCATAGAACATCCTTTTGATTTTTCGGCCGCGGGATACCCATGAGCATTCGCACCCGGTTCGCCCCGAGTCCCACGGGGTATCTGCACATCGGCGGGGTCCGCACGGCCCTGTTTAACTGGCTGTTGCGGCAACGGCTCGGCGGCCAATTCGTCCTACGCATCGACGACACGGACGTGGAGCGGAACCAGGCCGAAGCGTTGCAGCCGATCCTCGACGGGTTCCGCTGGCTGGGCATCGGGTGGGACGAAGGCCCCGAGGTCGGCGGGCCGTATGGGCCGTACTTCCAATCGCAGCGGTTGGAGACGTACAAGGCGGCGGCGCTGAAACTGCTCGCCGCCGGGCACGCCTACCCGGACTACATGACCAAGGACGAACTGGACGCCGACCGCAAGAAGGCCGAGGCGGCGAAGAAGCCGTACATCCACCGCGGGCCGCACCGCGACACGCTGGCGGCCGAGTGCGTGCGACTGTACGAGGCCAACCCGACGACGCTGCGGTTCAAGGTGCCCGAGGGCATCAAGGTCGTCGTGGAAGACCTCGTGCGCGGGCGCTGCGAGCAAGCGACGGCCGTCATGGGCGACCCGGTCATCCTGCGGGCCAATGGCATCGCCTTGTACAACTTCGCAAGCGTGGTCGATGACGCGGCCCTAGAGATCACGCACGTCATTCGGGCCAGCGAACACTTGGCCAACACGTACTCGCAAGTCCTCTTCCTCGACGCATTAGGACTGCCGACGCCCGCCTACGCCCACATCCCCGTGGTGAATTACAAGGGCGAGAAGATGAGCAAGCGGAAGCTGCCGCCGCTCACCGACGACGAACGTCAGAAGCTGCGCATGCTCGGGTGGACGGACGACGAGATCACGAAGTCCGGCCTCAACATCGCGGCCGTCGGCTTCTACCGCGAGATGGGCTACATCCCAGAAGCCATCATCAATTACTTGGGCCGGCTCGGCTGGTCGCTCGACGACAAGACGGAGTTCCTGCGGCTCAAGGACATGATTTCGCACTTCGACATGGAAACCGGCGTTGGACGGATCACATCGTCGGCCGGGGAGTTCGACCCGAAGAAACTCTTCTGGCTGCAAGACGAGTACATGAAGTTGTTGAGCGTCGAGGAGAAGGTGACGCAGTGCCTGCCGTTCCTGAAGCGGGCGAAACTGATCCCCGCCGACCCGGACGCGGCGACCATGGCGCTTCTCACGCGGATCGTCGCCGCCAGTGGGGACCGGCTTAAATTGTTCTCGGACATCCTGCAATACGGGGCGCCGATCTTCCTGGCCGAGCCGGAGTACAACGCCAAGTCCGTCGAGAAGCGTTTGAAGAAGGCGGGGGGCGCCGACTTGCTGCGCGAGTTCGCGGCCGTGCTGGCCGCGACCGAGCCGTTCGACGCCCCGACACTTGACAAGGCGATGCACGAGTTCTGCGCCGCGAAGGGCGTCAAACTCGGCGACATGGTCCACCCCGTCCGCGTGGCGACCACCGGCGTCGAAGTCGGCTTCGGCCTGTTCGACACGCTGGAAATCCTCGGCAAACAAAAAGCGCTCTCCCGCATTGAAAAGGCTCTGACCCTGTAATTCCCGTTTTGGACATCGCATGAAAGAGTTCGCCGTCTGTGGCATCGGCAACGCCATCGTGGACTTGTTCGTCGGCGTGTCGGAGGACGAGTTCGCCACGCTCGGGTTCGAGCGGGGGACGATGCGCCTCGTGGACGCCCAAGAACAGAAGGGCATCCTCGAGCAGTTCCGCCAGCGCGTGCCCCGGCTCGTCAGCGGCGGGTCGGTCGCCAACTCGGTGATCGGCTTCTCACAGCTCGGCGGCCGGGCCGCGTTCATCGGCGTCGTCGGCGACGACCGGTACGGGCTGCACTACCAGGAAGAGTTCCAGCAACTCGGCATCGACATGGGCGCCCCGGTCCTCGTCGGGCAGACGACCGGGACGTGCGCGTGCGTCATCACGCCGGACGCCGAGCGGACCATGCGGACGTGCTTGGCCGTCAACGGCCTGTTGGACGCCGGGCACGTGGACGCGGAGCGCATCAAGAAGTCCGAATGGCTGTTCGTCGAAGGCTACCTGTTGGCCAACCCCGGCACGGGGCAGGAGGCGGTGGCCGAGGCGGTCCGCGTCGCCAAGCAGAACGGCGTGAAAGTGGCTCTGACGTGTTCGGAGGCGTTTATCGTCCACGCCTTCGGCGACGCCTTCTTCAAGACGCTCACGGAGTGCGACTTCCTCTTCTCGAACGCCACGGAGGCGATGGCCGTCACGAAGGCGGACTCGGCCGAGGGCGCGTTCGACAAGCTCAAGGTCCTGGCGCCCGGCTGCGTCGTGACGGACGGCCCGCACGGGGCGCACGTCCGCTACGCCGGCGCCGAATGCCATGTGCCCGCGTTCCCGTGCGACCCGCAAGACCTGACTGGGGCGGGGGACATGTTCGCCGGGGCGTTCCTGTACGGCATCACGAAGGGGCTGGCCCCGGATGCCGCCGCCCGCGGGGCGAACTTCCTGTCGTCAAAAGTCATTTCGCAGATCGGCGCCCGGCTGCACGCCGGCGCGCCGGAATTCTGGGCCGAAGCCACCCAAGGGAAGTGAACCGATGGCCCGCGTCCGCACCTTCATCGCCGTCGCCGTCCCCGATCGCGTCTCCGCGCAACTTGGCGCCCTCAAGCGCAAGCTCGAAGTCGACCACGCCGGCGTGAAGTGGGTCGTCGAGAAAGACTTGCACCTCACGCTCTTGTTCCTCGGCGAAGTGGAGCAGTTGGACCTCGTGCCCATCTGCCGGGCGGTGCAACAGGTCGCGAGTCGCCACGGGGCGTTCGGGCTGGAAGTCACGGGCGTCGGCGGCTTCCCGAACACGCGCCGGCCGAAAGTGCTGTGGGCCGGCGTCGGCGGGGAAGGGATTGACGAGTTGCGCGCCGTCCACGCGGACTTGGAGGCGGCGCTGATGGCCCTCGGCCACTACCGCCGCGAAGAGCGGGCCTACACCCCGCACTTAACGCTCGGCCGCATCTCGCAAGAGGAGCGCGACGAGGCGTGGGGGCCGGTCTTCAAAGAGTACGCGGCGTGGACCGCCGGCTCAGTTCCCGTGGCCGAGATTCTCGTCATGGGCAGCGAACTCCGGCGCGCCGGCCCCGAGTACACCGTGATCGGCCGGGCGGCGCTGTAGCGGCTACCCCGCCGCGCGCAAGGCCAACTCCAGCCGCCGGCACGCGGCCGCCAACTCTCCCGCCTCAATCGCGGACCGCGGCCGCAGGCCGAAGCGTTCCTCGTAATAGGCTTCCGTGAGCGTGACGGGCACGGCCGCGACGGCGGCCGTGCCCGGGTTCGCCCGCAGGCGGTCGGCGACGGCTGCGGCGAACTCCAACGGCGTCTGGTCCGCCGGCCGCACCGTGCCGTAACGGGCGAGAATGTCGTAGAAGGCGCGGAGGTAAGGCGGCACGGCGGCGCGGGCGGCGGCCACGGCCCGGTTGGCCCGCCACCGCTTCCACCCGCGGCGGCCGGCGACGCCCCCGACGGTGGCGAGCGCCAAGAGCAGCCAGCCGCGGTCGTCGATGACCCACATGCCTACCGCCCGGGCGGTCTTCTCCCGCGAGTCGGCGTTGTAGGCCAGCAAAAAGGATTTGAGCGTCGCCTCCCACTGTTCCTTCGCCCGGTCGAAAAAACTGGCTGAGGCCGTGGAATTCGTCTCCACGTCGCCGGGCGTGGGATCCAAAATCCGCCATCGGTACTGCCAAATGTCCGCGTCCGCGAACACGATGTCGGGGTTGTGCGACAGTGGCGGCGGCAGTCGGGGGCCGGCGTCCGGGACGAGGACTTCCACCCAGGCGTGGGCGTGGTCTTCACGGATGTCGTACCAACCGTCGTCTCGCGACTCCAACCCCCGATACCCCAACACCAATTGGGCCGGGATGGCCAGCGACCGCAAGACGAGCGTGAGGGCGCTGGCGAACCGCTGGCAGTGGCCGGCCTTCACGTTCAGCACGAAGTCTTCCGCCGGGTCGATCGACTTGTCCTGCCGCTTGAGGTCCAGCGTGTACGCGTACTCCCCGGAGTGGGCGAAGTGGTCGCTGATCGCCCGCGCGACGGCGTCGTGGTACTTCGGGTCCGGCCCGCCGGTGACGGGGTCGCGGTCCGCCTGCACCGCCGCCGGCAACTTCTTTTCATCGACGAGGCGTTGCAGCAAGCCTTCCGCGAATTCCTTCAGCCGCCACAACCCGGGCGGGACGCCGGCCAGCCCGACGGGCGGGCCGAGGGTCTGCAACACCGG
The DNA here is from genome assembly GCA_043744795.1 of Zavarzinella sp. Classification (GTDB taxonomy): domain Bacteria; phylum Planctomycetota; class Planctomycetia; order Gemmatales; family Gemmataceae; genus Zavarzinella. Next base: position 9,067 of record JAYTTY010000563.1, on the reverse strand, counting down.
GGACTGGGTGAAATCCGCCGGCCGGACCCACGCCTGCACGTACTGCTTGGCGGCGCCGAAGCCGTTGAGGGCGCCGTCCGGTTGCTGGCTCCAACTCTGAAAAGAGCCGTCCGCCCCCGACTGGCAAACGACCGGGCTGGCCAGCGCCGACTGCCACGCGACCGGGTCCGCGACCGGCTGGTTGCGGCCGAGCCGCGCCCCGTCCACGAACGTGAGGTACACGGTGTCCGGCCCGAAGTCCGGCAGCCGCCGGAACGGGTCCGTCGTCGTGTTCTTGTCCGGAAATGCCCGCACGGCCAAGTTGAAGCCCTTGGCCGAGTCCCGCTTCCAGCTCCCCTCCGAGTACGCCTGCAAGTGGGCCGCCCGCCAGCGCAAGTCGATGGGCAAGTCGCGGACCGGCTCCCCCGCCCGCGTCTGGGCGTACACTTCAAAGACCTTCTCCCGGTTGATGACCACTTGGCCGACGCCGTTCATGTCCGCCGTCCCGTCGCCGAGGCCGGTGGCCCGCGACCGGTCGTTCAGGCCCAGTTGCCAGTTCTGCCCGGACCGCGGCGTCAGCCAGAACAGCGGCACGGCCAGCAGCCCGACGAGCGCGGCCCGGGCGACCGCCGGCCGCAACTCCCGGCCGCGCGCCCGCGCCACGGGGACGCGCCGGGACAGTTCCGACCCGACGCCGCGGTAAATTTGGAACGTCGCCAATCCCCACACGAAGCTGACCGCGTAGGCAATGAACACCGCGACGAAGTACCCGTCCGAGGCCATCGCGCACGCCAGCGACACGGCCACGAGGCCGAGGCCGTGCATGGTCCAATAGTCCCCGGTGTGCTTGGGCCGGAACAGCTTGGCCGGGATCAGCACCATCAACACCGGCGCGAGGTAGGGCAACGCGCTGGCGGGCCACGGAAAAATGTTGGACAGCCCGGTCGGCGGCCGGACGAACTGGAAGATGCCCCACAGCCCCAGCGCCACGGACAGGAACACGCCGACCAGATTGGCGTCCCGCAAGTTCAGCTCGAACCGCCCCTCCATCCCGTAGGCCACACCCAACAGGGCCAGCCCGAACGCGGTGATGTACGGGAACTCCGGCAACAAGTCGGCCCCGGCCACCCCCACGGCGAGGATGGCCAGCGCCAGCGACACGTACAGACTGGTGCGGAACGGGTGGATCGGCAGCATGAGGGCATCTTACCGGGTGAATCGAGTACAATGAATGCCGATCAAGCCGTTTCACGCCGGGAGGCCGATGATGAGCAGCCAGATTGAAGTTGAGCCGATCTTTAACGTCGTGCTGCCGGAATCCGAATTGACGAAGTTCGAGCGCGAGAAAAGGGCCTTTTACCGATTGGCGCCGGGGCTGGCGGTCACTCATTACGGCCAGTATGTCGCCATTCATAACGAGGAAGTCGTCGACAGCGGTCCGGTTCGCGTGGAAGTAGTCTTCCGGGCGCTCCGTCTCGCGCGGTCGGACATTTTCGTCGGCTTGGTCAGTGTTGAACCGGAGCCGCCCAAGCATTCCGGCATCCGACGCATCATGCGGGACTGGACGGGCCGTCCATGATTCGCCACTCATACAGCGCCCTCAAACAACCGCCCGCCCCCTTCGTGACCGTGACGTTGGTTCACCCGTACACTGGCGTTGAGATTCGAGACGTGAATGCTCAAATCGACACCGGGGCCGATTGCACACTTTTGCCGCTCGCGCTGGTGCAGGCGTTATCGTTGCCGCGTACGAGCGAGGTGGAGGTTTGTGGGGTCGGAGGGACGATCGAATTAATGGACGTGTATGGCGTCCAAATTGGCCTGTTCTCACTGCCCTTGCTACCGGTTGAAGTCCCAGCCCACGCCGGGGAGCCCTGGATTCTCCTCGGACGGGACATCCTCAACGACTACCGCCTTGTCCTCGACGGCCCCGGCTTGACTCTGGAGATCGGCTGACCGATCCGAGTTGGCAATAGGCGACTGTCAGGGTCAAGACTTGCCCAGCAACAAATCGACCACCCAACACCCCCGGACATGCGGACGATTACCCCGAAGGTGGTCGAGGATGTCCTCGTTCTCGCACCCGGCGTCTTGGAGGGCGTCCGCAAGGATCGGCAAACGGTCGAAGGCCCGGTCTTCGTAGGCGCCCTTGGCAATCATCCGAACATCGACCGTGAGCCAAGCGGGGTCGATGGTCACAGGACGGAAGGGGTTGCCGAAGATTTCCCGAAGTAGTGCCGCTTGTTCGATTCGCTCCCCGTCTTCCGCGATGTCCGAAGCGGTGAACGCGGGCTGATCCGACACGTCAAACGCCTCGTAGGCCGCCGCTTCGGTCAATCTCCTCAGAAGACTGGCAATCGGTATGGCGGTCGCAGCGGCGTTGCGCATGGCAAAGCCGACGACGGAACGGCCGTACGCAACGGCGACAGCCGCTCGCTCTTCCTCGGTGAGTTGCCGTGACCAAGGTGACAACGCGGGCGTCGGATCACAAACTGCTTCCCCAGCCATCTCAAAAACGGTTTGCCGATTTTCGTCGGTCTCTAACCCATCTGCAAACCGTTCCGCGACTTCCACTGCCTGCCTGCTTCGAGTATCCTTTCCCACTCCCCAAAATCTTCGGCAGCACGCCACGGCGAACAGCCGCAACTTCCGGTCGCTGGCTTTCTCCTTCAAGTACTCCACCATCCGAATCGGGTGATACTCGGCGAGCCAATCCGCTTCGGTCATGGAAGTTACCACTTGTCCAAGTCCGGTCGTTTCAACAGTTTACCACCGTCAGACCTATGCTTGGAATCACAATGCCCGATCCCTACGTCGCCCTTCAGTCCGTCATGATGCCGGCGGACACCAACCCGCACGGGACGATCTTCGGCGGGGTGATCCTCAGCGCCATGGACATGGCCGGGGCCATCGCGGCGGCCCGCGAAGTCCGGATGGCGGGCGGGCGGGCGGATTTGCGGTTCGTGACGGTGGCGATTAACCGCGTCGAGTTCAAGCAGCCGGTGTTCGTCGGGGACGTGGTGCGGTGCGAGACGACCGTCAAAAAGTGGGGCCGGACGTCCGTGACGCTGCACGTCAACGTGATCTCGGACCGGCTCGGGGTGCAGATCCCCGTCACGGAGGCCGAGGTCGTCTACGTCGGCGTGGACAAGGACCGGCAGCCCGTGCCGCTCCTGCCGGCCGTGCCGGCCGCCGGGTAGCGGGATTCGCCGGATCGGGCCGAAATCTGTTGCCCCCGCGCCGGAAGTTCCGCTACACTCCCCAAGTAAGTCATTCCCCGCCTCGACCTCCCGTTCCATTACCCAACGAAACCGCATGTCATTTTCTTCCACCCACCTGTACTTCGACGAGGTGGCCGTCGGCCAAGAGTGGGAGTCCTCCGGCCGGACCGTGACCGAGACGGACATCGTCAACTTCGCCGGCGTGTCCGGGGACTTCAACCCGATCCACGTAGACCACGAGTACGCCAAGACGACCCCGTACCGCCGGCCCATCGCCCACGGCCTGCTGGTGTTCTCCATCGGCAGCGGGCTGGGCGTGATGTGCCCGCCCATGCGGACCATCGCGTTCGTCCAAGTGCGGGAGTGGAACTTCCGGGAGCCGATCTTCATCGGCGACACGATCCGGCTGCGGAGCCGCGTCATGGAAAAGACCCTCAAGGGGCGCGGCCGCCGCGGCGAGGTCGTGTGGTACCGCGGCGTCATCAACCAAGATGGCAAGATTGTCCAGGAAGGCGTCCTGGTGACGCTGGTGGAAGGGCGGATGAGCAAGCGGCCGGCGGCCGAGCCGGTCGCGGAAGTTGCGGCGGTTGAGGTGAGTGAATCGGCCGTGCCGGAAGCACCGGTCGCGGCCGGGTGAAATATTCGCCGATTTTGTGACAAACAACCGCGGCCCGGACCGCGGTTTTTTGTTGCGCCGGCGGGAAATTTGGGCGGACTGGCGAAGCCGCTTGAGCGAAAAGTCACTCTTTTTCGCGCGGATGGCTTCGCCAGCTTGACATTTCGTACAAACCCCTACGGCCCGACGGCGGGCATTGGAAGCCGTGCTAGAATGGGGCAGGACCGGCGGAACAGAGCACCGCGACCCGCTAAGTTGACGTTGCCACGTCGATTGGCTCCCCCGCGACTGCCGGCCCCGATGACCCCCCGCTTTCCGACCAAGAAAGGGCAGAGCCAGACCGTGTCTACCGCCGCCCCCAATCATCTCCGTCAAAATCGCTACGGCGACTTCCAACTGACCGACGCCGTCCGCCCCGGCCCGGCCGTGCCGATCATGCCGGTCGAAGGGTACCGCATCAGCCGCTACCGGGACGCCGTCACGGGGGAATGCTTTCCCGTCATTGGTGCATCGGTTTCCGCCGAGAAACTCTTTGACGTATTTCTGGATTTGCTCGACCCGCTCGGCGACCGCGTCAACGTGGTCCTCGAGACCAGCCACGGGGCCGACGACGACTTCCACGACGACATGCGGCGCGGGCAGATCGACTTGCCCGTGCTGCAAAGTCACTTCTGCGACTTTGAAGACCTGCTGACCAACGACGGCTGCACCGGCGTCGCCGTCATGGCGACGGCCCGCAAAGTTGAAGTGCAGATGGACGAGCACAAGCTGATCTTCGTCTTCGCCCGCAAGCTCAAGCCGTTCCGCCGCATCCTCCGCAAGCACGGCGTCCGCAAGATCGACGACCTGCGGGTGATCCCCGAGGCCGAACACTTCCACCACAGCCAAATCCGTCATGTGGACGAGTTCCAGCAACTCGCCACCCGATTGGGCGCCGCCGACTTCGACACGGTGTTGTCGGACGAGAGTGACATGCTGGGGAATTAGAGCACTGGTCGGGTCGGCGATGCAGTTTGCTCTTGGTTTTTCGGTCCAACGGACCGATTAACACAGCCCAGCCCGACAGGGCTGGGTCAGCCACCCGCCAACGACTTCGGTCTGAAGGACCGATTATCTTTGGGTTTCGGTCTTCGCGGCCCCTTGCGGATCCAAATCGGATAATCGGTCCTTCAGACCGAGGCTTTTCGATGGTTCGCCAACCCAGCCCTTTCGGGCTGGGCTATGGTAATCGGTCCGTTGGACCGAATATACGGCGAGTCCGCTACTTCATTCCGAACTCGGCCATTGCCGCCTTCGCTTTTCCCGAGTCGCGTTTAGCGACTCGGGACGTTGTCCGCCCTACTTCTTCTCCGCGACTTCGTCGTGCGGCGTGGACGCTTCCACGGGTCGCACGTCGGTCACGCTCAAGTAGTAAACGAGCGGCTTCTCGGCCGGCAGTTTCGCGGTCACTTTTCCATCGGCCACTTCGGCCGGCGCCGACTTCCACTCTCGCTTTTGCCACGGGCCGACCGCCACGGCGTAATGCAATTGGGCCGTCTTGATCTTCTGCTTGGCGGTCACGGCCGCCGAGACGGTGTCGCCGTCGCGGACCAACGGGCCGAGGGCCGGCACCGGGTCGCCCTTCCTCAAGTGGCTGTCGACGAACGTGTCCACTTCGGGGAAGGTCCAGATGTGGCCGTGCGGCAAGCGCACCCGCACGGAGAGGGTCTTCTCTCCCGGCACGAGGTTGAAGCACTTGCGGTAACTGTCCAGTGGGTACGCGAAGTCGTTGGTGCCGTTGAGGAACAGGATCGGGCACTTGACGCCCGGCAGGTACGTGGACGGGTCGAAGGTGTTTGCCCAGCGGTTTCGCCGGGCGGTGTCCATGCCGTCCATTCGCGGCTTCCACACGCTGCTTTCGTGGAGAAACCCGCAGCCGTACACCGGGACGGCCGCCTTGAAGCGCGTGTCCAGCCCGGCAATGATGCACGTCAAATAGCCGCCCCAACTGATGCCGGTGACGGCCGTTTTCTCCTTGTCCACTTCGGGGAAACTTCGGACGAGCGTGTGCCCGCGGAGGACGGCGGCGACGGCGTGGTACGTCCACACGTCCCGCGCCGTCTTCTCGTCGAAGTCGCGGAACTTCACGTCGTCGCTCTGGTCCGGCCCGCCGTCCGTGAGGCGGCCCTTCGGGCCGTTGCCGGCCAAGTCCATCGCCAGAGCGCAGTACCCGCGGGCCGACCAATGCTCGGCCCACTCGCGGAACGCCTTCCCGCCGCCGCCGTGAACCAGCACGACCGCCGGGAACGGCCCGTCCCCGTCCGGCTTGGCGTAATACGCGAACACCCGTGTCGGCTTGCCCTGGAACGGCTCGCCGGGGTAGTACACTTCGCGGGCTTTGCCGACCGTCTCGCCCCACTCCGGTTTCAAATCCGCCTTTTGCAAGGCCGGCACGTCCCACGGCCCAGTGAATGGCTTTGGGGCGTCGGCTCGCAACGACGGGACCGCGGACAGGATCACGCACATCGACAGGGAGATGGCAAACCGCATGGGGGAACTCGCGGGAGTGAAGAGCGGACCTTACGACTTGGGCAGCGGCTTGTTATTCACCGACTTGACCCCCTCTTTGGGACGCGACATGAGATGGTAAGCGAAGCCGGCTTTTTCCTTGGGTGGGCCGTTTAACTCGACCAAGACGCTTCCCCCTCTCTCCGTCAAGAAGAACACGTCATCCCCCTTGGAAGTGATGACGACGACGATTTCCTTAGTAAAGTCAACCGCCGGCGGCTCGCCGAGTTTCCACGCTTTGTACAAGTCCTTCAGCGCTTTGTCGGACACAATCGCCATCGACGGTGGGGCGGCCTTCTGGAGTTTCGGGTCGTCGATCCAGCCGCCTTTGTCGAGCGTCGGTGGCGGGCCTTTCGGTTGGGCGACGGCTGGGCCGGCCGCCATTCCCAACAGGGCGGCGACAATCATGAATGCGAAACGGTAGAGAACCATCGGCGAAACTCCGGGCGGCAACATGGGGAAAGATGGCAACAGCGTACTCTTCACGGCCCGCGAAAGCCACCACATTTTACCCGGCCGTGTCGGCAAATCCGGCTTGCGGTCCCGATGACATGTGGTATGAGTCGCGGCGAGAATCGATTCGGGCCGGCGGGGACGCCGCGCGCAGGGGAGAAGACGATGGACCGTCGCGGATTTTTCGGCACGGCGGCGCTGGGCGTCGTCGGGTTGGCCGGGTGCCGGAGTCAACAGACCGGCGAAGTAATGTCGCCCGACAAGGCCGACATGGTCGGCAGCCACGCCGCCGGCGCGGAGACGTACAAGCCGTTGATCGACGAGGCCCTCGGCAAACTGCTGGCCCGGCAAGGCTCGGGCATCCAACCAGCCGCCGCCCCGGCCCCGGCCCCGAAGAAGATTTGCTTCGTTGGGGTGGAAAATCAGACGAACGAAGATATTGGCGACTTCAAAGCTCAAATCTTCCAAATTATCGACACGAAGATCAACACGTCAGGCACGTTCTCACAGATTAGCTCTAAGTTCACGGAAGCCGGTCTGCGAAAAACGCACCTCCGGCCCGACGAGCTGTTCCTTGCTGAAGAGCGCCGCAAGTTTGTCGCGGTGTTGGAGTCAGCAGGCCAGCCGTTCGATTACCTGCTCTTCGCCACGATCACGTCCGGCACGACACAGGTAAACAACAACAAGCAAAAAGACTACATGTTGACGTTGGACCTGGTGAACATCAAGACCGGCACATCGGACAAGGAATCGGCCTCGCTGCGCAAGGCATACCGCAACACGCACTAATCCCGGAAAGCCCCTGGACGGCCGTCCATGGGCTTCCGCTCGGAGAATGCTCATGGTCCGGTTCCTCCCGCCTCTCAGCCTGTTTGCCGCCATCGTCGCGGTCGGCTGCGCCACGCACGCCGACCGGGTGCAGGACATCCGCGCCGCGTACCACGCCGGCAACACGGCGGAGGCGAAGGCGAAGATCGACAAGGCCATCGACGGCAACAGACGCGAGGCCGACGTGCTGAAACTCGACCGGGCCACCGTGCTGCTGACCGAGGGTAAGTCGAAAGAGGCCGAGGCCCTGTTCCGCGAGGTCCGCGACCGCTTCGACGCCAAGGAGGGCAAGGACGCGGCCGAGAACGTGTTGGCCACGCTTTCGGACGACCAGCAGCTTGCCTATGCCGGGGAAGACTACGAAAAGGTGCTGATCCGCGTCATGCTGGCCCTCAGCAACCTGATGCACGACGGCTCCGACGCCGGGGCCTACGCCTTGCAAGTCAACGAGAAGCAACAGCACATTATTGCCGCGTCCAAGCTCACGGACGGCAACGGCAAGAACCTGCGTCAAAACTACAAGATGGTCGCCGCCGGGGCGTACCTGAACGCCGTCCTGCGGGAAGAGACGCAAACCAACTACGACGACGCCGCCCGCTCCTTGGAACAAGTCGCCCAATGGCAACCCGACTTCACCCCGGCCAAGCAAGACTTGGAACGGGTCAAGACCGGCCACCACTCGCAACCGGGCAACGGCGTGGTATACGTCTTCGCCCTCGTCGGCCGCGGCCCGTACAAGGTCGAGAAGGCCGAGATCGTCAGCACCGCCGCCCTCCTGATCGCTGACCGCATGGTCTCCGCGATGGGCAAACAGTCTCTGCCGCCGACCATCGCCCCGATCAAAGTGCCGGTGGTAACGCGGCCAGTGAATTATATTGACTCGGTGATGGTGCAGGCGGACGGCCAGCCCGCCGGCTCCACGGTGACGATTACGGACGTGGGCCAGATGGCCGCAGCCCAATCCGAAGCTTTGCTGCCGGACACACTGGCCCGTGCCGTCGTCCGGCGCGTGGTCAAAAAGGGTGTCGTGTTTGGCGTCAAGGAAGCGGCTCATACTGATCAAACGCAACTGTTGAGTCTGGGTTTGAATGCGGCGGGGGTGATTTGGGAAGCGACCGAATCGGCCGACACACGATGTTGGGGACTTCTGCCGGACAAGATTCAGGTGCTGCGAATTGAACTGCCTGCCGGGACGCATCGACTCGCACTGCAACCGACGCAAGGGGGTCGGGCAGTTTCTGTGAGCGCCGGCGGGACACTCATCGGCCCTGGTCAAGTAAAAGTCCAAGTCGAAAACGGCCGCAATACCTATGTGTTGGCAAACTTCCCTGAGAAGTTGTTGGCTGGGGAAATCGTTACGAACAAGCCGGCGAAGTGAGCGTCGTCTTGTAAGCCGCGACGCGGAGGCTTTGCGGAGAGGAGC
>JAYTTY010000562.1:0-15077 GCA_043744795.1 Zavarzinella sp. | reverse complement strand
AGACACGTCGGGCTGACGCCTCGACGCTCGCCAAGAATCATCGGTGGCTCATGCCTTGCTCGGGGCTTCGCCGTCGCCCTTCCACCAGTCGCCTTCCGCGACCGGCCCCACGTCCATCGCGGCCCCGCAGTCGGGGCAGTTTTGCACGGACCCCCACTCGCCGGCCGGGAACTCGGCGATTTGGCCGCACTCCTCGCACCGGGCCTCCACGGGCGCGGCGTCCGCGGCGTCGCGGGCGGCGAGTTCGGCGTCGCGGCGGGCCTCGTACTCCGACAGGACGGCGGCGGCCTCCTCGGCCTTGTCGTCGCCCACCCACAGGCGGGACAGGTGGCCGCTGGGGGCCGTCGCCCCCATCCACTCGCCGTCGGGGGTCACGTCCTCGGTGATCTCGGCGTGGATGCCGGCGGCCCCGAGCAGTTCGGTCATCAGTTGCGCTTCTTGGGTGGACGAAGCCCCGTAGACTTCGACCGGGTTGGCGATGGCCATGGCGGTTTCTCCGTCGGAGGTGAGACGACGGCCCCGCGCGGCGCCGTCAACGGGCGGCGGCCGGGCGCGGGGCGGTTGCACGCTCCATTGTGGCAAACGATGTGCCGATTGTCACGCCTTGATTGGATCTCGCCACGGCTCACGCCTCCGCCTCTTCCCCGTCGCCTTTCCACCAGTCCCCGTCTTCCGCCGGGCCGACGTCCATCGACTTGCCGCACTTCGGGCAGGTCTGCACGGACCCCTGTTGCACCGCCGGGAACCGCGACGTGGCGCCGCACTCCTCGCACCGGCCTTCCACCGGCGGGGCGGCGGCGCCCCCTTTCGCCGCGAACTCGGAGCGGTCCAAGCGCTTTTGCTCGTAGTCCCGCAAGTGGACGGCGGCGGCCTCGGCCTGCGTGCGGTCCACCCACACTTTTGGCGTGTGAATGTTCGTGGCCGACCCGCCCATCCACAGGCCGGCCAAGGACAAGTCCTGCGTGATGTCGGCCTCGATGCCGGCTTCGATCAGCAGGTGCTTCAGGAGCAGGGCTTCCTGATTGGTCGAGGCGGCGTACACGGCGACCGGGTTGGCGATGGGCATGGCGGGTTCCCGTTTGGTGAAGTGACCGGCGAGGCCGTCAACGAACGGACCCCGCGAGGGCTGCTCGCGGGGTCCATTATTTCACATTTTCAACCCGGTGTCACGCCTTGGCGCCCAAGGTGGCGACCGAGGCCGACATGCCTTCCAACGGCTTCGGCTTGCCTTCGCCGAAGATGAGCAAGAGCGGGCTGGCGATGTAGATCGAGGAGTACGTCCCGACGATCACGCCGACCACCATCACGAAGGCGAACAGGTGGACCCCCTCGCCGCCGAAGGCGTACAGCACGATCACCACCAGGAACGTCGTGAACGAAGCCAGCACCGTCCGGCTCAGGGTCTGGTTCACGCTGTCGTTAATCATCTGCGACGTGAGGGCCGGGTTCTTGCCCCGCACCTCCTTGATGCGGTCGAAGACGACGATCGTGTCGTTCACCGAGTAGCCGACCAGCGTGAGCAGGGCGGCCACAGCGGGCAAGTCGATCTTGAAGTCCTGCAACCCGAGCAACTTTCCGATCAGCGTGTCGTGGGCGAAGTAGCACAGGGCGATGCACCCGAGGGTGAAGCACAAGTCGTGGATCAGGCAGATGACGGCCGCCGCCCCGAACGTCCAGTTCCCGAAGCGGAACCACAGGTACATCAGGATGGCCAGCCAACTGGCGGCGATGGCGTACAAGGCCCGCGACCGCGTCTCGGACGCCAGGGTGCCGTCGAAGGTTTCCAGCCGCTCGGCCTGCGGCTTGGCGGCGAACTCCTTGGCGGCCGTGTTCAGGAGACTCTCGACGTCGCCGGGGGTCTTCGCCAGTTGGGCGATGCCCGCGTTGGCGTCCTTGAAGATTTCGACCCGCATTTGCTCGTACCGGCCGTCCTTCGCCTCGCCCATTTCCGACACTTCGAACACGTCCGAGGCGACGTACTCCGCGGAGAGGCGGTTCTGGAACTGCTTCTCCATGAGCGTCTTGACGTAGCTCTTGGACACCGGCTTGTTGAACGTCAACACCCAGTCGTTGCCCTGCTTGCCGACGGCCGCCGTCGTCTCCAACAGGAGGGGCTTGCCGTCCGGGCCGACGAACATGCGGTTGATGGACGCCTGCACCAACTCGGCCTCGCGCTCCGTCGTGCGGACATTGAAAATCCGGCTGGCGTCCCCGGAGGATTCCGAGGTGAAAATCTGCTCCACGGACCAGTCCGGCAGCACGGAGGCGCGGGCCTTCACGTTGGCGAGTTGGGCCTCCGGCGTGGCGCCGTCCGGCTCGTTGGCCAGCGACACGATGGTCTTGTCGCCGTCGGCGTAGGTCAGTTCGAAGGTCTTGCGGATCTTCCCGGAGGCGTCTTGAATCTCTCGCGCCTCCGTGACGTTGAGCCGTTCCTTTTGGCGGTCCTCGGAAAGCACTTTCCGCAGTTCGGTGATGTTAAGCGGCTGGTTCAACTGGCCGCTGTACGCCGTCCCGCCGACGAAGTCCACATTCAGGCTGCGCGTCCCGCGCATCAGGAACAGGCCGAGGCCGATGACCGTGAGGACGGCCGTGGTGGTGAACATCGCCTTGCGGATGCTCATGAAGTCGATGTTCGGCTTGCTGAACATCCGCATCATGGTCAGTTGCCGCGGCTTCTTGCTGGTCTGCCAGATGTCGAAGATCAGCCGGGTCATGTACAGCGAGGTGAACAGGCTGATGACGAGGCCGACGGTGAGCGAGATGCCGAAGCCCTTCAGTTGGTCGTTGCCGACCGCGTAGAGGACGATGGCGGTGAAGATGCTGGACAAGTGGGTGTCGATGATCGTCGGCAAGGCCCGCTCGTACCCGTTCCGCAGGGCGGCCACGAGGTTCAGGCCGCGGTCCCGCTCCTCGCGGACGCGCTCGTAGATCAGCACGTTGGCGTCCACGGCCATCCCGAGCATCAGCACGATGCCCGCGAGGCCCGGCAGCGTGAACGTGGCGTTGACCAGCAGCATGAAGCCGACGGTCAGCAGCAAGTTCGCCAAGAGGGCGATGGTCGCCACGACGCCGGCGAAGCGGTAGTAGACCATCATGAAGATCAGGATGGCGGCGAAGGCGAAGCCGACGGCCCGCGTCCCGTTGCGGATGGTGTCCGCCCCGAGCGTCGGCCCGATGGTGTTCTCGCTCACGGGCTGCTTCTTCAAGGTGGCCGGCAAGGCCCCCTGGCGGAGCAGGCGGACGACGTTTTGCACGTCTTCCAGCTTAAAGCTGCCGGTGATCTGCCCGTGCGTCCGGATCGGCACGTTGAGGGTCGGCGCCGAGATCAGCCGCTGGTTCAGGATGATGGCCAGCTTGCGCAGCACGCCGTTGCCTTGGGAGTCGGACGGCTTGTTGCGCGTGGTGACTTCGAAGAACTTGTCCCCGCCGCGGCTGTTGAAGGTGAAGGCCACGGCCGGGTTCTGCCGCTCGTCTTGGGAGACGTTGGCGGTGATGGACACGTCCCCGCCGACCAGCACGCGGTCCTTGTCCGAGACGCGGGTGAGGATGAAGTAGTCGAACTGCTTCTTCTCGCTCTCGGCCTTGTCCCGCAAGCTCGCGGACTTGCGGCTGTAGTAGATGGTCGTGGACCGGCCCCGCTCGTCGGAGTACGTGTCGAGGTACACTTCGTTGGCAGCGCGGGCGTTCTCCAAGGTTTTGAAGTAGTCGCGGCGCCCGCTCTTGGTGGTCGCCGTCGAACTGAGGCCGAGGTCGTACCGCTCGTTCTTGTCCAATTCGACCCACTCGTAGCGGACGGGCGTGCCGTCGCCCATGATCGTCAGCGCCTCGTCGCCGGCGCGGTTGGGGAACGGCGGGGGCACGCCGGCCTCGGCCGCCTTCTTGAGGGCGTCGGCTTCCTTGGAGACTTCCTTGGCGTCCGGCTTCGCCTTGCCCAAGAAATCCTTCACGTCGGCCAGGGCGTCCTTGTCGTCGTCCGCGTTGGCGACGATGCGGAACTCCAAACTGCCGACTTCATTGATGCGCCGCTTGATGTCCTCGACTTCGTTCTGGCCCTGCGTCCCCTTGCCGTCCTTCGTCGGGGCGCCGAACGGCATGATGATTTCGACGCGCGTCGTGCCGAGCGGCCGGACGATCACGTTCAGCAAGTCCTTGTCGTCGATGCGGCGCTTGATGGCCTCGGCCAAGGCCGAGTCGGCGACGGCCCGGCTGCCGGTGTCGTCGATGCCGCGGCTCTCCTTCGAGAGTGTCTGGTCCACCTCGTACACGAGGATGGTCCCGCCGGAGAGGTCGATGCCCCGCCGGAACCCGGTGTAGTTGACGGGGTCCTTCGAGTAGGCCCAGACCACCATGGCCGTCGCCAAGAGGGTCGGGATCAGACAAATGATGATCCGCGACAAGAAAGATCGTTGCATCGTTCCACCCGGAGCCAGCCCCCGGCGTCCCGGCCGGGGGAGAAGTTTCGAGATACCCGCCGCCGTCAGCTTGTTTTGACGTCGCCCGCCGCGGGCGTGTCCGCGATGATCCGCAGCACGGAACTCTTCAGTACCCGGATGCGGGTGTTGGTGGCGTCGTCCACCTTTAGGGTGACTTCGTCCTCGCCCTCTTTCATGGCGACCACCACGCCGAGGATGCCGCCGGATGTCACGACCTTGTCGTTCTTCTTCATCGCCGACAGGGCGGTCTGCAGTTCGCGCTTCTGCTTGGAGGAGGCGCGGAAGAACATCACGAGCATCAGGCCCATGACGATGAACGGCAGGTACATGGACCAGCTCGGCGGCGGCTTGTCGGCCGCGTCGGCTTGGGCCAGAATCGTCAGGCAAACGTCAGCAATCACGGTGCGGGTCCGTTCAATCGTCTTGCGGAAAGAAGGCTTATCCTAGGTCGGCCGGTTCCAACGGGCAAGGCACTCGCCGCGGAAGGCCGCGAAGGCGCCGGTTTCGATGGCGGCGCGGGCGCCGGCCATCACTCGCAGGTAGTACGCCACGTTGTGCAAGGAGAGCAGGGTCGGCCCCAGCATCTCCTTCGCGTGGAACAAGTGGTGCAAGTACGCCCGCGAAAAGTGGGCGCACGTGTAACAGGGGCAATCGGACTCGACCGGCCGCGAATCTCGCCGGTGGACGGCATTCCGCATTCGCAACGTGCCCTCGGCCGTGAAGGCGAAGGAGTTGCGGCCGTTGCGGGTCGGCATCACGCAGTCGAACATGTCGATCCCGGCGGCCACCCCGGCGAGCAAATCTTCCGGCCGGCCGACGCCCATCAGGTAGCGAGGCTTCCGCTCGGGCAAGAACGCGGTGCATTCCGGCAATAGGGCGTGCATCACCTCGGGCTTTTCGCCGACGCTGAACCCGCCGAGGGCGTAGCCGGGGAAGTCCATGTCCACGAGCGGCTTCGCACACTCTTTCCGCAAATTGACGTGGACGCCGCCTTGCACGATGGCGAACAACGCCTGATCTTTTCGGACGTGAGCGGCCTTGCACCGTTCAGCCCACATCAGCGTGCGGTTGATCGCCCGGCGGATGTGTTTCTCCTCCGCGTCCGCCGGCGGGCACTCGTCCAGCACCATCGCGATGTCGCTGCCGAGGTTTTCCTGAATCTTCACCGTCTTCTCGGGCGTCAGTTCCAGCAGCCGCCCGTCGATGTGCGAGCGGAACTTCACGCCGTCGTCCGTGATCTTGCGGATGCCGGCCAAGCTAAAGACCTGAAAGCCGCCGGAGTCCGTGAGGATCGGGCCGTCCCAGCCCATGAACTTGTGCAAGCCGCCGAGTTCGGCAACGATCTCATCCCCCGGCCGCAAGGCCAAGTGGTAGGTGTTCCCGAGGATGATCTGGGCGCCCGTGGATTTGACTTGCTCGGGCGTGAGGCCCTTCACCGTCCCCTGCGTCCCGACCGGCATGAACACGGGCGTCTCGACCGTCCCGTGGGCCGTGGCGAACGACCCGCGGCGGGCGAGGCCGTCCGTGGCGTGCAGGGTGAAGGAGAACATGGCGCCTTGGGGAAACGAAAAAGGGGACCGTCATCAGAACGGCCCCCGGTCGAAGTATTTGTTTGCCGGCCTGTAGGGCCGCTTAACATAGCCCAGCCCGCAAGGGCTGGGTAAACGGGCCAACAAGGTTTTTCGGTCTGAAGGACCGATTAACGAAGCCTAGCTCCGAAGGGCAAGGGTAGCATCCCGATAATCGGTCCTTCAGACCGAAAACACTTTCCCCCGACTGACCCAGCCCTTGCGGGCTGGGCTATGGTAAACGGCCCTTCAGGCCGAAAACCGCAATCAGTCGCCGCGCAGTTTCAGGCCCATGCCGGTCAGCTTCTCGCGGACTTCGTTGAGCGAGGTCACGCCGAAGTTCTTGGCCTCCATCAACTCGTCCCCGGTGCGGGAGAGGAGTTCGCCGATGGTGGTGATGTTGAGCCGGTTCATGCACTTGCGGGCACGCACCGACAGGTTCAACTCGGACACCGGCCGGCTGACGGCCGCCGCCTGCTCCGGCGGCAGGTTGTTCGGGGCCGGGGAGTAGCGCGGCTCGTACCGGGCGCCCTGCTCGATGGACTGGCCGATGCGCAGGCCCTTGGCGTTCATGATCGCCTTGATCTCTTCGAGCGACGTTTCGCCGAAGTTCTTGCTCCCCAGCAGGCTGATCTCGTTGATGCGGGTCAGGTCGCCGAGGGTGCGGATGCCCATCTTTTTCAGGCAGTTGCGGCTGCGGACGGACAGTTCAAAGTCCGTGACCGGGACTTCCATCACCTGGCGGTTGGCCACGCTGATCTGGTCTTCGTCCGGGTTGTAGAACTGGTTCACGGACGCCTGGGCGTCCTTGAGGAACAGCCGGGCGCGGTCGTCGTTGGCGTCGGCCTTGAGCAAGCGGCCGTAACAGTCGGCCGCCTTGTCGTAGCGGTCGTTGTCCTCGTACAGGATGCCGAGATTGTTCAGCACGCCCTTGTTCACGGGCGGGTACTTCAGGCAGCGCTCGTAGTACGAGATGGCCTCGTCGTCGTTGCCGGCGAGGTCGTTCAGGTAGCCGAGTTGGAACAGCGAGCCGGTGTGGCCCGGGTCGAGTTCGACGGCCTTCTCGTAGGCGGTGATGGACTTCGTGCGGTCGCCGTCGGCCTCGGCGACGCCGGCCACCTGGAAGTGGAACTCCGCGCTGTACTTGCTGAGTTCTTCCAACTTGCCCAAGAGGGCCTTGGCCTCGCGGACCTCGCCGCGGCTGCGGTGGATGCCGGCGCGCTGGAGTTGCACTTGGGCGGCCGAGTACCCGGCCTTCTCGGCCTTGTCAAAGGCCTTGGCGGCGTCGTCGTACTGCTGGGCGTTCACCAAGGCCCGGCCGAGGTAGAAGAACCCGAGCGGCATGTCCACCTGTTTGAGGTGTTCGATGGCGTGGTTCATGTGGCCGAGGAAGTAGTTCACCACCCCGAGCTTGAGTTGAAGCTTCTTGGCCAGGGCCGGCGGCGCGCTTTCGAGCCGCTTCTTCAACTGGTCGTTGACTTCCTTGAGGTTCTTGAACTGGGGGCCGCCTTGCGTCAACCCTTCCCGGAGGCGCTGGATCGTCCCCGCGTCGCAATCTTCCCGTTCCACCAACAGTGCCTTCAGATCAATGACCTGATCCACGGTGATACCTCGCCCGTATTTGTTGAGTCGCGATGTTTGGCAACCTGAATACGACATGATATGACAATGGTCTGGCGGTTGGCAAGACGGGTGTGAGCCGCCCACCCTCGCCGAGGGTGGGCTTGGCGGATTACATTGGTGAGATCATGGCGAAAAATGTGTTGGGCGGCCCCCTCAAGAATTGTTCCACGGACCCGATGACGGGTTTTTACCGCACCGGGTGCTGCGACACCGGGGCCGGGGACGATGGCGTCCATGTCGTGTGTGTCATCATGACCGCCGAGTTCTTGGCGTTCAGCCGGTCGTGCGGGAACGACTTGAGCACGCCGTTCCCGCAGTACGGCTTCCCCGGCTTGAAGCCGGGCGACCAATGGTGCTTGTGCGCCCAGCGGTGGCAAGAAGCCTTCGAGGCCGGCATGGCCCCGCAAGTCGTTTTGGAAGCGACGCACATGTCGGCGCTGGAGTTCGTCTCGCTGGAAGACATGCAGAAGTACGCGGTGAAGGTTTAACACATTTCGAAATCGTCGCGGGAGACTACGCATGGACACGCGGGGAATCGTTCTGGCCGGCGGCAAGGGCACCCGGTTGGGGGAGTTGACGAAAGTCACCAATAAGCACCTCCTCCCCGTGGGGGACGTGCCGATGGTCTATCACCCACTGAAGAAGATCATCGGGGGCGGCATCCGCGACATCCTCCTGGTGTCCGGCACGGACCACATGGGCGACTTCGTGGAACTGCTCGGGTCGGGCAAGGACCACCAATGCGCCCTGACGTACCGCGTGCAGGACGAGGCGGGCGGCATCGCCCAAGCCCTCGGCCTCGCGGAGACGTTCTCGGCGGGGCGCCGCAGTCTCGTCATCCTCGGGGACAACATTTTCAAGGCCCCGGTCACACAGCTTCTCAAGGACGCGAACAAACACCCGGATTGGGCGTGGGTCGGCCTCAAGAAGGTGCCGGACCCCGGCCGCTACGGGGTGGCCGAGTTGAAGGGGAAGCGCGTCGTCGGCATCGAGGAGAAGCCGAAGAAGCCGAAGAGCGACTTCGCCGTCATCGGCATCTACGTCTACCCGCCGGACGTGTTCCACGTCATCAAGACCCTGAAGCCGAGCGGCCGCGGGGAACTCGAAATCACGGACGTGAACACGCACTATCTCAAGGAAGGCCGTCTCGGGTCCACCGTGATTGACGGCTACTGGACCGACGCCGGCACCCTCGACTCGCTGCAACACGCCAATCAACTCGTGCGGGAAGACCCGCCGGCGTTTTGACTTCCGTTGCCCCGCGCCCATTGAACCGCCGCGAGG
Organism: Zavarzinella sp.; assembly: GCA_043744795.1. GTDB lineage: Bacteria > Planctomycetota > Planctomycetia > Gemmatales > Gemmataceae > Zavarzinella. Next base: position 6,169 of record JAYTTY010000562.1, on the reverse strand, counting down.
CGGTCTTGGGCGAACGACCGCACAATTTGGGCGAAAACCCGGGTTTCGACTTTCGTTGGAGTCCCGGCTTCAGCCGGTCTTCGGGCCTTCTCGCCTTAAAATGCGGTCACCCGTGTGGCGACGATTCTCATCGAAGACCGGCTGAAGCCGGGACGCCCACGAAAACCAAAGACGGTCTTCGCGCGATTGGTTTCAGCCTTTCGCCCAAGACTACCTGAAGGCGGAACTCCAACAAGATCGCATGAAGGCAATCAATCAGACGGCTTCGGCCTTCGCTTGCCGGCGCCGATACGCCGCGTACCCGCCGAGGAGAATCATCGCCGTGGCGGCCGGGATGAAGCTGGCCGGCTCCGGGGTGGAGACGGTCGGCTGGCCCGTGGGGTCCGGCGGTTCCGGCTCGCCGACGCCGCCCGTGGTCGGCGGGACGAACGGGTCCGGGGGGACGGCGGTGGGCGTCACCGTGTCCGGCGGCGGGAAGTAGGCCAGCGCCGTGGCCGGGGCGAGCAGGGCCAGCCCGCAGACCGCCGCCCCGATTTTGAGTCTTGTGCGGATCATCACGATTCCTCCTGAATTGCCGGACCGTTGCCGCTTGTGCATCCTTGCCGGTCTGGGCGCCTTCTCCATCGGCATCCCCTTCGCCATCTTTACGCCCTTCAACCCGCGAATTCCGATTTCGAGTCAAGTCCGCGTGACTGCCGTGCGGGTCGGGCCGGCTGCGCCCGTTGCGCCAGTCCCGCCGCCGGCCGGGGCGACTTCCTTCGCCGGGAATCGGCCCGCGAGTGGGCGGATTCCCTCATGCGGTCGAAAAGAATGGCGTTGGGTTCCGAGACGCGGCGGGGGGACTCCCCCGGCGCCGATTGGCAAGGAGTGCGCGAGATGAAACGGATTTTGTTCGGCATCGGCTGCTCAATGGCGCTGGCCGCGTTCCCGGCCGCGGCCCAAGACCGCCCGGCCGCCAGCCTCGGCCGGCCCGCGGCTTCCCTCGGCCGCCCCGTCGCCGACGTTCCGTCGTCCCTCTCCGACGACGTTCGCCCGGCCGCCGCCATCGACTTCGTCCCGAAGACGATGCCGAAGGGGACGGTCAACGAAGCGCCGACGCTCCCGGTTCCCGGCCCGATGATTCCCATGGTGGGCGGGCCGGCCATCACCGCCACGCCGCCGACGCCGTACCTCGGCATGCCGGGGGTCGTCCCCGGCGGCCCGATCCCGGGCGGCCCCGTGATGATGCAACCGCCCGCGATGGGCAACCCGATGATGGCCGGCCCCATGATGACGGGCAACGGCCCGATCATCGGCAGCCCGATGGGGGACTGCGGCCCCGGCGGGTGCGGCATGAGCGGGTGGGATTCCGGCGGGATGCCCGTGCCGATGAGCCGCTGGTACACCAGCGCGGAATACCTGTTGTGGCGGCTGAAGGGGTACGAGGCCCCGCCGTTGGCGACCGTCGGGCCGGTCGCCAGTCAGGGGATCATCGGCCAACCGGGGGTGGCGGCCATCTTCCCGACGGACAAGATCAACAACAACCTCATGTCCGGCGCGCGGTTATCGCTGGGCTATTGGTTCAGCCCGAAGTGGGCGCTCGAGACGAATGTCTTCTTCGTCCACGACGCCGGGAACTCGTTCTCGGCCTCCTCGGGCCAGCACCCGAATTCCATCCTGGCCCGGCCGTTCTTCAGCGTGAACCAGGGCAAGGAGTTTGTCGAGCAGATCGGCAACCCGGGCATCTATTCGGGCGGCATCAACGTCACCTACAAGTCGGAACTGTACGGCATGGATTTGAATCTTCGCCGCCACCTGTACCAGACGTGTACGACCCGAGTCGACCTGCTGATCGGGGCCAAGACGCTGTATCTGAAGGACACGCTCACCGTCGCCGAGAGCGCGATGGGGCTGGCCGGCGCCCCGCGGCAGTTCGTCGGCCAGCAGCGGGCGCTGACCGACCAGTTCGTCACGAAGAACAGTTTCTACGGCGGCCAGATCGGCGTGGCCTTTGAACAAACGTGGGGCCGGTGGTCGCTCGGCGCCCAAGCGAAGTTCGCGGTCGGGACGACGGTGGTGCGGTCCGACATCAGCGGGGGCGTCGCGGGCGGCTCGACTTCGGGCCTGCCCGGCGGTCTGCTGGCCCTGAACTCCAACATCGGGTCCGCGAGCGACCACCGGCTGAGCTACGTCCCCGAGTTGAACTTGAACGTCGGGTACGACCTGACGCCGCACACGCGGGTCTTCGTCGGGTACTCATTCCTGTACTGGTCGCACGTGGGCCGCCCCGGCAACCAGATTGACCGCTCGCTCGACGAGTACCGCATCCCGGACTTCACGGCCGGCCGCAACCCGCTCCCGCCCGTGACCAGCGCCGTCCGGCCACTGAACTTGGACAAGAGCGAGAACTTCTGGGCGCAGGGGATCAACGTCGGGCTGCAATTCCACTGGTAAGTGGCAGGGGCGAGGGACAGGGAAGAGGGATCAGGAAGAGCCAAGGCAGTCTGATTGTCTTAATCCCTGTCCCTCGCCCCTGCTACCGGCCCGTGAAGACCACGGAGCCGGGGCCGATTAACAATTCCAATTCCTCGACGGGGACTTCGGCCGGGTTGACGCGGTAGTCGTCCCCGAGGCGGAACTGGGCCTTGCGGCCGGCCCCGTCCTTCACCTGCATGTACACGTTGCACGGGCCGGCCTTGCGCTTCAAGATGGAGCCGATGCGGTCCACCGTGTCCGGCCCGTGCTGGCCGAGGGTGAGGTTGAGGATCATCCCCTTGGTCAACTCCTTGCGGGCTTGGTCGAGCGTCATCAGCTTCCGCAGGATGACTGCCTTGTTGCCGTTGCGCGTGTCGTCCTCGACCGTCGCCTCGAACAGGAAAATCTTGTCGTCCACGAACTCGGTGGGGTAGCGGCCGAAGTCGTCCGGCCACATCACGCAGTCGAGTTGGGCGGTGAAGTCTTCGATCTTGCAGCGGACGTACCGGCCCCCCTTCTTGGTGGTCATGAACCGCGTCTGCGAGATCATGCCCCCGAAGCGGACCTCCGTGCCGTTCTTGGCGTCGGCCGCCATCTGGCAGGTGTGGCTGGCGAACCGCTTCAGGGCCGTGTCGTACTCCGCGAGCGGGTGGCTGGAGAAGTAGAAGTCGAGGGCCTCCTTCTCGAACTTCAGTTGGTCCATGTTGGACCAGCGCGGGATGTTCGGCAGTGGCGGGTTCGTCTTCTCGACGGCCGCCCCGTCTTCAGCGCTCATCAAGTCGAAGATGCTGCGCTGGCCGCGCTTGCGGTCCTCTTGCGTGTCCGCGGCCGATTGCAGCGCCCCGCCCAAGACGGCCAGCAATTGCGCCCGGTGGGCGAACGGCTGGGCGAACCCGTCCATCCCCCCCGCCTTGATAAGCCGCTCGACGGCCGCCTTGGGCACTTCCTTGGTATCCACGCGCTCGCAGAAGTCGTAAATGTCCTTGAACGGCCCATTGGCGACACGTTCCCGCAAGATCTCCTCGGCCGCCCCGCGGCCCAGCCCCTTGATGGCGACCAGCCCGAAGACGATCTGCCCGTCCTTAACGGCGAAGTTCGGCTCCCCGAGGTTTACGTCCGGCGGCGTGACCGGCACGCCGAACTTGCGGGCGTCCGAAATGTGGTCGACCAGAATGTCCCGCTTGTTCCCGTCGTCGATCTCGCTGGAGAGGAGGGCGGCCATGAACTCCGCGGTGTAGTGCCGCTTGAGGTACGCCGTCTGGTAGCTCATGTAGGCATAAGCGGCCGAGTGGGATTTGTTGAACCCGTACCCCCCGAACTTCACGATCATATCGAAGATTTCTTCGGCCTTCTCCTTGGCCATCCCCTGTTCTTGCGCGCCCTTGATGAAGTCCACCCGGCGGGCGTTGATGATGTCTTCTTTCTTCTTGCTGATGGCCTTGATGCAGGCGTAGGCGCTGGAGAGTTCCAGGCCGCCCATGCGGTTCAGGATGCGCATCACCTGTTCTTGGTACACCATCACGCCGTAGGTCTCGGAGAGCAATTCCTCGACGATGGCGTGCGGGTAGTTCGGCTTCTTGCGGCCGTGCTTGCAGTCGATGTACTCGTCCACCATGCCCCCTTCGAGCGGGCCGGGGCGGTACAGGGCGGTGCAGGCGATGATGTCGCGGATGTTGTCCGGCTTGAGGCGCTTGAGCAGTTCGCGGATGCCCTCGCCTTCGAACTGGAAGACCCCCTTGGCTTCCCCCTTTTGCAGGAGCTTGTACGTCTCGGGGCAGTCCATCGGGATGCGTTCGAGGTCGATGGTGACGCCGCGCGTCCGCTGGATCAACTTGAGGGCGTTGTCCACCAGCGTGAGGGTGCGCAGGCCGAGGAAGTCCATCTTGAGCAGGCCGATTTTCTCGATGTCCCCCATCACCCACTGCGTGGTGAGGGCCTGGCGCGTCTCGCCGCTGTCGTCCTTGCGCTTGATGATCTGCACCGGCACGTAGTCCGTGATCGGCCCGTTGGCGATCACCACGCCGGCGGCGTGCGTCCCGGCGTTGCGGTTGGTCCCCTCCAACTTCATCGCGATGTCGATCCACTCGCGGACGAGTGGGTCGTTCTCGTACTCCTTGCGGAACTCCGGCGAGGCGGCGATGGTGTCTTCAATCGAGGTGCCCGGCTTGGGGGACACCCACTTGGTCATGTAGTTGACGCGGTCGAGCGAGATGTCCAGCACTCGGCCCACGTCCTTGATGGCGGCCTTGGCGGCCAGCGTGCCGAACGTGCAAATCTGGGCGACGCTGGCGGCGCCGTACTTCTGCTTCACGTAGTCGATCACCAGCTCCCGCCGGTCCTGGCAGAAGTCGATGTCGATGTCGGGCGCCTCGCCGCGGTTCGGGTCGAGGAACCGCTCGAACAGCAAGTCGTACTCCAGCGGGTCGACGTGGCTCATGTACAGGGCGTAGGCGACGACGGCCCCGCACCCGGACCCGCGGGCGCTGCACGGGATGCCCTGCTCGCGGGCGAAGCGCACGAAGTCCCACACGATCAGAAAGTACCCGGCGAAGCCCATCTTGTTGATGATGCCGAGTTCGTGGTCGAGCCGGGCTTGCACTTCCGGGCGCATCTTGTCGGCGTACCGCTCGTGCATTCCCTTTTCACACAACTCCTTCAAATGCTGTTCCGGCGTCTTGCCCTTGGGCGGGGTGAACACGGGGAAGTGCCGTGTTTTGAAGTCGAGTTGGATGTCCACGCCGTCGGCGATCTCCTGGCTGCGCGCGACGGCGTCCGCGAACTTCGGGAAGGCGGTGTACATGTCCTCCGGCGTGCGGACGTAGTACGGGCTTTTGACTTTGCCTTCCGGGTAGTTGCGCTTGCCCGGCTCGCGCTTCTTGCCGGTGTTGATGCAGAACAGCACGTCGTGGGCGTCGCCGTCCTGCTGCATGAGGTAGTGGGCGTCGGCCGTCGCCACCAGCGGGATGCCGGCCTTCTGCGAAATGCGGACGGCCTCGCCGGTGCATTGGTCCTGCAAGTCCAGCCCGTTGTTCTGGATCTCGATGTAGAAGTCTTTCTTGAAGACCTTCTCGAACCACTGGGCCAGTTCCTTGGCCTTCTTGGCCTCGTTGCGCAGAATCAGGTCGTTGAACTCCCCGGCGAGGCACCCGCTGAGGACGATCAGCCCTTCGCTGTGGGCTTCCAGCAGTTCGCGGTCGATCCGGGGGTGGTAGTAGAAGCCTTCCAGCCAGGCGATGGACGAGAGCTTGATGAGGTTCTTGAACCCGGCCGTGTTCTTGGCCAAGAGTGTAAGGTGGGAGTAGGCGTCCCCTTGCCGCAACGCCTTCTTGTCGTGCCGGCTGCCGGGCGCCATGTAGGCTTCGTACCCGATGACCGGGTTGATGCCCGCGTCCTTGCACTCGCGGTAGAATTCGATGGCCCCGAACAGGTTGCCGTGGTCCGTGATGGCCGCCGCGGTCATCCCGAGTTTCTTGGTCTGCTGGACGAGTTCCGGGATGCGGTTCGCCCCGTCGAGCAGGCTGTAGTGCGTGTGGCAGTGCAGGTGGACAAACGATCGGCTCATGCGGCTCTCAGTCGGCGGCGAAGATCAAGTATTGTACCCGATACCGGATGCCGCCGGACGGGTAAAGAGGAGTCCGCTCCGGGTGGAAAAAGGCGTTTTTTAGCCACGGATCGAACACGGATGAGACACGGATAAAGGCAGAAGAGGAAAGAA
>JAYTTY010000561.1:0-3831 GCA_043744795.1 Zavarzinella sp. | reverse complement strand
GAGAATAATCTTCTCTCTCTGTTTTTCTCTGTGGTCTCTGTGTCCTCTGTGGTTCAATCTCTTGATTTATCTCTTCAAAGAATACAACAGGGCCGCCGTCGCCAGTTTCATGGCGCTGTCGGGGTCGTAGCCCTTGCAGGCGCTGGACTTGTTCTTTTCCAGCGCGCAGCCGATGTCGTACTTGCTGTAGATCACGGCCCAGCGGCCGTCGATCTTGACGCCCTCCAGCAGCGGCTTCGTGTCCCGGTAGTTCTTGTCGGCGCCGTCCGTCTCGGTGCGGCAGCGGACGGCGGTGATCGCCTCGCCGTTCAGGTCGGCGCTGTACAGGAAGTCCGTCTCGGGGATTACTTCCAGCGGTTGCTTGGGGAACATTTTCTTCATGAACTCGCGGAAGGACTCGTCGAACTTCGCGCTGCCGCAACAGGCGTCGGCCAGCAGGGTGCCGCCGACTTCCAAGTGGGCCTTCATGGTCTCGATTTCCGTCTCGTCCGTCGTGAAGGTCGCCTTGCCGTGCATGTAGAGGAACTTGTACTGCCAGAGTTGTTTCTTCGTCATCGGCACATCAACTTTCGCCAGTGACACGTCCACCAGATACTTGTCGCGGGCGTTCAGGGCCAGGGACCGCAGGGCGTTCTTGGCCGGCTGCCAGTCGCCGCCGTCGTGCTTGACTTGGGCCAGTTCCACGACGTACCGGGCGCCGGCCAGCGGCTGGTCGTCCTTCGGGTCGTGGACCTTCGGCTTGTCCAGCCGCGGCTTGGGCGGCTCGAACCCGGTGGCGTAGCCGATGATGTTCCCGGCGAGCATATACGCCAACTCGCCGCGGACGGCCGAGTTTTTTTTACCGACCGGGGGGGCGAACTTGTCGTCCTCCCAGTACCCGGCCAGCGGCTGCGGGATGAACACCACCACCGTCTTGCAGCCGCGCTCGACGGCCTGAATCCGCTTGGCCTCCGGGACGGCGGCCCCTTGGAAGGTTTCCGCGGGGACCAGGTTGCGGGCGTTCCAGATCGGGTGGTCCGGGGAGAGCGGGGCCAGCGGCGACTCTTGCCCGAACATCTCCTTGTCTTCCATCAGCGCCCGGAAGCCCTTGGCGAACTCCTCGCTGCCGCAGCACGCCTCCGCGAGGATGAAGCCCCCCTCGTCCACGTACCGCTTCAGCACCTTTTTCTGGGCCGGCGTCAGCTTGGGGGCCTCGTGGCCGTTCATGTACAGGATCGGCGACTGCAACAGGTTGGAGACTTCCTCGTTGATCTTGGCGTCCGTGCTCAGGTCGGCCTGCCGGGGGTCGAACACCTGCCACGCCAACGGCATCTTCTTGAACAGTTCGCGGGACGAGTACTCGACCAAGTGCCGGGCGTCGTGGTGCTTGCGGTTCCACCCGGCCCCCTGGCCGGCGCGCTCTTCGGCCGAGTCCCACGCCATCTTGCTGACGAGGATCGGCGTGCGCCCCTTGGCCATGAACAGGAGGGCGAAGCTGGTGGAGATCACCGGGTACTCGTCCAGGTGGGAGCCTTTGATGAAGAACTCCCCGGTGGGCTTCTGCGTCAGCCCGGTCGTGTTGGCGACGGCCCCGGTGAGGATTTCGCACCCCTCGCGGTACCAGTCGTGCTCGCCGATGAAGCGCTGGCCGGAGAGGCGGCCGACGCGCTCGATGCCGTAGACGTTGTAAAAGGTGTGCGGCGGGTTGGTGAAGCGGAACTCCTTGGCCAGCCAGCGCAGGCCCTTGGCCGTGGCGTCGTCGTCCGGGTAGAAGCCGCACTTCTTGGCGACCGCGGTCTTCGGGTCGAACTCCTGCGGGTTGTCGTAAGCCTCGGCGGCGGCGATCAGCAGGCCGCTGACGCCGGCGGCGGTCATCGTCAGCGTCCCCTTGCCGCGGCGGTCGCCGTGGGTGTAGTTCCACCCGGCCACGTCTTTGCCGCCGGGGCCGGGCAGGGGCGCGCACTGCTGTTCGACGTAGAAGCGTTGGATCTCCTTCCACACGGCCTGGTCAATCTTGGCCCCCGCCTGCCGGCCGGCGTGAAGGCCGAGCAGGGCGTACTGCGTGTTGGAGTTGTCCGGCGGGTTCGTGGAGTTCCGCACGTACGTCCAGCCTTCGAGCTTGCCGCCCTGCCCGAGTTTGCCGTTGCGGGCCGTGGCCGCGTCGATCAGCCAGTCCACGCCCTTCTGGACGCGGTCCTGGTCCCCCACGTCGCCGTACTCGGCCAGCACCATGACGCGCAGGCCGACGACGTAAATGTGGGTGTTCGCCAAGCCGCGGACGTACGGCAAGGCCCGCTTAATCACCGGGTCGTCCTTGTCCACGCCGGCCGTCAGCAGGGCCAGCATCACCAGGTTGGTCGTCCCGCCGGGCAGGAACATGGTGAGCTTGTCGTTCTCCCAGTTCCACGTGTTCCCGCCTTGGGGCGTCTGCTGGTCCTTCAGGTACTTGATGGCGCTCGTCATCGACTCGCGCACCTTTTGCACCAGCGGGTCGTCGGCCCGGCTTTGACTCGGGAGGAGCAGGAGCGGGACGACGAGGAGGCAGAGGCGGCGCATGGGGGATGCCCTGTTATTGTTTAGCCGCGACGCGACGCTTCGGAGTGGAGCGCGGGCCGCGGCCCATCAAGCAACTGGCCGAACGGAAAGCGATATTGCCCGTCCAGCCCGCGCTCCACTCCGAAGCGTCGCGTCGCGGCTAAACGGGTTCACTTAGATATGGTAGCCGACCGGGGAAGCGACCGCGACCTCACACCGCCGCCTTCACGGCCGCCTTCGTCTTCGCCAACCCCTCTTTCAACACCTCAAAGGCGTCCCGCTTCCAATACTCGGGGTTGAACAGCTCCAGCGAGAGGAACCCCTTGTAGCCAATCGAAATGAGCGTCCGCAATACTTCCGTGAGCGGGGCGACGCCGTCGCCGGGGAAGACGCGGTCGGCGTCCTTGATCGTCTTGGGGTCCTTGTCCTTCGGGTAGTCGTTGACGTGGAAGATGCCGACGGCCTTGCCTTGCAGGAACTTCAGGCCGTCGAACCCGGACCCGCCCTTGTAGAGGTGGTAAATGTCCGGCAGCACGCACGCCTGCGGGTGGCCGCTCTCCATCGCCACTTGCACCGTCTCGCCGAGTTTGGACAGACTCTTGGAGAAGCCCCACACTTCCACCTCGGGGATGATGCCGACCTTCGCCCCGACTTCGGCCAAGGCCCGGTAGCGGTCGGCGACGGCGTGCAGGTCCAAGTTGGCTTGGTCCGTGGCCCCGGCCGGCGGGGCGGCGATGCGCTGGCCGCCGATGGCCAGCACCATCTCCATGTCGCGCTTGGCCTCGTCCAGCCCTTGCTTGCGCACGCCCGCGTCGTCCACGATCCACTTGGCGAAGCCGATGGAACTTGGCACCGCCAAGCCGCCGTCGGCGATGCGCTTGCGCAAGTCCTTGAGGTCGCCGCCCTTCTTGACGAAGTCCTGCAACTCCCCAAGCCACGGCTCGACGGCGTCGTACCCGGCCTTGGCGGCCAAGTCCACGACTTCCGTGATGGGCAACTTCTGCCCGCGGATGGTGCTGGTGTTGAGGCAGATGCCGAACGGCGACTCGGGCGGCGTCTTGGCTTTGCTCATGGACGGCACGGCGGCGGTGACGGCGAGGCCGGCGGAGGCGGCCAGCAAGTCGCGGCGGGAGACGGTCGGCATGGGATTACCCCGAGAGTGGACGACGGGGGGTAATTTACGGGGGGCGCGAGCGGGGAGCAACAAAGCGATGACTATAGGAGTTACGCAGTTGGCTCTTCTGGGCCTCAAATGACCGCAAGCTGGATGTGTTTGGGCAACATGGGCAAGTCAGTATCTTGCCCATGCCACCAAAA
>JAYTTY010000560.1:0-15185 GCA_043744795.1 Zavarzinella sp. | reverse complement strand
CTCCACCGACCGGCGGGACGCCGGTCCCACCAACGACTGGCCGCTACCACATCCTGAACTCCGCTCTAGGTCACTTGGCTTGGACGTTGAAGTCGTGGACCCCGCCGCTTTTTTGGATGTCCGCCTTGAGTTCCGTCTTGGTGTTGAATCGGGCCGCGACAGCCTCGACGGGCGCATCGATCTTGCCCGGTGTCGGCGGTTGGCGGGTTCTGTTCCGGGGGCTGCGAATTTCCACCTTGTATTCCCCCTCGGTCGGAGCCTGCGCGCCGACGAGCCGGTACTTGCCGTTCAGAATGCCGCCACCCGCCGTCTTCTCGGCCGGGTTGGCGGGGACGAATAGGATCGAGCCGACCTCGACCGGCACGCCGTCGAGCGTGACCTCACCGGTGACTTCCGCCTGCTGCGCCTTGCCCGAACAACCCGCGAACGCGGCGCACACGCAAGTGACGAACAGGGCGATTCGGGTGTTCATGCCGTGATTCCTCTCGTTCCCGCAAGCGCTTTGGCTCGCGTCGGTCGTATGGCGGTCGGCCCGGAAAGACTTCTCGCCCGCAAGGTTCGTTTGGCCCGTCGCGCCGGTGACGCCTTCGGTGCGCAGGAGCTGTTCGGGAAAATGCCGGTCTGGTTATCGTCGCCAGAGGTCGGATCGCCGATCCAGTCGTGTCCCCGCCCGCCGGACGGACAGGACCCGTTCGTGTCGTGATCGTTCGTCAGTCCGAGCCCCAGCTTCTTCATCCGGTTGGCCGCCTCGCGAATCTTCTGGACCGCCGGCAGCAGCAACCCGATCAAGATGGCGATGATGGCGATCACCACCGGCAGTTCGATGAGCGTAAAACCACGGCGGGCGGGCAGTCGCTCGCGCATCAGTTGTCTCCCGCGTTGACTTCGCCGTTGGCAATCGTGCCGTAGGCCCGCCACACGCCGAGGGTGACGGAGTTCTTGAAGAACCGGACGCTGCCGTCGCACAGGACGCCCAGGACGCCGCCGGGGTGCGGGCCGCGCGGGCTGGCGTAGTCGCTGTCGCCGCTGCCGCCCGGCGAGCACGGGCGGCCTTGGGCCGGCAGGCTCACTTGGCACATCCCCGCGCCGCCGTAGACGATGTCGGGGCTCGGCGAGTTCGGCGTCAGCGTCATGTAGAAGAACGCGCACCCGGCCCGGTTCGTCTGGACAGTCACGTTCTGGATCGTGGTCAATTGGGCGGTCAGGGGCCGGAGGGCCTCGCTCATGGCGATCGTGTTGCTCGTCCCGTCCATGACCTCGGCCAGCCGCGTACCCGCCCCGCCGAAGCCGAACGCCGCCTTGGCCGCGGGGTTCGAGTTGCTCGTACACTCGCCGTCGTTGTACCCGGAGTAGATGCCGATGTAATTCGTGTAGTACCCGTATGTGTTGGCCGGGTCGACCACGATCCCCGCGTCGCTCGGGCACACGAACGCGGACAGCTTTAAGCTCTTGGCCGCGACGGGCCAGGAGGCCCCGCCGTCCGCCCACGGGTTCTGCCGGTTAAAGGTCGGCCCGCCCAGCGTGTCGTACAGGGCCTGCTGCTCGAGGTACGGCAGCATGTACGCCCGCAGCGTGGGCCACTCGAACGGCAGGCTGTACGAGAAGCGGACGGGGCCGGCCGTCCCTTGGGGAAACGCGCCGACCGTGTCGTGGTGGTTGTGAAGGGCCAGACCGAACTGCTTGAGGTTGTTCTGACACTTGAGCCGGTTGGCCGCCTCGCGGATTTTCTGCACGGCCGGCAGCAGCAGGCCGATGAGGATGGCGATGATGGCGATCACCACCAACAGTTCGATGAGGGTAAAGCCGCGGCGGCGGTGCGTCATGAGATTCTCACGCAAGCAGTGCGAGTCCGGTGAACAGGGGGCGGTCGAACGTCTTGGCCGAAGTGGCGGGCAAACACTTTGGTGACGGACTATGTAGTTATCGCGGTCAGATGGCGAGTGTGACCGATTTTTCAGATTTTATCAAGTCTCGCGGCCCCGGCGGGAATAATTCGCCCTTTTCGATTGGAATCGCCGGGCCGGCAATTTACCATAAACTCACTCGTTCACCGGCCCGGCGGACCTCGCCCAACGAACTTGACCCGGACGCCCGCCGATGAACCCCGACGACAACGCTCGCCTGGAAACAATTGACTTGCCCAAGGCCGACCACTTCCCCGAGGTGCTGGCCCGCGTGCGGGCGGCCGACCCGGCGGCGATCCGGGCGTGGGTGGCCGCCTACGAGCCGTTCATCCGCCGGGCCGTCCGCAGCCGCATGACCGGCCTGCGCGGCCAGGGGGCGGCCGACAGCGACGACGTGTGCCAGTCCGTCCTCGGCAGCCTCCTCATCCGGCTGGCGGCCGGGGAGTACGACCTGGGGTCGGCCGCCGACCTCGAAAAACTCCTCTTCGTGATGATCCGCAACAAGGTGGCCGGGCTGGCCCGCCGCGAGGCGGTGTCCCAGCGCAGCCGGGTGCGGCTGACGGACAGCGGCTTCGTGGTCGCGGCCGACTCGTCCGAGGACCCGGCCCAACTGGTCGCCGACCGTGATTTGCTGACGGAAGTCCACGCCCGCCTGACCGCCGCCGACCAGATGCTGTTGAAATACCGCCGCGAGGGCCGGCCGTGGGACGAGATCGCCGGCCTGGTCGGCGGGTCGGCCCTCGTCTTGCGCAAGCGGTTCTCGCGGGCGCTGCAACAAGTGGCCATCGACCTGGGGCTGGAAGACGATGAGTGACACGAACGACGGCACCGGCGGGTGGTCCCCCGTCGCCGCGCCCGCGGCGGCCCGGCTGGACGAGGCGCTGGCCATCCAGCAAATGCAGTGGCGCCGCGGCGACCGCCCGCCGGCCGAGGAGCTGCTCGCCGCCGATTCCGAGTTGGCCCAGGACGTGGACGCCGTGCTGCAGATGATCTGCAACGAGGTGGCCCTGCGGGAATCGTTGGGCGAGGCGCCGAGCCTGCCGGAGTACCAGGCCCGCTTCCCGCAGTTGGGGGACCAGCTCCGCGTGCAGTGGAACGTATACCGGGCCTTGTTCTCCGTGGCCCCCAAGGCGGCGGCCCCGCGGGCGGCCGGCCGCGCCGGCGAGAAGATCGGCCGGTACGAGGTGCAGGCCATCCTCGGCAAAGGCGGCATGGGCATCGCCTACCGGGCGTGGGACCCCGACCTGAAGCGCGTCGTCGCCGTCAAGACGCTGCGGGCGGCGGCGGCCGACGAGGCGGAGATCGCCCGATTCCGCACCGAGTCCGAGGCCATCGCCCGCGTCCGGCACCCGAACATCGTCCAAATCTTCGACGTCGGCGACTCGGACGGCCAGCCGTTCTTCGCCATGGAGTACTGCGCCGGCGGCAGCCTCGCCGACCGCCTGAAGGCCGCCCCGCTGCCGCCGCGGGAGGCGGCCCGCGTCGTCGAGCAAATCGCCCGCGGCGTGGACGCCGCCCACCGCCTGCACATCGTCCACCGCGATTTGAAGCCGGCGAACATTCTGTTGGTCGGCGACGCGGAGTCCGGAATTCGGAATTCGGAATCGAAAACCAAAGACCAGAAAGGCGAGCGCACGTCGCCGGACGGTATGAATTCCGAACTCCGAAGTTCGCATTCCGAATTATTCCCCAAGGTGACGGACTTCGGCCTCGCCAAGGCCCTCGACGCGGAGGACGGGCAGACGCGGTCGAACGCCGTGATGGGGACGCCGAGTTACATGTCCCCGGAGCAGGCGTTCGGGGACACCGCGAAGGTGACGGCCGCCGCCGACATTTACTCCCTCGGCGCGGTCCTGTACGAGTGCCTGACGGGCCGGCCGCCGTTCCGCGGGGCGACCGTGGCCGAGACGCTGGACCAGGTGCGGCACCGGGAGCCGCTCGCCGTCCGGCAGTTGCAGCCGAAGACGCCCGTGGACTTGGAGACGATCGCCCACAAGTGCCTGCTCAAAGACCCGGCCAAGCGCTACGCGACGGCCGAGGCGATGGCCGACGACCTGGCGCGCGCCCTTGACGGCCGGCCCATCCTCGCCCGGCCGGTCGGCCCGGCCGAGCGGTCGTGGCGGTGGTGCCGGCGCAACCCGGTCGTGGCGGGGCTGATCGCGGCCGTGGTCACGGTGTTCCTGGCCGGCGGCACGGGGACGACGGTCATGTGGCTGCGGGCCAGCGTCCAGCGCGACAAGGCCCAGCACAATTTCGAGGACGCCGAGGCCAACCTGCGAGAGACGTTCGCCGCCGTGAACGATTCGTTCGTGAAGATCAGCGAGGACCAGTTGCTGGCCGAGCCGCGCATGCTCGGGCTGCGCGTGAAACTGCTGTCGGCGTCGAAGCCGTACTTCGAGGGCTTCGTCGCCAAGCGCCGGGACGACCCGCAGTGGCGCCGGGAACTGGCCCTCGCCCTGTTCCGCCTCGCCTTCGTCGGCCAACTGGTTGACCCGCCGCAGGCGGCGGCCGTCAAATGGCGCGAGGCCGCCGCCGCGTACGACCGCCTCCTGCAAGACGGGGAGCCGGCGGACGAGGACCGATACCGCCTGGCGCTGTGCTACGAAAGCCTGGCCTACCAAGAAATGCGCTCGGACGAGCCCGGCACGGAAGAACACTTGCGCGCGGCAATCACGCTCTTGCGGGCGGGCACCCCGCCGCCCGGCACGGAGTACCACGCCGTGGCGTCGGAGGCCAACTGCCTGTCGCACCTGTCGGCGCTCGCCGCCCAGAAGGGGGACGCCGCCGGCTCCGACCGCCTGTACGCCGAGGCGGTGGCGTTGCAGCGGGCGGCCGTGACACGGTTCCCGGACTCCGCCGCCCCGGCCGACTTGGGCCAGCGGTACTTCCGGCGCGGGCAAGCGCTCCTGGAGGCCGGCCGGGCGGCCGAAGCCGTCACGGAATTGGAGCGGGCAGAAAGCGTCTTCGAGAAGTGGTTGAGTGTCCCGACGATCAGCAAAACGCTTTACGGCCGCAACCTGGCCAGCACCCTGAACGTCCTCGGCGCCGCCCGCCTCGCCCTGCCCGGCGCCGACCCGGAAAACGCGGCCAAGGCCGAGGGCCTTTGGCGCCGGGCCTTGGCCATTTGGGAAGACCTGTACGCCCAACAGCCGGCGACCGTGTCGTTCCAGCACGGCCTGACCCGCACCCAGCGGGACTTGGCGGGCCTGCTTTTGGACGCGGGCCGGCTCGACGAGGCCGCCCTGCGGGCCAACGCCGCGGCCGACGGGGCCGCGGCCATGCTGCGGCAAAACCCGGGCAACCCGACGATGGCGGCCGACGCCTTCGAGAGCTTCCGCCTCGCCGTGGCCGTCGGCGCCGGCCGCCTCGCCGCCCCGGCCGGCCCGTTCTCCCACGTCGGCCGGCTGACGGCGCAGTTGGCCCTCCTGGGCCGCTTCGTCGACCTGTTCGCCCCGTTGGTGAAAAGCGACCCCGACGTGCCGCGGGAGGTGGCCGGCATGGTGATCGACGAGACCATCAACCGGGCCAAGATCCTCCACCGGCTCAACCGCCCCGCCGAGTCCGCCGCCGAGTGGGCGCGCGCCCGCGACCTCGTCTCCCCGGCGGAGCGGCCGAAACTCGACAAGATCCGCGACGAGTTTCTGGCGCCGGGAAAGAAGCCGTGAGTGACGTGCGGCCGGCCGAACTACTGTCCGAGCCGCTTGAGCGCCGCCGCCGCTTCCGTCGTCAGCATGGCCCCGGCCGGGCCGGCGGCCCATTTCTTGAGCAAGGCGCTCGCGGCGGCGTCGGCGATCTGTTCCAAGACGGTCACGGCCCGGAGGTGGCGGACTTGTTTCAGGGGAAGCGGGGTCGCCCGTTTTTGGTCGAGGACGCGCTTCACGCGGTCGCGGACTTCGGCCGACGCGGCGCCGGCGAGAGTCGCTTCGAGGTGGGGGACGACTTGTTCGTCCGCTTCGAGGAGGGCTTTGGACGCCGCCTCGCGGGCGGCGAATTCGTCGCCGCCGAGGTCGGCGAGCAGGCGTTGAACGCGCTTGGGGTCCAAGGCTGCCGGAAGTTTGATCTGGTCGGCGAAGAGTTTCGCCGTCTCCGCCGGTGCGGCCAGAAACTGGCCCGCGGATCGGAACGAGACGCCGGCTTCCCTCGTCGCCAAGTCGGCCCACGCGGCTTCGAGTGACACGGGAGCGGCGGCCAGCGGCGGCTTCGTGTCCCAGGCCAGCGTGGTGGTGTCGATGTTCCCGGTGTAGAGGCGGCCGCCCGGCCCAAAGGCCAAGGCGACGGATTGGCCCTCGTAGCCCTTGAACTCGTTCCGCTTGGTCCACGTCGCCACTTCCCACAGTTGAACCACGCCGCCGGTGACGGCCGTCGCCATGAGGCGGCCGTCGCGGGAGAAGGCGGCGGCCCGGACGTACGGCTCGGACGGCAGGGTCGCGACGCGCCGGCCGGTGGCGGTCTCGCAGACGAAGTTCCCGCCCTGCGTGACGACGAATCGGCCGTCGGGCGAGAAGCCCCGATCAACGGGGTGGCCGCCGTCGGGCGCCGGGAGTTCTTTCCCGGTCGCCACGTCCCACAGCCGGACGTGCTGCGGCGGGCCGTTCAGTCCGCCTCTCTCAATGTTGCTGTGCTCCACGTAGGTCACGACGGCGGTCCGGCCGTCCGGGGAGAGTCGCGCCCGCGCCACCTGGTAAGACTTGTCCTTCAGGGGGGCCGGCATGGCCTGGAAGGTCCGCACTTCCTTCCCGGTTTCGACGTCCCACGTCCGCACCGCGCCGTCGTGGCTTTCCACGGTGACCATCTTCTTGCCGTCGCCGGTGAACGCCACGTCCTGGGCGTCCCCCTTGAACGCGGGGAGGCGGTCGATGAACACGTCGGCGGCGATGTCGTAGAGGCGGACGCGCGACCCGTAGAAAATTGACCGCGGCTCCAAGGGGTCGGTGAACGTGACGGTGGAATCATCGACGGGCCACGCGAGCAGCCGGCCGTCCGGGCTGATCGCCAGCCGGCTCTGCCACGCCGCGACTTCGAATCGGCGCAGGTGCTTGCCCGTGGCGCCGTCCCAAATGTGGGCGTCGCCGCCCTGGCCGCGCGTGACGACGCGGCGGCCGTCGGCGGAGACGAGGACTTGTTCGACGGCGCTGTCCCCGGCCTCGGGCGTCAGCAATTTCCCGGCGGCCGTGTCCCAGCGGTAGATGGCCCCCGAGACGGCGGCGGTGAGCGTCTTGCCGCCGTCCGTGAAGTGCAGGTGGCTGGCCCGCTGGTCGATGCGCAGCCGCTCCTCCCCGGTCGCCGTATCGTACAGGCGGACCGAATCGCGGGCGACGGCGATTGTCTTGCCGTCCGGCGCAAAGGCGATGCTGCCGGGCTCCGTCCGCCGGTTGCCGTCCTTTGGGAACGCCCGGCGTTCCTTGCCGGTTTCCACGTCGAACAGCCGGAGGATTACGCCGGCTTGCGTGCCGAGGGTGGCCAGCGTCTTCCCGTCGGGGGAGAACACCAGGCACCGGACGCCGTAGCCCGCCTTCCCGAGCATGACCCGGCGAACCTCCTTGCCGGTCTCCACGTCCCAGACGCGGGCGAAGTAGTCGTCCTTGTCGTTCTCGTACCCGCCGCTCGCCATCCGCTTGCCGTCCGGCGAGAAGGCGACGGCGAGGACCCCCGGGAAGCTGTTCGGGACGGCCGACTCCGGGTTCTCCAGCGAGAAGTCGCGGACCGGTTTCCCGGTCTCAAAGTCGATCAAGTGAATGAACTTCTGCTGGGACGTGACGGCAATGGCCTTGCCGTCCGGCGTGAATTCGAGGAGATCACTGCCCCACGAATTGGTGCGCGGCCCGCGGATCGCCCGGCGTTCTTTCCCGGTGGCGGCGTCCCGGACGTACAGGTCGTAGCCCTGCCGGACGACGAGCGCTTTGCCGTCCGGGGAGTACGCGCCGATGTCGATGCTCCCCAGATTCAGGGTAAACCGCACCCGGCCCGTGCCGAGGTCAAAGACGCAAGGCACATGGTTGTCGTTGGTGGCGAAGGCCGCCGTGCCGTCGGGGGAGACGGCCAAGGTTTTCACGCTCATGCCGTATCGGTACCGGCCCGTCCCGAAGCGGAGCGCGCTGCCGGCCGGCAAGGGATCGTCCATTTCGGCCACCTTGGCTTCGGGGGCCGGCGTCACGTCGTCCTTCTTCACTTCCGCTTGCTTGGGCGGGTCGGCTTGGCCCGCCCCCGCGTAGAGGCCGACGCCGACGCCGACGGTGACGAGCGCCGCGAGGAGGGATTTCATGGCGAGGCCTTTCGTGGCGCCGGCGGAGTGGAGGGCGAGGGCGGAAACCGCCGCGGGTACGGCCGGCCCCACGGAGAAAATCATGTCGAGGGACGAGTCGAACAGCGCAGCGCTCACCGCCGCTTGCAGCGTTTCAGGGGCCAGGACCGTGATCGCGAGGCCGACGGCGCCGATGCCCCGGCGGTCCAAGCGATCTCGCAGGGCCTTGCGGCCTTCGTCCAGCCGCCGCTTCAGCGTGCCGAGCGACCAGCCGAGCTGTTTGGCCGCCTCGTCACGGGTCAGGCCGGACAAGTAGCACAACAACAGGGGCGAGCGCAGCCGCTCCGGCAGGCGTTGCAATTCCTCGTCGAGGGCTTGGCGAACTTCCCGCCAAACCAGCTCGGCTTCCGGGCCGACTTGTTCGCTCGGCTCCGGCGGCGGTTCCTTGGAAGCGGAACCGCGATTCTTGCGGACCTTGGCGGCGACCCGACAGGTGGTCTTGTGAAGCCATGCCGGGAGCGTGCATCCTTGGCGGATCGTGCCCGCCAGCCGGGCCAGACTGAGAAACACGGCTTGGAACACGTCCTCGGCGTCGTGCGCGTGATCGACCAACCGCCGGGCGGTCCCCAGCACCATCGGGCCGTGCCGGGCGACCAACAACTCAAACGCCTCACGGTCGTTGGCCGCCGCGAAGCGACTCAGCAGCACGGCGTCTTCCGGCGGCACGGCTTCATCGCACAGCCGGCGGAGGTATTGCTTCAACCCCTCGATGGATCGGGCGGACATGCGGTATTCCTCCCCGGCACGGTTCGTCTCTGTTTGATAAGTGCCGGCGGGAACGGGGGCGGCTCAAGTTTTTTGGAGTTGAGCAGAGCGTGCGGAGCATCGTCGCTTTTAGCTCCGCGAAAAGGCAGGCTCCCCGCCCCAAGTGGCAATCCCCCATGGGGAAGGCCCGTCTTTTCGCGGAGCGAAAAGCGACGATGGCCCCGTTGCGATTATCGTCGCTTTTCGCTACGCGAAAAGATTGGCTCCCCGCCCCAAGAGGCAGTCCCCAATGGGCGAAGGCCGAACTTTTCGCGGAGCGAAAAGTGACGATGCTCCGCGACAGGTCGGGCTTCCCGGCCACGGGGTCGGTCGCCCGCGGCGGGAAGCCGGTCATTTCGCGGAGCGAAAAGCGACGATGCTCCGCCCGGACGTGCCGTCGGAGCGGCTAAACACACCCCTTACTTCGCCAACTTCTCGATCACCGCCAGGACTTCCTTGCTGTCGTCGGCGGCCTTGACGGCGATGTTCTTGTGGACGACCGTGCCGTCCTTGTCGATCACGAACGTCCACCGCTTCGCCGTCACGCCGCGCGTCAGTTCCACCGGCTTGCCGTCCCCGTCCTTCACCTTGGCGACCCCGCCGGGCGTCAGCGGCACGCCGAACGCCTTCGCCACGTCCCCCTTCTCGTCGGCCAGCAGCGGGAAGTTCAGTTTGTGCGCCTTCTTGAACACTTGGTGGTTGGCGACGGTGTCGCCGCTGACGCCGACGACTTCGACGTTCTTGTCGGTCAGCTTGCCCATGTCGTCGCGGAAGGCGCAAGCCTGCTTGGTGCAGCCGCCGGTCAGGTCGGCCGGGTAGAAGTAGACGACGAGGATCTTCTTGCCGACGTGGTCCGCGGACTTCCACGCCTTGCCCGTGTCGTCCACGCTCGCGAACGCCGGGGCCTTGTCGCCCACCTTCACGTCGGCGTCCGCGGCGGCGAGTGAGCCGGCGAACACGGTCAGCGCGGCGACGGCCGCGCGCAGGGAACTCATCATGGGGAACCTCTGGGGAGAACGGTTTTCGGGCCGGGCGACGTGAAGTGCAATATCGGCCGGCGAGGGGGGATCGTCAACTTGGCGCCAGCGTCTTCGTGGCCAAGCGCCGCGAGGGAGGCGAGCCAGAAGCGTTAGCGACTGGAGGGGCTTCCGGAGTAAAGCGGCTGAGGGCGAGTCTTCGAAACCCGACACGCGGGGGCAAGAGGCTGCCCCGGTGGGCGACCCCTCGAAGACTCGATTCGCCGGCCGCTCATGGGCGCCAGGTCCAAGACCGCCTGAAGGCGGAACTCCAACACGACCGCCTCACGGCGGTATCTTTGACGCTCGCCCAAATGGGTGAAATGGGAAAACTCCCCCGGACATGCCGGCGGCCGGGGCGAATTCGCCCTAATAACGGGCAGTTTGTTACCCATCTTAACAAATGCGCACTGCGGAATTGAGTAGTATGTGGGCGGATCCGTGAATTTTGGTTGCAATGGTTCTACATTCTGGGATAATTAGGAAACTCGAATGGGTTGGACGGGTCAGCCACGACCGTTGGGCGTTCGCCGCAAACGCCCGCACCCGCTGAGACACTGCCATGGCCTTCTTGGACGGTGCCCCCCGCGACGACCGCGGGGAGGCCATCATATTTACCGACCTCGGCGACCCGGTGGCCGACACCCCGACCGACGCCGTTCGCCCCGCCCTCGCGGCCACCGTCGCGGGCATTTGGGCCGACGTGCTGCAACTCGATTCGGTCGGGCCGGACGAGGACTTCTTCGAACTCGGCGGGGACTCCCTGTCGGCCGTGATGATCCTCACGCGCGTCAGCCAACAGCTCGGGGTGAAGGTCACGGAGGCCGAGCTGTTCACGGCCCGGACCGCCCGCGGCCTGAGCGACTTGTTGCGGGCCGCCATCGGCGGGCCGGACGGCAAGGCGGCCCCGATCCCGGCGGACCGGTCCCTCGCCCGCCACCCGGCGAGCCGGGGGCAACGGCGCCTGTGGTTCATGGATCAGACCATGGGCCGGCCGGCCGTCTACAACGTCCCGTTTCTGCTGCGCTGCCAAGGCCCGTTTGACGTGGAGGCCCTCCGCGCCGCCTACGAGCAACTCGAAGCCCGGCACGATGTCCTGCGCACGCGACTGGACCAGGCCGACGGCAAGCTGTGGCAAGTGGTCGGCCACCCGGAGCGGTTTGAACTGCCAGTCACCGACCTGCGCCCCCGCCCGGCCGCGGAGCGCCAAGCGGCCGCGCTCGCCGAGGCGGTCGCCGACGCGGGCATGCCATTCGACCTCGCGGGGCATCGGCTGTACCGCGTGCGCCTGTACCGCACCGGGGCCGACGAGTACCTGTGGGGGATGAACTTCCACCACACGATCACCGACGGCTGGTCGTTCGGCGTCATGTTCAAGGACTTGGAAGCCTTCTACGACGCCGCGAAATCCGGCCGGCACGCGGACTTGCCCGCCCTGCCGATCCAGTACGGCGACTACGCCCGCTGGGAGGAAGAACACCTCGCCACGCCGGCCGTCCGCGACCATGTGGGCTATTGGAAGAAGCAACTCGCCGGGCCGATCCCGGCCCTCGACTTGCCGTTCGCCAAGCCGCGGCCGGCCGAGCGGGCCTGCGACGGCGGGTGCCACCAGTTCATCGTGCCGCGGAAGCTGCTCGGCGCTATCGACAAGCTGGGCCGGCAGGAGTCCGTCACCCGGTACATGATCGGCCTCGCCTCGTGGCAGGTCGTGCTGGCCCGCCTCACCGGGCAGACGGACATCGCCGTCGGCTCGCCGGTCGCCGGCCGCACCCGCCCGGAGACGGAGCCGCTGGTCGGCATGTTCACGAACATGCTCGTCCTGCGCACGTCCCTCGCCGGCGACCCGACGTTCCGGGACGTGCTGGAGCGCGTCCGGCAGACGCGCTTCGACGCCTTTGTGCACCAGGACGCCCCCATCGACTTGCTGGCCGAGGAACTGCGCCCGGCCCGCGACCCGGCCCGGCAGCCGTTCTTCCAGACGGCCTTCTACTACCAAAATGTCCGCATCCTGCCGGAGCGGTTCTCGCGCGTGCGGCTCACGAACGTGCCCGTCCACAACGGCACCAGCATGTTCGACATCCGCCTCGTGCTGGAAGACGGCCCGTTCGACAGCGTGTGGGGCTGGATCGAATACGATTCGGCCCTCTTCGCCGAGGCCGACATTCATAGAATGGTCTCACGGTTCATGACCGTCCTCGAACACGCCGCCGCCGACCCGACCCTGAAGATCGGGGAAATCCCGCTGATGTCACCCGACGAGCGCCGCCGAATCCTGCGGGACTGGAACGACACGGCCGCCCCGTACCCGCACGCGGACACGCTGCCCGACGCCTTCCGGCGGCAGGCGGCCGGCCGGCCGGACGCCGTCGCCCTCGTCACCAAGAATGAGTCGGTCACTTACGGCCAGCTTCGCCGCCGGGCCGACCAGATCGCCGCCCGCTTGGTGGCGCTGGGCGTGAAGCCGGGCGACTTCGTCGGCGTGTGCCTGAGCCGGTCGCCGGACATGGTGGCCGCCGTGTTGGCCGTCACGCACATCGGCGCGGCCTACGTCCCGTTCGACGCGACCTACCCGGCCGACCGCCTGCAATTCATGGCGGACGACTCGGGCGCGAAGGTCATCGTCACGCAGTCGGCCCTCGCCGACCGCATCCCCGCCGGCGACCGCCAATTCCTCCTGATCGACCGGCCGATGCCCGACGCGGGCGCCGCCGTGCCGGCCGGCCTCGCCACGCCGGACCACGTCGCCTACGTGATCTACACGTCCGGCTCGACCGGCCGGCCGAAGGGGGTCGTCGTCCGGCACAAGGCGGCGGTCAACACCATCGACTGGGTGAACCAGACGCTCCACGTCGGCCCGGCCGACCGCCTGCTGTTCGTCACGTCCCTGAGCTTCGACCTGTCGGTGTACGACATCTTCGGCGTCCTCGGGGCCGGCGGCTCGCTGTACGTGACCACGGAAACCGAACTGCGCGACCCGCAGCGCCTCGCCGACCTCCTGCACGGCGGCGAGATGACCATGTGGGACTCGGCCCCGGCCGCCCTGCAACAACTCGTGCCGTTCTTCCGCGCCGCCGCGGGCGCGGCCGCCCTGCGGCTGGTGATGTTGAGCGGGGACTGGATTCCCGTCACGCTGCCGGACCAGGTGCGGGGCGTGTTTTCCAACGCCAAGGTCGTCAGCCTCGGCGGGGCGACCGAGGCGGCGATCTGGTCCAACTGGTACCCGGTGGAGGCCGTGGACCCGGCGTGGGCCAGCATCCCCTACGGCAAGCCGATCCGCAACTCGGTGTACCACATTCTCGACGAACACATGCAGCCCGTGGACGTGGGGACGCCGGGCGAACTGCACATCGGCGGCCTCTGCCTCGCGGACGGCTACCTGAACCGTCCGGAACTGACCGCCCAGCGCTTCATCGCCGACCCGTTCCGGCCGAACGAACGGCTGTACAAGACCGGCGACTTGGCCAAGTATTGGCCGGACGGCACGATTGAATTCCTCGGCCGCATCGACCACCAGGTGAAGGTCCGCGGCTACCGGGTGGAACTCGGCGAGATCGAGGCGGGCCTGAGCCAGCACGCGGGCGTCCGCGACGCCGTGGTGAAGGCGTTCCGCGGGGCCGACGGCGTCGTCGGGCTGGTGGCCTTCGTCGTCGCCCGCCGCAAGGTCGATACGCACGAACTGGGGGCGCACCTGCGCGGCCGGATGCCGGACTACATGGTGCCGGCGACGTTCGTCTTCCTCGACGCGCTGCCGCTGACGCCGAACGGCAAGGTGGACCGCGGCGCGCTGAAGCCGCCGAGTCCGGCGCAAGTGACGCGGGCCGCCAAGGTGAAGGAGCCGCCGGCGAACGACTTGGAAGCGACCATCGCCGAGGCGTTCTCCGAAGTGCTGGGGACCGGCGCCGTCGGCCGGGACGACAACTTCTTCGACCTCGGCGGCCACTCCTTGAAGGCGGCCGAACTGGTCGCCCGCGTGCAGCAGTACCTCGGCTTCGAGTTGAAGCTGGCCGCCCTCCTCGCGGCCCCGACCGTCCGCGAAATGGCCGTCATGATCCAGCAGAAGCTGGAACTCGGCCACGGGTGCGTCGTCCCGCTCAACGAGGACGGGCCGTACCCGCCGCTGTTCATGATCGCCGGGGCCGGCGGGCACGTCTTCGCCTTCCAGCGCTTCTCCCGGCTGCTCGGGGCCGAGTTCCCGGCCTACGGCATGAAGGCCGTCGGCGTGGACGGCACGGAGCCGCCGCTCGACCGCGTCGAGGACATCGCCGCCCGCTACCTGCCCGAGATTTTGCAACACCGCCCCGAGGGGCCGTACGTGCTGTCCGGGTACTCCGTCGGCGGGCTGGTGGCCTACGAGGTGGCCCGGATGATGGAGGCCCGCGGCCTGGCGGTCGCCAAGGTGATCGTGTTCGACACGTTCGCCCCCGGCTACCCGCGCAAGCGGTCGTGGCCGGTGCGCCTGGCCATCCACGGCAAGAACTTCTTGTTCGGGTCCGGCTTCCGCAGTAAGTGGCACTACCTGCGCCAGCGGTTTCAGAACCTCCGGCACCGGACGCTGTCGGCGGCCGGGTACGGCCACCTCGACATGCCCGACTACCCCGGCATCACCGGGCTGTCCGCGGAGATCATCCGGCGCGTGTGGGCCGGCTTGGAGCGGGCGAACACGCGCTACTGGCCCGCGGGCAAGCTGAACGCCCCGCTCGTCGTCGCCCGGTCGGACCAGCAAGAAATGTGGGCAGCGACGACGCACGACGATTTGCTGCTGGGCTGGCAAGACTGGGTGACCGGCCCGGTGGACACGTTTACCGTCCCGGCCGGGCACATGGAGTTCTTCGACGACCGCAACGTGAGCTTCCTCGTCCACGACATGCGCGCCGCCATCCGCGCCACCCGCCCGGACATCGCGTGGACCCCGCCCCCAGTGCCGGGAGTCGCGGAGCCGGTGTCAGCGCACTGACGCGGGCCGTCACGGCATCAGCCGCTTGTGATGACCCTAGCGATGACATCCTTAAACAATTTCTGATCGGACAACAGCCCCAAACCCACCGCCGGGTCGGGGCCGACACCGTATACTTCGATGGCTCGCCAAGCGGACACCAACTCAACCTCTGCGTTATAAATCGAGACTCACAACTGTCCGGCTAAACTCGGGTCACATCTCTGAAGCCGCCTGAATTCCAAGGTCGCGCCGCGTGTCGTCGGCGCGCACGACTTCAACTTGCC
>JAYTTY010000559.1:0-3836 GCA_043744795.1 Zavarzinella sp. | reverse complement strand
CGGCGGGGATCATGGCGGGCCTCCGGCGGCGACCCTACTACACTAGAACTACCCCCCCCTTGGGGAGAACTCAAGTGCCATTGGGCGGGACGCCGGTCCCACCGGGCAACTCCGGCCGCTTATACGCCGAAGTAGAAGAAGTCGCCTTCGAGGGCCGCGGCGTTCGGCGTCAAATCCTTGTTCAGCGGCAACGCCCCGTTCGTGCTCTTCAATTGGACGCTGCCCTTGCTCCTGGGGTCGCCGGCGTCGTCGAACTTGATCCCGAACTTCGCGCCGCCGTTGGCGGTGTCCAGCCCGGAGAGCCGAACCGTGCCGAGGTCTTGGGCCGCGATCTGGCTGCCGGCGAAGGCGTATTTCAGCGGGCTGTCGGGGACGGCCAGCGTCGCGGCCGTCGTGGTGAAGGCGCTCAGTTTGAAGCGCGTCACCGACTGGAACCCCGTGCCGGACTCGAACACGGCGAGGTTGTCGTAATTCAGGAGCAACTTGCTGTCGATGAACCGGCCGACGGTGACCGCCTGCACGTTCCCCTCCTGGACGTCGAACACGCTGTTGAAGACCGTCCCCTTCACGCTCACGGTCTTCACCCCAAAGCCGGCCGGCGTGCCCAAATTGTTGCCGGTCAAATGAAAAGCGGCGTTGCGCACGTCGGCGGGTATGTCGGCGGCCGCGTTGCCGACCACGGACAGGCTGCCCAAGTTGCGGGCCGACAAGTTGAACCCGACGGCCGCGATGCCGACGGCGCCGGCCGTGATCGAGGGCACGCCGCCCGTGACGGCCCACCCGCCGCCGCCGTTGTCGTACAGGTAGCCCTTCACCTTCACGGCCCCGACCGACGCGGCCGTCACCCCGGCGTAGAAGTCGCCGCCGGCCGTGACCGTGCCGACGGCGCCGGCCGCCGAGATCGTCGACACTCTGATCCCTTTGCCGAAGTTCAAGTTGCCGATGGCGTTCTTTGACGTGATCGTGACGGCGTCGGTGGCGCCCTTCACCGTGATGGAACCCAGTGACCCGGCCGAAGACGTCGCCTCAATGGTCGGGCTGCCGCCCATGAAGTTGCCGGCGATCATGACCGGGCCGATCTTCGGGGCCGACAAGTCGTCCGTCAGCGACCCGCCGATGGTGACTTTGTCGAGCGTCGATGTGCTGTCGAACGAGGACAGGTTGCGGGCCTTCAGCGTCGTCTTGTCGTCCGCCGTCCCGCCGACGGACGAGAGGCCGCCGATGTCCCGCGTCGTGATTGTCCGGGCCGGCCCGGAGACACTCAGCCCGCCCATGAAGTCCGTGGTGCCGGCCGCGAGCGATTTGAGGGCGCCTTGCACGATGAGCGAACCGGCCGTGAGGACGTTGTCCGAGGCGTTCGCCTTGGTGGTGAGCGAGAACGCGCTGGCGGGCGTCGTGTCGGTCAGCCGGAACGACGGCCGGCCGGCGGCGTCGACGAACGTGGCGACGACGCCCGGCCCGGTCAATTTGGCGGTGTACGTGGTGCCGTCCGCGTCGGCGCCGACCGCGGTGTTCGGTTGCGTGACGAACGCGACGGGGGCGACGGTGACGGAGTTGGGGTTGTACGTCGCCGTGGCCTCGCTCTGAGCGAGGGCGAACGGGATGCCGGGCGGCGCGTTGGCGAACGTGCCCGTCCGCGTCCCGGAAACCGTGACTACTGTGGTGTTGCCGGACGCCAGCACGCCCGCCCCGGAATGGCCGAGCCGGGCGCCGGCCCCAAGGGTCAGGTTGCCGGTGACATCCAACCGCTCGGCCGGCATGCCCGTGATCACCAGGTCGGGGTCGAAACTGCCGCCGTCCAAGATGGTGACGTTGCCGGTAATCGCCAGATTGGCGTTGTCGCCCAGGCCGTTACCAGGCGTCAGATTCCCCGTCGAATCGACCGTCACGGCCCCGGAGACGCCGGTGACGCCGGCCCCGAAATCGGCGGCCGGCCCGTTGGCCTGGCCCACGCGAATGGCCGGGGCCGACACGGCGTCCGCGGTGAAACTGGCCGCACCGCCCTTGACCCAGAATTGGCTGGCCGGGCCGCTTAGCGTCACGGGGGCGTCGAACTGAGAGGCGGAGGCGAGCACGGACAAGTCGCCCGTCCCGGTCACGGCACCGTTGAACACGAGGCGGGCGCCGGTGTCCCCGGTCGCGGAAATGGCCGTGCTTGTCGAAGACACGGTCAGGGGGCCGTTGAGCGTCAGCACGGCGTTGGGCGGGGAGAGTTGGATCGCGGCGACGCCCGTCGTCACGATGCTGCCGGCCGTGACCGTACCGTTGCCGGCGAGGGTGACCGTTTTCATCGTGGCCGTCCCGCCGCCGGCGGTGATTGTCAGCCCGCGGCCCGCGAGCGAGGCGGCGCCCAGGTCCACGGCCCCGTCGATGGCGGCCCCGTCCGTGTCGAACACGAACGTCACACGACTGCCGCCGTTCACGAACTCCCCGCCCGAGAAGGTGATGTCTCCAGACTTCACGGTATTGACCGTATGGAACGTCAGCGTCCGGTCGTTCGGAATGGCGCTGGCGTTAAACGCCGACCCCGCCCACGTGATGTTCCCGCCTGTCAGCGGGTCGCTCGCCACGGCGGTCTCAATGACCACGTCGCCGGTGGCGAACGCGGTGAGAATCTCGCCGGAATTCAGGACGGCGTTGAGGTCCGTCGGCTGGAACGTGGTAACGCCGCCGACGATCGAGGACGTAACGGAGGCGGTTCCCTATCGTCTCACTGATGGCCAAGTTGTACGCCGGCGTAATTCGGGCTTCCAAATCAAGGACGCCGAGGCGGGCGGTCCGCGGGGTGGTTCGTCGCATGGTGCCTATGGTGGAGAGCGTGGGGAATTTGAATTCATCCAAGTTAACAGCCGCCGCTTGCCATGTCCAGCGGGCTTGCCCATATTGACGGCAGAAACGGCGGTCTCGCTTGGACACGGGGAACGGCATCGGGTAGAACCGTGGCATCGAACACGAAAGGTTCTCCCCGTTGGCCAAGCCGACCATCGCCGAACTGCAACCGGCTTTCCGCGACTTCTTCGTGCGTCTGCGCGTCGGGTGTCGGTACGCGGATGCCATGCGGGTCGTGAGTGAGAGTTGGGAGTGGGTCAACGTCAGGCGCCGGGGCCGGTTCGGGCAACCCCGCCGCTGGACCGGCCTTTGGAAAGGCGGCTTGTCCGAAGCGAGCAAACATTTCGAGGTGGCCGACAGCGTCCAGGAAGACATGCTCCCGTTCGTGGAGCACTGCATCGCGGCCGCCCCGGACCGCCGCCCGGTCATGCTGGAATGGTGGGCGACCCTGCCCACCGCGGACCGAATGCTCATCGAAGGCTATTACCTGCGACCCGGCGATAAAGTCGTCGGCGACATGCCGGCGTTCACCCACCTTCATTTGGACTTGCTTCACCGCCTTGACCGCGAGGCCCCCGTGCCGGACACCCGGCCGCCCGAGACGGCCGAGACCGACTTGGCCCGCCTCACGCTCCAGCGGGCGGTCGGCGACTTCCCCGATGACCGCCGGGCCGTGCTGGAGGCGTTGTTAATCGGCGAGCCTGGCAACCAGCGCTTTTACGTTCGCCTGACGCACGCCGTCGCCGAGATGGAATGGCGGTTCGGCCCGCAGCCGGACTGGGACGCGCCCCCACCCCCAAAACCCCCGTTGCGCGAACAACTCGTCTCTTGGGCGTTCATGGCCGCGTGCTGCCTTGCCTTGGCGTCCGTGGCCTACGCCATCATGAAGTGACGCCGACCCGACGCCGTCGCCAATCTTGTAAGCCGCGACGCGGAGGCTTTGCGGAGAGGAGCGCGCCCCGCGACCGGCGCCGAAATCCGCGACTCGCCGACACGGGTGACCGTCG
>JAYTTY010000558.1:0-3837 GCA_043744795.1 Zavarzinella sp. | reverse complement strand
CGTCCGGGGACGAATTCCGGGGACTTCGTTCCACCTTACGATTCCAAGGTCGCACGCGCCAGACCACCAGGACTGCCTATTTATGCGCGCTGGCCCTGCATGGGAGGGGAGGCCGGTCCGGCGGCAGCAGGCCGACGGCGCGCATCTCCTCGTGGGCCGCGCGGGCGGCGGTCAGGCGCTCGCCGTCGCCGGGGTCGCCCATCGACCGCAGGCCGCCCCGTGCAGCAGGCCGAGAAGGACGTGGCCGCCGTCCTGCCGGGCGTGTTCGACTTCGTTCTCGGCGTCGTAGATGCCGGCGACCGAGGCCCCTGCCGGCGCCCCGGCGAAGCCGGGAGGCCGTGCTGCAAGTACCACTGGAAGGTCTGCCCGTGCGGGTGGCCGACCTCCTGCAGCCGGTCGGCGAGGACCAGCCCGCGGCCCAGGTCGGCCGGGTGGCCCATGTACGCCTCGGCCAGCGCCCGCGTCTCCGGGTCGTGGCCGGGCGTCGTGATCCCCGGCGGCGAACCGCACCGGGCCGCCGCGGGTTGGCTTGCCCGCCCGCCTGGCCCTGAGTCGCCGGATCAGCGTCGCCTTGTCCATGCCCCGTCCCCCTGGGTGTCGCGTCAGGGGGTTGTTCGGGGGGCGCTCCGGGCAACGGACATCGCGGCCGGGCCGGGGGCGGGTACGATCACCCCAACCACCTCGTCAACCATTTCGAGGGGACACAATGACAATGTTTCGCGGCGGCGACTTGGACGGGCGGGGCTTTGACCACACGCAACTGGCGATTCTCGCGCACGTCGTCCCCTTTCACACGGAGACCGGGCCGAGGATGTTTCTGTTCATGCCGCCGGCCGAGGCGTGCGACGCCATCCTGGCCGGCCGGGCGACCAAGGAGAACTACGGCGACACGTTCCACACCTACGAGCGCTCCGAGACGGCCGCGGGGCCTGTTGAGATGCCCCAGCGCCGCTCGACGGGATTATACTTGCGGTGATACGGCGGCAGGTACGCGAGTTCGATTTCGACCCGGTGGTGATCGGCGAACGCCACCAGGCGGTTCATGAACTGGGTGCGGGAACTGGGGACTTCCGGGCCGTTGTCGAGTTCGAGGTGCAACCGCCGGACGCCGGGGTGGGCCGCTTTCCGCTCGGTCCGCCACTGGTTCAGGCCGGCGGCGATGAAGTCGCTGGTCTCGTTGGAATGGCCGAACAGAAGCCATGGCTGATGGATCGCCACCGGCCCGCGGCTCAACGCCAGGATGCCCAGGGGGACGAGCCGGGCCGCGGGGGACATGTCGTGGTCAAGGGCCGTCACGGGTTCGGCCCCGCGAGCCCGTGTGCCGTGGTCGAGGGCAATGCCGAACAGATCCTTGGCCGCCGTCCCGCGGACGAGGCGGCCCATGTCCTCGCACACCAGAAGGTCGAACGCCCGCGTCCGGAGCAGATCCTCAATCTCCTTGAGCTCTGGCCGGTCGAGGCGCTCGCCCTTCACGGTCCGGTTGATGAACGTGAATTCGACGGGGCCGTCCTACCACTCGGCGACGATCTCGCGGGCGTGGTCCTGTTGGTCGTCAATGCTGTCCTCCTTCTGACGCGGCCCCCCGCTGATGCGGGTGACGGCGGTCACTGCCAGAACGGTGCCGTTCCGCGGCGTGACTTGCACTTCGTTTTCCTCATTCCAGACTCCTCGTAAAATGCGAGGTGTCGGAAAGGCGGCCGAGTGACCCAGTGGGTCAATCCGGGCGGGGACCCGTGGACATTCGTGGACATTCGTGGACATCGAGTGAAATCGGCGTGGCGGCCGCTTGGCCCTCAAGTCGTCGGTTTTCCCGGCGATTTCAAGTTAAACGCTCCCTGCCTGGTCAGAATTCCGCCTTCAGGCGGTCTTGAGCCTGTCACCCACGGGCAACCGGCGAACCGAGTCTTCGAGGGTTCGCCTTCTGGGCGAGAGGCGGTTGCCCCGGGGTCGGACCCTCGAAGACTCGGTCCTCACGGGCCTTTTCTCAGGGAGTTCCAAGACCGCTTAAAAGCGGGACTCCAACCCCGCCCCCGCGCGGCGGTGGCGGCCGTTCGTCCAAGACACTTCGACTCGAAACCGTGGGCATGGCATCCGATCGGCACCGCGTAGAATAAAGATGTCAGACTCTCCCGGAACGTAAACCGATGGACGACCTCGCCCCGCAGGAAGAGCAGATTCGACAAAGCGGCGGCTCGAAGGCGACGGCCCGCCAGCACGAGAAGAACCGGCTCACGGCTCGCGAGCGCATCGCCAAACTGGCCGAACCCGACAGCTTTTTTGAACTCGGCCTGTGGGCCGCGTGGGGCATGTACGCGGAGTGGGGCGGGGCGCCGTCGGCCGGGGTGGTCACGGGCATCGGGACTGTTTCCGGCCGCCGCGTCATGGTGATCGCCAACGACGCGACGGTGAAGGCCGGGGCCTTCTTCCCGATGACGTGCAAGAAGGTGCTGCGGGCGCAGCGCATCGCCACGGACAACCGGCTGCCTTTGGTCTACCTCGTCGATTCGGCCGGCGTGTTCCTGCCGTTGCAGGAAGAAATCTTCCCGGACGAAGACGACTTCGGCCGCATCTTCCGCAACAACGCCGTCATCTCGGCGGCGGGCATTCCGCAGTTCGCGGCCATTATGGGTAACTGCGTCGCCGGCGGCGGGTATCTTCCCGTGCTGTGCGACACGCTGCTGATGACCGAAGGCAGCGGCCTCTACCTCGCCGGCCCGGCGCTGGTGAAGGCGGCCATCGGCCAGACGGTGGACAGCGAGAGCCTCGGCGGGGCGGCGATGCACTCGGCGATCAGCGGCACCATCGACTACCGCGACCCGGACGAGCCGACGTGCTTGGCCCGCCTACAACGGCTCGTTGGCGCGTTGCCGCCGGACGCGGGACACTTGGCGGCCTCGCCCTGCAAGAGCGCGGATTGGAACCATTACTTACAAGGCGAGTACGACACGCGAGAACTGATCGCCGCGATTCTCGATGACGCACCATTCGATGAGTACAAGGCGGAGTACGGCCAATCACTGGTGTGCGGCATCGGCAAACTGGCCGGCGTGTCCGTGGGCGTCGTCGCCAACCAGCGCACGCACAGCAAGCCGGCGACGGGGGCGGTGCAGTACGGCGGCGTCATCTACACGGACAGCGCCGACAAGACGGCCCGCTTCGTGATGGACTGCAACCAGTCCCGCCTGCCGATCATCTTCCTGCAAAACGTCAACGGCTTCATGGTCGGCAAGGACGCGGAGCAGTCCGGCATCATCCGCTCGGGGGCGAAGCTGGTGAACGCCATCGCCAATAGCGTCGTCCCCAAGATCACCGTCATCACCGGCGGGTCATTTGGGGCCGGCAATTACGCCCTGTGCGGCAAGGCGTTCGACCCGCGGTTCATCTTCGCGTGGCCGACGGCGAAGTACGCCGTCATGGGCGGCGACCAAGCCGCCGGCACACTGCTGGACATCCAAATCGCGGCGTTGAAACGGGCCGGGCACGAGCCGGACGCGGTCGAGATGACGACGCTGCGCGAGCAGGTGACGCGCAGTTACGAAGAGAAGACCGACATCCGCTACGCCGCCGCCCGCCTATGGGTGGACCGCATCATCCGGCCGGAGGAGACGCGGGCGGCCCTCGTCACCGCTTTGGAAATCGCCACGCGAGTTCCGGTGACAAAGCCGTTCCAGACGGGGGTGTTGCAAGTATGACTCGTCGTGACGTCTTCCTGCTCGTCGTGATGGGTTCGATTGCAATTAGGATCACGAATTTATTAACTGTCCCATTTGGTCGGAATCGTGCGGGATGGCACGATAGTTCCAGGCGGGGAGTTCTTCGTCGAAGCGGATTTTCATC
>JAYTTY010000557.1:0-15211 GCA_043744795.1 Zavarzinella sp. | reverse complement strand
CGCCCGTACCGCTGGACCTACAACGGACGCCCGTTGGCCGCGTGAATCTGGGCAATCGAATACCACAATGGCAGCGGGATTCGGTCGGGCACATCTAGAGGGTTAGGGTAACGTTCCCCGGAACGGTCCTCATTTCTCTTCCGGAGGCTCTTATGCGTTATCCCTCCCCCCGACGGGCGTTCACGCTCATCGAACTGCTGGTGGTCATCGCCATCATCGCCATCCTGATCGGCCTGTTGCTGCCCGCGGTCCAGAAGATCCGGGAGGCCGCCAACCGGCTGAAGTGTTCCAACAACCTGAAGCAAATCGGCCTCGCCGCCCACAATGCCAACGACACGAACGGCGCCTTGCCGCCGCAGTTCGGCTTCTACCCGGCCGGCGGCAACGCGGGCGCGTACGGCACGTCGATGTGGCTCCTGCTGCCGTTCATGGAGCAGGACAACCTGTACGCCAGCGCCAAGTCCCAAGCCAATTTCAACGGGTACAGCGGGCCGTCCCCGTACGCGACCATCAAGGGGTATGTGTGCCCGACGGATACGAGCATGACCGGCGACGGCGTCATGCCGGAAATCGGCTGGAAGGGGGCCAGTTACGCGAGTAATTGGCAGGTCTTCGGCAAGCCGGGCACGATCCCCGTCAACCGCTTTCCGGGGACCGGGTTCGGCGGCAACACCGAGTGGGAAGGCTCCTCGTCTGTCGGGTCGTCGTTTCCGGACGGCACGTCCAATACGGCAATGTTCGCCGAGAAGATCGCCCGGTGCTCCAACAACAAAGTTCAGGCGTGTGACCAGAACAGCGGGGGCAATGCGTGGAGCCGGTGGGACGGTCAAGACTACTGCGCCCCGATGTTCGGCGGGTGGAAGACCGGGGCCATTGCCATTTTCCAAGTGCAGCCGATCCCGTTCGACGCCGTCGGCGGCCCGTGCGACCCGGCCCGCGCGTCCGGCCCCCACCACGGCGGCATCAACGTTTGCCTCGCGGACGCCAGCGTGAAGTTCCTTCGCGGCAGCATGAGTCCGGCCACGTTTTGGCAAGCCTGCACGCCGGCCGGCGGCGAAACCCTCGGCAGCGACTGGTAAACACCGACTCCTCTCTGTTTTGACCGCCGAGGCCGCCATGAAAGCAATCTGCCCGCTCGTCCGGTTCGCCGTCGTCGCGGCCGTCGTCTGCGTCGGGTGCGACGGCCCCAAGACGGCCCGCATCACGGGTAAGATCACTTACAAGAACCAGCCGATTCACTACGGCCAAGTCACGTTCGTCGGGCCGGGCGGCGCGACGGGCGTCGGCCCCATCGACGACGGGACGTACGTCATCCACTCGGCCCCGCGCGGGGACGTGAAAATCACGGTGCAGGCCTTCCCGCGCGGCCCGCACGTCGTCAACCCGAGCGACGTGAAGGACAAAGCGGTCGGGCCGCCGGCGAAGGGCGAGCCCGTGGTCCGCATCCCCGCCGAGTACGGGGACGCCGCGACCACGAAACTCACATTCACCGTGACGGGCGAAGCGACCCACGACATCGACTTGCCGTAAGCGCTTTTCGGCGGCCGCGAAGAATCTCGTCGCCCATTTCGCCCGGCGTCATGTACAATTCCCGGGGTCACTCGCCCGCGGCCCGCCACACCACCCAGACGCCGCCATGAAGAAGTACAACGTCTGCCCCGAATGCGAGGCGGAATTCAGCCACAAACCCGGACTCGTCGGGCAGACCATCCGCTGCCAGACGTGCTCCCACTTGTTCGTGGTCACCGGCCCGCCCGAATCGGCCGACAAGCCGAAGGCCGCCGCCGGGCCGCCGCCGGCCCCGCCGCCGCTGCCGCCGAAGAAGTCGCGCGGGGACGACCGCCCGCGGCCGTCGCGCGTCGTGCCCGGCCGCCGCGCCCGCGACGAGGATGACGACGACGACGAACGCCCGCGCGGCAAGGCCGCCCGGTACCGGGACGCGGACGACGAGGCCGGCGGCGGCCGCGGCGGCCCGCCCCGCAAGAAGTCGGGCGGCCTGATGATCGGCCTGATGGCCTTCCTCGGCGTCCTGTTCGTCGCGGTCTTGGGCGGCGGCATCGTCTACCTCGTGTGGCCGAACAAGACGCCCAGCACGGCGACCGCCACGACCCCGGGCTACGCATCCAACTCGAACACGACGAGTTCCGCGCCGCGCGCCCAACCGCCGCGGGACGACGCGCCGCGGAACTTGGACGACATCCTGAATCAGGGGAAGAAGAACCTTCCTGGCGACCCGGCCCCGCCGCCGCGCAAGCCGAACGTCCGGCCGAAGCCGGGCGTCGGCCCGAACGACGGCCCGCCGCCCGACCCGTTCAACCCGCGCAACGACCCGGCCCCGCTGCCGGCGGGGGGCAACGTCGTCGTCAAGCCGTTGTTCCCGGCCCCGGCCGGCGCCGGCCCGTCGCGCGTCGCGTTCGCCGGGGACACGCTCGAGGTGGCGTCCCCGCACCCGATCAGCAAAGTCGTCCCGGCCGGCAGCGGCAAGTACCTGTTGCTGCACCACGACACGCACCAGAAGGTGAGCATTCTGGACGTGGCCGCCGCCAAGATCGTCAAGACGCTGCCACTCGGGCAGGCCGGGGCGATGATCGCCGGCGGGCACGACTTCTTCGTGGCCTACCTGCCGAAGACGAACGAGTTTCAGCGGTTCAGCCTCAAGACCTTGGAGCCGGACCAGAAGGCCGCCAACCCGCACGCCGGCGAGATCGGGGCGATTGGCATGGGGGCCGCGTCCAACGGCCCGCTGGTGGTCTGCCTCACGGACAAGTCGGCGCGAGTCCCCGACCGGAACCCCGTGCGGTTCTTCGACCCCGACGCCATGAAGGCGGCCGAGTACCCGGTCACCGGCGGCCTGACGACGCCCGTCGGCGTGTTCGGCCGGCCCATCGTCCTGACCGTGTCGGCCAACGGCGGCGTGTTCGCGGCGTGGACGGACGGCTTCCCGTTCGGCGTCTACTCCCACGTGTTCACCGCCGGCGGCCGCGTGGAGCGCTACCACGACAACGGCGGCCCGCGCACCATGTTCCCCTCCGCGGACGGCCAGTTCCTGTACACCGAGGGCCGCATTTTCGGCCCGGACGCCAAGCCGCTGACGGAGCCACTCCGGGGCGACGGCCGGAAGGTCCACTACCTCCCGGCCGTCGCCGGCCCGGAGTACCTGATGATCGAGGAGAAGGGCGGGGCCTTCGAGCCGCACACCCTGTCGTTTGAAATGCGGTCCGCCACGTCCAAGGAAGCGGTCGCCATCCCCCAAGTGGACGGCGCCGACGGCGTGCTGGAAGCCCCCTTGGGCCAGTCGCCGCGGCCGGACAAATACTTCTTCCTGATCCCGGCCGCGAAGGTCCTGGCCGTCCACCCGCCGAAGAACCCGAACTCGATCATCCTGTGCAAGATTAAGTGACGGGGGCCGGCCGGCTCTTTTCGGCCACCTCGCCAAAGGCCGCGGCATGATCTTCCCCCTCGTCCAAGACTTCGCCGATGTGCTCGCCGCGATGCCCCTCGGGCATCCGCGGCGGCGCCTCCTCACGCTCTTGGACGAAGCCGTCCGCCGCGACGTGCATTTCATCGAGCGCCACCCGACAACGCTGTTCCAGTGCTTGTGGAACACCTGCTGGTGGTACGACTGCCCGGCCGCGGCGGGGCATTACGATCTCTCTGCCGGTGCCAGCCCGCAGCCCTGGCAGTTGCCGGCAGTGGAGCGCCTCGCGCCGATACTGGAGCGTTGGCGTGACCAGCGTGAGCGGAACTCGCCTAGATTCTGGCTCCGCTCTCTGCGGCCGCCGGCCGTGCATCTTGGCACGGCGCAACTCGCAGTGCTCCGCGGGCATACGAGTACGGTGACAAGCGTAGTCCTGACCCGCGACGGCAATCTCATCGCCTCAGGCTCGGTCGACAAGACAGTGCGAATCTGGGATGCCCGCACCGGGCAGTGTCAGCAGGAGTTTCAGGCGCACTCCGATTCGGTGAAGGCACTGGCAATGACGGACGATGGGGCGCGAATCGTAACCGGCTCGTCGGCCGACACTTCCGCGCGCGTCTGGAACGCGGCGACGGCAGAATGTTTGCTCGAACTACCGGGTCACGTGGGGGGCGTCCGAAGTCTTGCAATAACCCCGGACGGTTCTCGAGTAGTCAGTTCCTGCGGAAACGATGCCCGCGTATGGGACGGCCGCTCCGGGCAGTGCCTCCTCGAATTGAAGGGCCATTGGATTTCGGTTGCAGGCGTGGCCATCAGTCACGACGGCTCTCGCGTTGTCACCGGTTCAGGCGATCAGACGGCGCGCATCTGGGACGGTCGAACCGGCGTGTTTCTGGTCGAACTATTAGGCTTCAAATCCGCGGTCCAATGCGTCGCGCTGAGCGGCGACCTCAGCCGGATTGTCGCCGGATGCACCGACTGGTCAGCCAACGTGCGGCGAGGACGCTCCGGGCAGTTCCTCTTCGATCTTAAGGGGCACTCCCACTTCGTGTCGTGTGCCGCGGCGAGCGGAGACGGTGGCCGCATCGTTACCGGTTCATGGGACCACACAGCGCGGGTGTGGGACGGCGACTCCGGTCAGTGCCTCCTCGAGCTACGTGCCCACACGGGCGAAATATACGGTGTCGCAATGAGCCGCGACGGCAGTCGTGTCGTGACGGGTTCGACCGACCAAACCGTACGGATCTGGGACACAATCGCGGGCGGCCCCCTGCGTGACCCGCTTGGGCACACCGACATGGTGGTGGGCATCGCGGTGAGCGCCGACGGCCGCCGTGTTGTGACCGGTTCTTGGGACAACTCGGCCAGGGTGTGGGATGCCCGCGACGGCACAAGCCTGATCGAACTCAAGGGGCACACCGCTGGTGTTTGGGGCGTCGCAGTGAGCGCCGATGGCCGGCGTGTCGTCACCGGTTCGCAGGATGCGACGGCTCGGGTATGGGATGGCTGCACCGGCGAGTGTCTCCTCGAACTCAAGGGGCATGACGAGATGGTGCAGTGCGTGACGATGAAGAGCGACGGCAGCCAGGTCGTTACCGGGTCAAGCGATACGACCGCCCGACTGTGGGATGCAAGGACCGGGAAACAACTGCTGTGTCTCAAGGGGCATGCCAAGGCGGTGACGTGCGTGGCCTCAACCGACGACGAGGGCATCATCGTTACCGGCTCGGAGGACCGGACGGCCCGCGTCTGCGACGGCCGAACTGGAAAATGCCTGCTCGAACTCGGTGGGCACGACAGCTGGATACGTAGCGTGGCAGTGAGTTCGGACGTCCAACGAGTCGTCACCATTTCTGCCGATGACGTGGCGCGAGTTTGGGACGCCCGTTCGGGGGAGTTGTTGGAAACGCACCATGACCTGACCGAAGCTGGGCCCCTCGCCGTGGAATTGCCCTTTGTGGCACGGGGCGAAAACTTCGAAACGATAATCGTCGATGGTGCTTCGCAAAGCCCGGTTGGCTGGTTCGCGGGCCGGCTGGAGCGAATTGCCTGCCACGCATCCGGCCGGGCGTGGTCGGGCGTGGCGGAGAGTAATTATTTGGGCGGCAAATACGTGTGTATGATTGAGCTAGCTGGCGGTGACCGTTGAGGAACAACCGTGATCTTCCCCCTCGTCCAAGACTTCGCCGACGCCCTCGCCGCGATGCCCCGAGGGCATCCGCGGCATCGCCTCCTCACGTTGCTCGACGAGGCTGTGCGCCGTGACGTGCATTTCATCGAGCGGCACCCGACGACGGTTTTTCAGTGCCTGTGGAACTCGGGCTGGTGGTACGACTGTGCCCCGCGAGGTGAACACGTTGTCGCGTCGTCCCCGGCCGCGCCACGGTCAGTGGTCACGCTGTGGCTGTCGTTCTTCAAGCGATTACGTCAGCGCTCGAAACCCAGTCTCTCGAAATTGTTGGGCCGTTGGCGGAAAATCAAAGATCGTGCAACTCCCGGGTTCTCATGGGTCCGCGCCATTCGGCCGCCGGCCGTGCCACTCGGGATGGCCCAACGGCTGCTGCTGCAAATCCACAACGGCAAAGTGCATGACATCGCGCTCGCCATTGATGGCACGTCTCTCGCGTCAGCCGGCGCCGACGGCGTCCGGGTCACGGACATTCGGAATGGCCGCGTTCAGCATTGTTTTGACTTGGCCCGGGAATCCGCCGGGAGTGACGTTCCGCCGCAATCGGCTCTGCTGGCGGAGTTCCTCCAACGCTGCGCCTCCGAAGAAGCCCTGGCGGTCGCTTTTACGCCCGACGGGACACGCCTTGCCGTCGGGTCGGCCGATGGGATCATTCGACTTTGGGACGTGGCGGCCGGCCGCCTGATCCGGCATCTCGGTCAACCCACATTGGCGCGCACGCCGTCCGGCACCGCCTTCTCCACGCCTCAAGTCAACGATGTGGCGTTTGACGTGACGGGACAGTATCTCGCGGCGGGGACGGCCGATTGGAAGGTGCGAGTCTGGGACTGCGAGACCGGCCAAGAGCGCTGGGGCCTCACCGGGCATGAAGACGTTGTTCACCGCGTGGCATTTTCACCCGACGGGCGCTGGCTGGCGTCCGCGTCGGCCGACCGGACCGTGCGCCTTTGGGAATCGGCGACCGGCCGGCCGGGCCTTGAATTGCGCGGCCACGGCCACCGCCTCTCGCAAGGGATTCGCCGCGAAAAAATGGGCGTCGTCGGCGTCGCTTTTTCACCCGACGGAAAGCGGCTGGCGTCCGCGGGTGATGACGGGACGATTCGGCTTTGGGACACGGGCGACGGCCGAGAATTGGGAATGTACCGGGGCCATGAGGATTCCGTTTGCTGCGTCTCGTTCAGCCGCGACGGCGGGCGATTGGCGTCGGGGTCGGCTGACCGCACGGTGCGCATTTGGCATGTCGATTCTTACGAACAACGCGCGTGCTACCGCGGCCATGCCGATGCCGTTGCCCGGACGATTTTTCTGGCCGATGAGCGGGTCGTGTCCGCGTCTTGGGACCAAACGATCCGCGTTTGGGATTCCGGGGATGACCACCCGGCGGCCGAATTGCGCGGCCACAAACACGACATTAACCACGCCGTTTTTTCCCCGCGCGGGGACCGCTTCGCCACCGCGTCCGAAGACCACACGGTGCGCCTGTGGGCCGCCCGGACGGGCCACGAATTGTTTTGCCTCCGCGGGCACAAAGAGCGGGCGATTTGCGTGGCTTTTTCCGCTGACGGCCGCCTCCTCGCCTCGGGGTCATACGACTGCACAGTGATCGTTTGGGACGTAAAAACCGGCCGAATGGCGCACGTCTTGCGCGGCCAGCGGTTGCCGGTCACGGAAGTCTATTTCACGCCGGACAACCGCTTCGTGGCGGCGTGGACGGGGACCGGAACGGTGAAAGTGTGGGAGGCCGCCACCGGCCGGGAAGTCGTGGCCAAGCCGCTGTGCGAGCGTGTTGATTCGCTGATCCGCGGCGCGAACAACGATGCCGGCATTTGTCCCGCCCCGTACTGTTCGCAGCCCCCCGCGGAAAGTGTCCCGGTCATGCGGCTCCTCGCCGCCCACCGCCCCGGAAAACTCTGGGCGGGCGTCTTCGGAAACTACCTCGGCTTCTTCGCGACGGAGGGGGACCAGTGACGGATCAAGGAAATCCGACCTCGCCTGAGTTGCGTCAGGCCATCCGTCAGCGAACGGCCGGAAACGGTGAGTGACGTGACTCATTTTGCCAGCCGGCCCAAAGATGGCAAAGAGGCCCATTCATGATCTTCCCCCTCGTCCAAGACGTCGCCGACGCCCTCGCCGCGATGCCCGCCGGGTGATCGCGGCGCCGGGTTCTAAGCACATGGCCGCGGTTGGATGTCACGTTCGGTGGGCGCCCATCGTCGCCGTTCGCTCCGCGAACGGCTGTTTTCCCCCCGGGCGGGAGGCGTGCGCCCGCAGGGAGAACACCCGTTCGCGGAGCGAACGGCGACGATGGGCGCCCACCGACTTGGTGATAATCATCCGTGGCCACCTGTTTAAAACTGGTGGAAGAGGCGGTCCGCCGGGACGTACACGTCGTCGCGCGTCACCCGGTGGCGCTGTTCGCGTGCCTGTGGAACTCGTGCTGGTGGCACGACAGCCCGGCGGCGGACTCGCACTACAACCTGGCGGCGGACGGCCCGGTGGAATCGCCGGTTGAGCCGCACGAATTCGCCGCCGTGCGGCCGGCCGTTTCATAGCGTATCGGCAGCGGACACCCTCCCCCGGCGGCCTGATGCACACCCTCCCCGTCTCCCCCGCCCACGCGGCCGCCCCGGCGCCGCTGACGGCGGCCGTCGTCAAGGCCGCCGTCGTGGCGGCGCTCGGCGGGCTGCTGTTCGGCTTCGACACGGCCGTCATCTCCGGGGCCGAGAAGGCCCTGCAACTGCGGTTCTCGCTCGATGAAGACTGGCTCGGGTTCACCGTCGCTAGCGCGCTGTACGGGACTGTCATCGGGTCGCTGATCGTCGGCAAGCTGGCGGACTTGTTGGGGCGAAAGAAGATCCTGTTCGGCCTCGCGGTGGCCTACCTCATCTCGGCCGTCGGGTGCGCGATTGCCGGAGACTGGACCACGTTCATCGTGGCGCGGTTCCTCGGCGGGCTGGCCATCGGCGGGTCGTCGGTGGTGGCCCCGTTGTACATCGCGGAGATCGCCCCGCCGGCGTGGCGCGGCCGGCTGGTGGCCCTCAGCCAGTTGAACGTGGTGGCCGGCATCCTGCTGTCGTTCGCGTCCAACTACTTGATCGCCGGGGCGTTCGACGACACCGTCGCGTGGCGGTGGATGCTCGGTGTGGTGGCGGTCCCGTCACTCGTCTTTTTCCTGCTGGTCTTCACCATTTCCGAAAGCCCGCGCTGGCTGGTCGCCCAAGGGCGGATTGACGAGGCGCGGGCGGTGTTGCAAACGATCGGCGTCGCCGACGTGGCGGGGGAGTTGGCGGCGATCTCGGCTTCGCTGGTCAGCCTCGCCGGGGCGTCGAATGAACGGCTGTTCCAATCGCGCTATGCCCGCATGATCTTTCTGGCGTGGGCCGTCGCCATGTTCAACCAGTTGTCCGGCATCAACGCCCTGATGTATTACGCCCCGCGCATCTTCGAGATGGCCGGCGCCTCGCGGGACTCGGCCCTGTTGCAGTCGGTCGCCGTCGGCGGGACGAACCTGTTGTTCACCGTCAGCGCCCTGTTCTTCATCGACCGCTTCGGCCGCCGGCCGCTGATGCTGCTCGGCTCCCTTGGCACGTGCGCGTGCCTGGCGGTGGTCGCCTTCGAGTTGGCGAAGCCGGACGGCCAGCGGAACGGGACCGCGGTGCTGGCGGCCCTGCTGGGCTTCATCGCCTTCTTCGCGTTCTCGCAGGGGGCGGTGATCTGGGTGTTCATCTCGGAAGTGTTCCCGAACGCCGTGCGGGCGAAGGGCCAAGCCCTCGGCAGCTTCACGCACTGGGTCATGGCGGCGCTGATCTCGCAGACGTTCCCGCGCGTGGCCAACTGGTCCGGGGCGTCGGCATTCGTCTTCTTCGCCGCGATGATGGGCCTGCAATTCTTGTTCGCCTTATTCATCATGCCGGAGACCAAAGGCGGCGCCATCGAGGACATTGAGAAGCGGTTCGGCCGGGGGGCGTCCGCATGACGGCCCCGTGGGTCACGGCCATCGGCGAAGTCCTGTGGGACATGCTGCCGGCCGGGCGGCAACTGGGCGGCGCGCCGGCGAACTTCGCCGTCCATGCGAAGGGCCTCGGGGCCGACGCGGCACTGGTCTCGCGCGTGGGTGAGGACGAGTTGGGGGACGAAATTCGCGCGGCGCTCCGGCGCCGCGGGCTGCTGACGCTGCCCATTCAAAAGGACTCGGTCGCCCCGACCGGGATTGTCGATGTGGTCATTGACGCGGGCGGGCAGCCGAATTACACGATCCGCGAAGATGCCGCCTGGGACCGCTTGGAAGCGACTTACTACGCCCGTGAGGCGGTGACAAACGCAAATGCCGTGTGCTTCGGCAGCCTCGGCCAGCGGTCGCCGGCGGCACGATCCGCGATACAGGCGCTGCTCGCCGGCGCAAGGCCCGAGACACTGCGTGTCTTCGACGTGAACCTGCGGCCGCCGTTCTGGACGCCGGAGGTCATCGAGCAATCACTGACCTTGGCGAACGCGCTCAAACTCAACGACCAAGAACTTCCCGTATTGGCGGGGCTGTTCGGGATCACCGGCGACGACCGCGAACAACTGGCCGGCTTGGCCGCGAAGTTCGACCTGAAACTCGTCGCCCTCACGCGCGGGGCGCACGGCAGCCTGCTCCTCGCCGACGGGAAATGGTCGGAGCACCCCGGCGTCCCCGTCACCGTGCGGGACGCCGTCGGGGCGGGGGATTCCTTCACGGCGGCACTGGTGATCGGCTACCTACGGGGCCATGATTTGGACGCGATCAACGGCCACGCCAACCGCGTCGCGGCCTACGTCTGCACGCAGGCGGGGGCGACGCCGGAGTTGCCGGCGGAGTTGGTGAACATTTGATCGGCGTCTTGTTAGCCGCGACGCGGAGGCTTTGCGCAGAGGAGCGCGTTCCGCGACTGTCACCGAAGTCCGCGGATCGCCGCTCACGGGTGACAATCCCTGAACGCGCTCCTCTCCGCAAAGCCTCCGCGTCGCGGCTTACAAGACGGCGGCGTGAATCTTTCTTGTGAGGTGTCTCATGCTCTCCCGCTTCTCTGCCTTGTTGCTCCTCGCCGTCGCCGGCCTCGCCCGCGCCGACCAGCCCGACCTCCTCTTCGCCGACTTCGAGGGGGACACCTACGGCGAGTGGAAGGCCACCGGGACCGCCTTCGGAAGCGGGCCGGCGAAGGGGACGTTGCCGGGCCAGATGCACGTCGCCGGGTTCAAGGGGAAGGGACTCGTCAACAGCTTCAACGGCGGGGACGACACCGTGGGGACGTTGACCTCGCCGGAGTTCAAGGTGGAGCGGAAGTTCATCGCGTTCCTGATCGGCGGCGGCGGGCACGCGGGCAAAACGTGCGTGAACCTGACAGTGGACGGCAACGTCGTCCGCACGGCCACGGGGCCGAACACGGTCGCCGGCGGCAGCGAGGAGTTGGCCCCGACCGGGTGGGACGTGGCCGACCTCGCGGGGAAGACGGCCCGCATCGTCGTCGTCGATGACGCCAAGGGCGGGTGGGGGCACATCAACGCGGACCACTTCGTGTTCTCGGACACGAAGCCCGCTCTGCCGGCGAAGCGCGTCACGCTTCAACGTGAGATGGTCTTTGAGAAGAAGTTCTTGCACCTGCCGGTGAAGACGGGGGCCGGCGACGCCAAGAAGTCGCGCGTGGCGTTGGTCGTGGGCGAGAAGACGCTTCGGGAGTTCGACATCGAGTTGTCCGACGCCCCCGACTGGTTCGCCCATTTGGATGTGAGCGCGTGGAAGGGACAAAAGGCCACGCTGCGGGCGGCGAACACGCCGGAGGACTCCAAGGCTCTCGACCGAGTGACGCAGGCCGACGCGATTTGGGGGGCCGACAAGCTGTACGCCGAGCCGCTGCGGCCGCAACTGCACTTCTCGCCGCGGCGCGGCTGGAACAACGACCCGAACGGCATGGTCTATTCCGATGGCGAGTACCACCTGTTCTTCCAACACAACCCCTACGGCTGGCACTGGGGTAACATGCACTG
This sequence comes from Zavarzinella sp., assembly GCA_043744795.1. Lineage (GTDB taxonomy): Bacteria > Planctomycetota > Planctomycetia > Gemmatales > Gemmataceae > Zavarzinella. Next base: position 3,599 of record JAYTTY010000557.1, on the reverse strand, counting down.
GGGCCACGCCGTCAGCAAAGACTTGGCCCACTGGGAAGAACTGCCCATCGCCCTCTACCCGCCGAAAGTGGACGACATGGCCTTCTCCGGCAGCGCCGTCGTGGACAAGGCCAACACGTCCGGGTGGAAGAAGGGAGACAACGAGTTGCTCGTCGCCGCGTTCACCAGCACGGGCCGCGGCGAGTGCATCGCCTACTCGAACGACCGCGGCCGGACGTGGGCGGAATACGACGGCAACCCCGTGGTGAAGCACCAGGGCCGCGACCCGCGCCTGCTGTGGCACGAGCCGAGCAAGCAGTGGGTGATGGCCGTCTACGACGAGAGCGACAAGAAGCGCTGGATCGCCTTCTACACGTCCCCGGACTTGAAGAAGTGGGAGTACCAGAGCCGCATCAGCGACTTCTTCGAGTGCCCGGACATTTTTGAACTGCCCGTCGACGGCGACCCCAAGAAGACGAAGTGGGTGCTGACCGCCGCGGACAGCAACTATGTCCTCGGCACGTTCGACGGCAAAGTCTTCACCCCCGAGACCAAGACTCTCCCCGGCCACCGCGGCAAGGGCTTCTACGCCGCCCAGACGTTCAGCAACGACCCCAAGGGCCGCGTCATCCAAATGGGCTGGTTCCAGACCGCCACGCCGGGCGAGGCGTTCAACCAGTCGATGACCGTGCCACTGGAGTTGAAACTGGTTTCAACGAAGGACGGCCCGCGGCTGACGTGGACGCCGGTGAAGGAACTGGAAGGACTGCGGCCCAAGTCGCACATCATTGGCCCGGTGGACATGAAAGCCGGGAGCGACCCGCTGAAGAGTGTCGGGAGTGAGTTGGCGGACGTGCGGGTCTTGTTCGAGCCGGGAGACGCCGCCGAGGTGAAACTGGTCGTCCGCGGGCTGACGGTGATCTACGACGCCAAGAAGCAGGAGATCGTGGTCAACGGCCACCGCGCCCCGGCCCCGCTGCGGGACGGCAAGCAGCGGTTGATCGTGATCGTTGACCGCGTCGGCGCGGAAGTCTTCGCCGGCGACGGCCTCACCTATGTGCCGATGCCGTTTGTCCCGAAGCCCGCGGACAGGGCGGTGTCGTTGACCGTGACGGGCGGGTCCGCCAAATTGCTCGCCGGCGAGATTCACGAACTGACGCCGATCTGGGGGAAGTAAAACATCGCCGCGAGGCGGTCGCGTTGGAGTCCCGCTTTTAAGCGGTCTGTGACCTTCGGTCCGCAGTAGGCCGGAGGACCGAGTCTTCGAGGGTCCGACCCCCTGGGCGACCGGCCGTCACCCCCGAAGGCGAACCCTCGAAGACTCGGTTCGCCGGCCTCCTTTGTGTGTCAGGTCCAAGACCGCTTAAAAGCGGGACTCCAACGCGACCGCCTCCCGGCGGTGTCCTACTTCGCCGCCCGGTATTCCGCCGAGTCCAACGCCGCCCGCATCTCCCGCTCTTCGCCCGGCGGCAGCGGGGCGAATGTCGCGTTCGCGGCCGCGGCCCGCAACGCCTTCTCGGCCGGGCGCGGCTGGTCCAACTTCGTCCACACCAAATGCTGATACCACGCGCAGCGCGTGTCTTCTTCCCGCAGGCCGGCGGCCTCTTTCAATTCCGTCGCGGCCCGGCACCAGAGCTTCTCGGCATCCGGGCTGAGGTCGGCCGGGTCGTCCTGCTTCGCCTGCACCTCGCCGGCGATCAGGTAGAGGCCGATGGCCCGGTGCAGCTTTTCGGCGAAGGCGTCGTCGCGGCCCCGGGCGATTTCCATGAGCCGGGTGTGGCAGTGAATCCGCTGCCCGAGCAGCAGGGCCGAGCCGGCGGCCGACTCGTCGAACTTGGCGAAATGGTCGCGGGCCTCGGCGAACTTCCCAAGTTTGAAGAGCAACTCCGCGAGTTGGTTGCGGAACACCAGTTGGTCCGGGAAGGCGCGCAAGTGCCGGGCCAAGTGCTTGGCGGCCGCGGCGTCGTCCCCGGCGGCCATGCCGTCTGCCGCCAGCGCCAAGGCGTCGTCGGCCGCGGCCGGTTCGACGGCCCGGCTCACGGGCGTCGCGGCCACCGCCTCGGATGGCTTATCCTTGAGGTGCTCGGGCGAAATGACGTGGCAGCCCGCCACGCCGACTCCGCCGATAACCAGCACGCCCCACGCCCACCACCGGGTCATGGCGAATCCCCCGCGTTTGGCCCGGCCGGGAAAGGCCGGGCGACGAGGGGAACTATCGAATGTCGGGAAGAGTGGGATTCAGCGGAAGATGCCGGCGACGCCGGGAGCTTGGCCGGCCGGGTCCGCTCCTGTGCGTCGGGAAAGACGGGGGGTTTGGGCTACGGCGTCCCGGCCACGGTGAGCCGCACCACGACGGGGAAGTGGTCGCTGTAGCCGCGCTCGCCGGTCATTTTCGGGTTGCCGAAGCGGAACGGGACGCCCGCCTTGCCGCTGCGGAACTCTTTCGGGGCGTACACGGCGGCCGTCGCCGGGTCGGCGGTCCAGCCGTTGGCGTCGAGCAGGCCGCGCGTCACGCACAGGTGGTCGAAGACGGACCAGTGGCTTTTGCCGTAGATGCTCCCCTTCGGGTCGCCGGCCCAGTTCGCCAATAGGGCCAGCACCTTCGGGTCGGCGGCCGACGCCTTGACGGCCTCCGCGTCCGCGACGGCCTTCAGCCCCTCTTGCATCGACTTGTCGGTGAACTCGTCGTTGAAGTCTCCGCACACGATCACGTCGGCGTCCGGGTTCTCGGTCAGGATGGCCCGCACGCGGCCGTAACAGTCTTGGGCGTAGCTCAGGCGCCGACCGTTGTCCCCCACTTCGTCCGTCACGCGGCTGGTCCAGTGGGCGGCGATCACGGCGAGGTCGTGCCCGTTCACTGTGATATGCCCCTCGACGATGCGGCCGTTGCCGCGCTTGCCGAGTTTCCGCGTGCGGTCAGCGACCACGGGGAGCCGGGTGAGGATGCCGGGGGCAAAGTGCCGGCCGGTGTTGTCCCCGGTGAAGAGGATGTGCTCGTACTTCTTGTCGGCCATGCCGGCCGCGGCCAGCTTGGCGTTGAGGGCGTCCCGCAGCGCCTCGAAACAGCGCAGGCTCTCGACTTCGACCAAGGCAACAACGTCCGGCCCGGCCCCGTCATTCATCTTCAGCAGGCCGTTGGCGAGGTGATCGACCTTCTTGGCGAACATGTCCGGGTTCGTGCCGTACCAGTCTTCCATCTCGTCGTGGATCGTCGGGCTGTCCGCGTCATCGAAAAAGTTCTCGGCGTTCCACGAGCAGAACAGATACGACCCCGGCGGCCCGGCGGTGGCGGCCGGGTCGTGGCGTTTGAGCTTGCCGCCGTAGTGGTAAATCAGGTAGCCGACCCCCGCGAGGACGATCAGGCCGATGACGAGGCCGCGCGGCAGTCGGGACACCAACTGGAAGAGTTGCGTGAGGTCGCGGTTGGTGAGTTGTCGGCGGGCCATGTTCAAAACCTGTTTCGCCGCACCGCGGAGTCCGCGGAGCGGAGCGCGGGGCTGACACCGGAAAACGCGCTCGCCGCGAAAGGCAACCTCACCCCCCGGCCCCTTACAAGGGTAGGTTTCCGGCCGGGGCAGAGGGAAATTTAGGCGGGGGTCGCTGTTGGCATCCGTCGCAGC
>JAYTTY010000556.1:0-15272 GCA_043744795.1 Zavarzinella sp. | reverse complement strand
CGCTTTTCCAAGCGTTGTCGAAGCCGAAAACGCAAGACAAGGATATCACTGACCCTAAACAATTGTCACTGTTCGACTTATAGCCGGACAGTTGTGGCTTACCATGTCGAGTTCATGGCCATGGTGGCCGAACGGCGGCGGGCAAAGGCAGAATTGAATGGGAAAATCTAATGAAAATCGTACTTTCGGCGACCGAAGACGATCTCGCTGATGCATGGGAACGGCATTGCGGCGACTTGCCCGACGTAACGGTTCACCGGGGGTCGATCCTTGACTTGTCTGTTGACGCGGTCGTCAGTCCGGCCAATAGCTTCGGGTTCATGGATGGGGGCATCGATCACCTTTACTCGTCACGATTTGGCCGGGGAGTTCAGGACCGACTTCAAGAATTGATCCGAACCCGACACCATGGCGAATTACTTGTCGGGACAGCCGAAATTGTCGAAACAGGACACGCTCGAATTCGGTTCGTGATCGCAGCGCCGACAATGCGCGTTCCGATGGTTCTCGCCGAAACCGTGAATCCGTATCTGGCAGCCAAGGCGGCACTATTGCTTATCAAGAATGGGGTCGTTCCCTCTGGCGCGTTGGCAGGGGAATCGGTGTCTGCAGTCGTCGATTCCGTGGCATTCCCAGGGTTGGGCACCGGAGTAGGCCGAGTTGGCCCCAACACTTGCGCGCATCAGATGCGTGCCGCCATCGAAGAGGTAGTGTTGGGTCGTGGGCATTATCCGCGCACGTGGGCGGAAGCCCAACAGCGGCATCAATTACTGTACACGGATCGGGTGCGTGATCTCCAGCGGGGCTAGCACTTTATGCACGTTTGCCTGACGCCACTGCCTGAAACATTGTGCGGCTCAGACCATCTGTACATCTCCTGACTTCCTGTCCCTACCGGCCCGTTACGCCCTCCCATAAACTGTCCCCATCGTTGACCGAAGGGTGGGGACATGCCGTTGTTTGAGAAGACCGACAAGCAAGCCGACTTTCCCGCGCTCGAGCGCCACATCCTCGCGTTCTGGGACCGAATCCACGCCTTCGAGAAATTGAAGAGGAAGAACCAAGGCAAGACGCCGTGGTCGTTCCTCGACGGGCCGATCACGGCCAACAACCCGATGGGCGTCCACCACGCATGGAACCGCACCTACAAGGACGCCTTCAACCGCTACTTCGCCATGACCGGGCGAGAACTGCGATACCAGCAGGGCTTCGACTGCCAAGGCCTGTGGGTGGAAGTCGAAGTCGAGAAGGAGTTGAAGGCTCAGGGCAAGAAACTCGACTCCAAGCGGGACATCGAAGACCTCGTCCCCGGCGACCGGGACGCGAGCATCGACACGTTCGTGCAGGCGTGCAAGGACCGCGTCAACACGTTCGCCCGCGTGCAGACCAACCAGTCCATCCGCCTCGGCTACTGGATGGACTGGGACCGCACGGACGCCGACTGGGACAAAACCCCGGACCAGCGCAAGTCGTACTTCACGATGTCGGAGACCAACAACTTCACCATCTGGAACTTCCTCAAGAAGTGCCACGCTCGGAAGATGGTGTACCGCGGCTACGACGTGATGCCGTGGTGCGGCCGATGCGGCGTCGGCATCTCCGAGCAGGAGATGAAGGAGGGCTACAAGCTCGTCGAACACCGGGCGGCCTTCGTGAAGTTGCCGCTGACGGACCGGCCCGGCGAAAACTTGTTGGTTTGGACGACGACCCCGTGGACACTGACCAGCAACGTCGGGGCGGCGGTCAACCCGGAACTCACCTACCTGAAGGTGAAGCTCAAGGGCGAAATCTACTACTTGGCCAAGGGCGTGTTCGAGCAGAACCGCATGGAGTCGAGCGGCGACGAGGAGGGCGAAGCGACGGCGAAGAAGTCCAAGCGGGACTGGATTGAAGGCGTGCCGCACTTGGTCAGCATTCAGCAGATGTTCAAGTCGAAGGCCGGGAAGGAGCCGTTCGAGATCGTCGGCGAAGTGAAGGGCGCCGAGATGATCGGCTGGGCCTATGCCGGCCCGTTCGATGACTTGCCGGCCCAGAACCACGCCTACGGCTTCCCGGAGGAAGTCGCCAAGATCACGAAACAGCAGGGGTGGTGCCCGCCGAAGACGGCGGCCGAGTCGCACCGCGTCATTTCCGGTGGCAAAGACGTGACGGAGACGGACGGGACCGGCATTGTCCACACGGCCCCCGGCTGCGGCCAGATCGACTACACGTGGGGCAAGGAGAACGGCCTGCCGCCGGTCGCCCCGATTGACGACGCCGGCGTGTTCCCCGAAGGCTTCGGCCCGCTGACCGGCCGCAATGCCGCCGACCCGGCGACGGCCGACGTGGTTTTCGAGGAGTTGAAGAAGAAGGACCGACTGTTCACGGTGGAGCGGTACGTCCACCGTTACCCGCACTGCTGGCGCTGCAAGACGGAGTTGCTGTACCGGCTCGTGGACGAGTGGTTCATCGACATGGGGCCGAAGCAGACGGAGCAGGGATTCCGCGGCGAGATTATGAAGGTGTCGGACCAAGTCACCTACCTTCCCGAGAGCCTCAACGGCCGGGCGCGGGAGCGGGACTGGCTCAAGAACATGGGCGACTGGATGATCTCCAAGAAGCGCTTCTGGGGCTTGGCCTTGCCCGTGTGGGTGGACGAGAAAGACCCGACGCAGTTCGAGGTGATCGGCAGCCGGGAAGAGTTGAAAGCCCGGGCCATCGAGGGCTGGGACGAGTTCGACGGGCGCACGCCGCACCGGCCGTGGATCGACAAGGTCGTGCTGCGGAACCCGAAGACCGGCAACAAAATGTTCCGCGTGCCGGACGTGGGCAACCCGTGGCTGGACGCCGGCATCGTCGCCTTCAGCACCATGAAGTACGACACCGACCCGGCCTACTGGCGCAAGTGGTACCCGGCCGACTTCATCACCGAGAGCTTTCCCGGCCAGTTCCGCAACTGGTTTTACGCCCTGCTCGCCCTCAGCACGATGATGGGCGACGGCGAGCCGCCGTTCAAGAACCTGCTCGGCTTCGCCACTGTGATGGACCAGTTCGGCCGGCCGATGCACAAGAGCGACGGCAACTCCATCGAGTTCATCAAGGCTGCCGACGAGGGGTACGAACTGTTCAAGGACTTCGACCCGAAGAAGGACACGAAGGCCGCCCTCGCCGACCCAGAAATCCCGAAGGGGTACGTCTCCTTCCGCGAAGAAGCCGTTGACCGCAAGGGCCAACCGTTTAAGCGGGTGGCGACGACTTACAAGCCCATCGGCGCCGATGTGATGCGCTGGCTGTACTGCCGGCAAAATCCGGCGCTGAACCTGAACTTCGGCCCCGGGCCGACGGATGAGGTGCGGGCCAAGTTTATCCTCAAGGTTTGGAATTGCTACTCGTTCCTCGTGGATTACGCCCGCCTCGACGGCTTCACGCCGGGGCCGGAACACGCGGCCGGCTTCACCGACATCGACCGTTGGATTCTGTCCGATTTGCAAAAATTGATCGGCACGGCCCACGCCGCGTTCACGACGTACAACACGATGGCCTTCTGTCTGGAGGCCGAGAAGTTCGTCGATGACCGCCTCAGCAACTGGTACATCCGCCGCAACCGCGGGCGGTTCCAGAGCACCGCCGCCGACTTGGATGAAGCCGGCCGGCGGGACAAGTTCGCCGCCCACCAGACGCTGTACACGGTGATGACGACGCTGTGCCAACTCGTCGCCCCGGTCATCCCGTTCCTGGCCGAGGTCATGTACCAAAATCTGCGGCTGGACGCGGACCCGGAAAGCGTCCACCTGTGCGACTACCCGACGGTCGACCTGACTTTGGCCGACGAGCAACTGTCGGCCGACATGGACGCCCTGTTGGACTTGGTCTCCCTCGGCGGGGCGGCCCGCAACGTGGCGAAGTTCAAAGTGCGGCAGCCGCTGGCCGAGTTGCGCATCCAGAGCGACCACGACTCCGTCAAGCGCGCGGTGGCCCGCTTTGCCGACCAAATCCGGGAGGAGTTGAACGTCAAGAAGGCAACTCTTCACGACGGCTCGCCGTTGCTGATTGCGAGCGCCAAACTGAACAAGAAGACGGCCGCCGCGAAACTCGGTCCGAAGCTCAAGGAAGCTGAGGCCGACCTCGCCGCCTGGGACGCAACCCGGCTGACCTTCCCGGTGACACTGGCGGGCGTCCCGCTGGAATCGTCCGACATCGCCATCGAGTACCAAGCCGAAGCGGGGTGGGCCGGCGTCGCCGACCGCGGCACACAGGTCGCCATTGACGGCCGCGTGACGGAGGAACTCGCCCGCGAGGGCATGGCCCGCGACATCGTCCGGCAAGTGCAAGACCACCGCAAGAACAGCGGCTTGCAGATCGAAGACCGCATCAGCCTGCACCTCGGGACGGCCGCCGAGAAACTGACCGCCGCCATCGCCGCCCACCGCGACTATATTGCCGGAGAAACCTTGACGGTGGAGTGGGCGAATGCACCACATGCGGGAGCGGTCGAGGTGAAGATCGACGGGCAAGGGCTGACGATTTCACTGCGGAAAGCGTGAACGCACATGTTCGACCCGTTTCTGAAAACGCTGGCGGACGACTTCGGCGCGGACTGGGTGCCGTTCATTCTCCAGCAGATCGGCCTGCCGGCGGACACGCCGACGGTCCAACTCGACTCGAACCTGCCGGCGGTCGCGTTGGAGGCCGACCGCGTGTACCGGGTGGAGACGGACCCGCCGTTCCTCCTCCACGTCGAGTTCGAGTCCTCCCGCCCGGCCGGCCGCCCTGAGCGGTTCCTGAAGTACAACGTCCTCGCGTCCGACCGGGAAGGCTTGCCGACCCGCACGGCCGTCCTGCTCCTGCGGCCGGAGGCGCGCAGTCCGCGGACCTGACCGGCGAGTTCGTCCGCAACGCCCCGGGCCGGCCCGCCTATCACGTCTTCCGGTATGACGTGATCCGGCTGTGGGAAATCCCGCCGGCCGTCCTGCTCGCCGGCGGCCCGGGATTGTGGCCGCTCGCCCCATTGGGTAATGTGAACGAAGCCGAGATGCCGGCCGTGATGGCCGACTTGTACGCGCACTGGCGAACGGTGCCGGAAAAAATCGCCTTGGAACTGGCGAACGCGACCGAAGTGCTGATGGGACTTCGGTATGTGCCAACATTTATCGACCAAGTCCTTCGGAGGGTGGAGTCCATGGAAGAATCGACGACCTATCAACGGATTATCCGCCGCGGCGTGGACCGAGGTCGATTGGAGGGCAAGCTGGAGGGCAAGCTGGAACTGGCGCATGACGTGTTGCTGCGTCAACTCACCCGCCGCTTCGGCCCACTTTCGGGCGGGGTGGCAAACAGCTTACGGAAAATCCAAGAATTAGGCCGACTGGAACGGATGCTGGACGCCGTCCTGACCGTCGCCACGGCCGACGAGATTTTGGCCGTCCAATGAGAGCCTCGGAAACATTTTTTCGGAGAAGCTACCGATGACCGCTCGCGCCGTACTGCCGCGAATCACGCCAGACGACTTGCTGGCCATGCCGGACGGGGACGCCTACGAACTGATCGACGGGCGGCTCAGGGAGAAACACATGAGTTACAAATCCAGTAGCTTGGCCGCCCGAATTTTAGTTCTGTGGGGCATTTATCTCGAAACCCGCGACATCGGAACCTTGAGCGGCGAAGGCGGGGGGTTCCGGTGCTTCCCCGACGACCCCGAAAAAGTTCGCCGCCCTGACGCGGCGTTCATCTCATACACCCGGCTGCCGGCTGAACTGTACGAAGCCCCCGGCCACACGCCGGCCTGTCCGGAATTGATTGTGGAGGTCATCTCGCCGAACGACACCGTGGATGAGACAGACCTCAAGATCCAAGATTGGCTTGCCGCGGGGGCCGTCGCGGTGTGGAGCGTTCACCCGGCCATCCGGCACGTGCATGTACACCGCGCCGACGGCACTAGCGACATGTACGGCCAAGCCGACGCCATTACGGCCGAAGACGTGCTGCCGGGCTTCCGCATGCCCGTCGCGTCCCTTTTCCAAAGGCGCTGAACGGACTCACACCAACGGCAGCCCGAACCGTCGCGTCGGGACCATCTTCGGGAATTCCCCGTCCCGCACGGTCAGCGCGTCGGAACCGACTTCACCAGTGAGGGCAGTTCCGTACAGCGTGAACGGGCTGGCCTCGCCGATCTTCACGGTGACCAGTTGGCCGGCCAGGCGGTCGTGGCCATCGAAGACGACGATGTGGTCGGTCATCGTGCGGCCGATCAGTTGCCGGGGGCCGGGGGCGGGTTGCCGTTCGCCGAGCTTGCTCGGGCCTTCGACGAGAATTTCCACGGTTTGCCCGACGCGGCCCTTGTGATCTTCGAGGCAGTTCACGTTCTGAACGGCCAGCAGGTCGTTGTTGCGGCGCTTCTTCACGTCCTCGGGGATGTCGTCCTCGTACAGGTCGGCGGCCTTCGTGCCGGGGCGGGCGCTGTACTTGAAGATGAAGCTGTTCTTGAACTTCGACTCGCGGACGATGTCCATCGTCTTCTGGAACTGCTCTTCCGACTCGCCGCAGAAGCCGACGATAAAGTCGCTGGTGACGGCTACGCCCGGCACCTTCTCGCGGCAGCGGGCCAGCATCTCGCGGTAGAGTTCCACGGTGTACGTCCGCTTCATCTTCTTCAGCATGTCGTTGCAGCCGGACTGCACCGGGACGTGCAGGTACTTCGAGACCTTCGGCGCGTCGCGGACCACGTCGAGCAGGTCGTCCGTCATGTCCTTCGGGAAGTTGGTCACGAACTTGACGCGGTCGATGCCGGGGATGTCGGCGATGCGCGTCAGCAAGTCGCTCAGGCGGGTGACGCGGCCGTCGCCGTGGTCGTGGCGGTAGCTGTTCACCGTCTGGCCGATGAGGGTCACTTCACGGCAACCTTCATTGGCCAGTTGCCGGCACTCGGCGACGATGTGGTCCGGCTGCCGGCTCTGCTCCGGGCCGCGGGTGGCGGGGACGACGCAGTAGGTGCAGAACTTGTCGCAGCCGATCTGGACGCGGACGTACGCCTGAAACGGCGTCGGCCGCATGGTGGCGTCCCGCGGCGGGTCGTAGCTCTCGAAGCTCGCCTCGACTTCGTGCTTGCCGCCGTCCTTGCGGCCGAGGCTGAGGGCGTACTGCGGGACACGGGTGCGCTCGACCTCGGCGATCAACTCCGGCACGCGGGCGAGTTGGCCGGTCCCCACGACCAAATCGACGTGCGGCATCCGCGCCCGGACGTGTTCCTGGTCTTTTTGGGCCATGCAGCCGAGGACGCCGATCACGATTTCGGGGCGCCGTTTCTTGTGCTGGGTCAGCCGGCCGAGGGCCGAGTAGATCTTGTCTTCCGCGTGCTGGCGGACGGAGCAGGTGTTGAACAAGATCACGTCCGCGGCGGTCGGCTCGTGGACGAGTTCGTATCCCTGCCGGCGCAGGCTGCCGACGACGAGTTCGCTGTCCAGCACGTTCATCTGGCAGCCGACGGTGTCGATGTACAGCGTCTTGGTGCGGTCTTGCATGAGAGGCCTCGGGGAACCGGGTGTAAACCCGTGCCGGGGAAAGGAACAACAGGAGATGATATGCAAGGCGAGCGGGGGGCGTCAGCCCCCTGTCTTCTCTTCAATTTACGAAGAGAAGACAGGGGGCTGACTGGTCATCACTTTTTCTTCGGGGCCAGCCCGGTGTGGACGACGTTTTTCCAGTACGTGGCCAACTCGAAGTGCGGGTCGTTGTCCGGGTCGTGGCACTTGGCGCACGTCTGGTATACGCCCTGATACACCTGCTTCTCGACAGCGGTCATCATGGCCTCCCGCTTGACGGTGTCTTTCTCGGCCATCATTGTGGCGAATTTCTCGGTGCTCGGCAACTTACCGTCGCCGCCGGCCTTCCACGGGCTGAGGCTGGCGAGGTGTTGCCGGGCCGGGGCCTTGTTCAGCTTGGCGAACGCGGCCTCTTCCGCGACGTGCAAACTGGCCGGGCCGTGACAGCTTTCGCACTGCACGTTCATCAGGTGGGGCGTCTTGGTCTGATTGACGAAACCAGTCTTGTACTCGTACCCGACCGTGTGACAGACAATGCATTCGCCGTCAAACTGCCGGCCGTTCGGTTTCGTGGCGATCTTCACGAGTGCGCCGTGAGCGGTGGCGTGTTTGGTGCCGGCCCATTGTTTGGCCTCGGCCGCGTGGCAGGCGACGCATTGCGCGTCGCCGACGAAGGCGGCGTTGGGCTTCAGGGCTTGAGCCGGGTGGCTCTTCTTCCTCGTGGCAATTTCGGAAAGGAAGTCGTTTGCCTTCACCGTGCCGGCGTATTCGTCAAGGAGTTTCAGCATCGGGTTGGCCGCTTCCGCGCCGGCCGGCGTGTCGAACTCGTCGGCCATCGTCACCCGTTGGTAGTGCAGTTCGATGCCCTTGGCCGTCTTGAAGACGCCGATCACGCCGACGTTCTGCCCGCGGTGGCCGACTTGCACGAGGATGGACTCGGAGCCGTCCTTGTGCTTGATGGCGCTCGGCATGTTCGGCGGCTCGGAGTCTTTGGTCAGGCAGATGACGACGTTAAACTTGGGGAAGTCCTTCGCCGTCTGTTCCGCGTCCAGCTTCTTGCCCGCCGGATTCGCCCACTCTCGCGGCCCTTGGTACAGCAGAATGTTCAGATCCGGCGTGGTCTTCGCCTTCGCCCAGCCGTCGAGCGCCTTGGTCAATGCCGTACTCGCCTTCGGCGTGAACTTCACCGAGTTGTCGTACCCGCCCTGTTGGATAATCTCGGCGCCGACGACGCCGGTGACGCCGAGGTTCACCCCGTTCTTGGTGATGATGTCCGACTCAACCAGCACTGAACTGCCGTTCGCGCCGGGGAAGTCGTCCCGATTGTCGATGTTGGCGAAATGGACTTTCGGGTTCTCGTTGCCCTTCTGCAAGGTGTATTTCGCCAACGGGTTGAGGAGTTGGGCCTTGAGTTCTTCTTCCCCGACGGTGACCGCCTGATAGCCCATCAGTTTCATGGCCTTCATGGCGTATTCGTACTTCGTCAGGGTCTGCTCGGAAGTCGGCGTGTACGGCAGCGGCTTCATTACGTCCCCGAGGTCGAGGCCGACGACTTCCCAGCCGCGTTTTTTCATGCCCTCGATGAAGTTGTACCGGCGTTCCAGCCCGCCTTTTTGCGGATTGGAGCAGCCGCACTTTTGCAGGTAGCCGTAGGTTTGGCCCGTGACGACGAGGACGAGGTCCGGCTTTTCTTTGGGCCAGTTGGTGAAGAGTTCTTGCGGTTCGGGCTTCACGGGCGGGGCGTCGGCGGCGAGAAGGTCGGGGTAGCCGTGCCGGTCGAATGTGGTCCAGAGGACGGCCGCGGCGCCGGCGATCAAAATCAAACTGGCGAGGAAGTACCGGCCGCGGGGGTGGCGGGGCGTGTTCGCTGGGGGCATGAGGGTCCTCCTGTACCTGTCGCGGCGCGGGGCGGCCGGGCGCGGCAAACCCCGCGTGTCCGGCTCATCTTATGTTATCGGACAATTGGGTGGTCTGGATCACCCCATCCGCCGGCCGAGTGGCTCGGCCAGTTGCCGCAGGGAAGCCAACATCTTCTGAAAGCCGGGGAAGTCAAGGGATTGCGCCCCGTCAGACATCGCCCGGTCCGGGTCCGGGTGGATTTCCACCAAGAGGCCGTCGGCCCCGGCCGCGAGGGCGGCGAGGGACATCGGCGGGACGAACGCCCGCTTGCCCGTGCCGTGGCTCGGGTCCACGAAGACGGGCAAGTGGGAGAGTGTCTTCGCCGGCGGGATCACGGACAGGTCGAGCGTGTTGCGGCTGTGGTCTGAGAACGTCCGCACGCCGCGCTCGCACAGAATCACTTGGTAGTTGCCGCCGGCCATCACGTACTCGGCGGCCATCAGCCATTCTTCCAGCGTGGCGCTCATGCCGCGCTTCAGCAGCACCGGCTTGCGGGTCTGGCCCACGCGCTTCAGCAGCGAGAAGTTCTGCATGTTTCGCGTGCCGATCTGGATCACGTCCACGGCGTCTTCCACCGCCGCCGCGTGTTCGGTGTCCATCAACTCGGTCACGATGCCGATGCCGGTGCGCTTCTTCACCCGCTTGAAGATTTCCAAGCCCTCCAAGCCCATGCCCTGGAAGGCGTAGGGGCTGGTCCGCGGCTTGAACGCCCCGGCCCGCAAGAGTTTGACGCCGTTCTCCATCAGGAACTCGGCCGTCTTCATAATCATCGCTTCGTTTTCGAGCGAACACGGCCCGGCGGCGATCGTGAAGGTCTTGGAATTGACCGTCGTGGCGGCGATGTCAAAGGCGGTGTCCGCGGCGTGCATCTCGCGGCTGGCGAGCTTGTACGGCTTGGTGACGCGGATGCACTCGTTCACGCCCGGCAGCACTTCCAGCAAGCGGGAATCGACGGCCCCGGTGTTCCCGGTGATGCCGATGGCCGTGCGCGTGGCCCCCGGCAACGGGTGGGGCGTTAGCTCCAGCGCCCGGATTGATTCCATCACCCGGCTGATTTGCTCGGGGGTCGCCCCGGACTGCATCACCACCAACATGGCCCACCCACTTTCGCGGATTCAATCAGACGGGTGATATTATACCCGGTGGCGGGAACTGCAAGCGGCGAGGCGACCCCATGGACGATTCCGCGGACCCGGCCGAGCGCGACATCGGCTCGGACCTGGCCGAGATCACCGGCCGGCTCGGCGAGCCGGACTCCACGCACCACACCAGCCGCGGCGGCGTGGTTTGGCGGTTCGTCGTCGGGGCGCTGATGGTGGTCGGGTCGGCCGTCTTCCATTACCTGTTCTGGACGGAGCAAATCCCGTGGCCGGCCGCCCGGCACTTCAAACTGTGGGCGTTCATCATCATCGCCGGCCTGCTCGGGCCGGGGGGCGGGCTGGCCCTGATCACGTTCGCCGTCCGGAGCATGAAAATGTGGGTGCTGACGTACCCCGCTGGCTTGTTCGTCTGGCACCGCGGCCAAGTGTCGGCTTACCCGTGGGACGACATTGTCGCCGTCCAGTTCGGCGGCCTTCCCCCGAAGGCGAAGTACACGCTCCTCAAAGACGGCGACGACCCGCCGGAACTCGGGTGGTACGACTTGGAGAAAACCGGCGGCCGGCTGTTCGGCTCGAATCTCTCGCTGGAGCGCGCCGACGGCGAAGAAGTAACGCTCCCCTCCGTGCTGGAAGAATTCCCCGCCCTCGGGGAACGTGTTCAGAAGGAGACTTTTTCCCGGCTGTTCCCCGCGTTTCGGGACCGGCTGCGGGCGGGGGAGTCTGTGGAGATCGTCCCGGTGACGCTTTCGCATAGCGGGATGACCTACAACAAGAAACCCTTATCGTGGCTCGACATGGACCGCATTGACCGCGTGGGGGACGAGTTGCACGTCTTTCAGAAGGGGAAGAAGCGGCCGTGGAAGAAAATCCCCCTCTTGGTCACGAAGAACTTGCACGTGTTGATGGGGCTGGCCGATTCCATGATGCGACAGGCGAGTCCTCCGGCGGCTGAGGAGCCGCCCGCGGAGGGCCGTTGACGGTTTCGGCCGACTTGTGGTACGCTCTCCGCACATGGATGGATTTTTACGCTACCGGGCCACGCGGGACTTCGGCTCGCTCAACGGCCTGCGCGGCCTGAGCATCTTGGCGGTTCTCGCGCACCACTCGGCGGGTCGCCTGTCGTGGCTGCCGATGAGCGCCGACGGCCGCGGCTTTCTCGGCGTGGACTTCTTCTTCGTGATTAGCGGGTTCTTGATCGTCACGCTGTTGCTCCGCGAGCGGGAGGCGACGGGGGCGATTCGCCTCCGGGCGTTCTACGCCCGGAGGTCGTTGCGCATCTTCCCGCTGTATTACGCCATTCTGGCCGCCGCGATGGTCGTCCACCTGTCCGTCAAAAGCGGGCCGAACAGCTTTGAGCCGTTCAGCCGCGACTTGCCGTACTTGGCCACGTACACGAGCAACGCGGTGGTGTTGGCGTCCGGCACGCCGCTCCTGGTGGCGTGGTCGCTCGCCACGGAGGAGCAGTTTTACCTCGGCTGGCCCGCGGTGGAAAAGTGGCTGCCGGGGCCGGCGCTCGGCCTCGCGTTGCTCGGCCTGTTGGGGCTGAACCAACTGGTCAACTTCCGGCTCGCCAACGGGCCGTTGGAATCGGTCTTCGGCCCGGAGTGGGGCGAGTTGGCGATCCTGCAAGTCACCTTCACGCCGATCCTACTCGGGGCGGCGCTGGCGCATCTGCTGCACCGGCCGCGGTCGTTTCAACTCGTGAACAGTGTCGCGGGCCATTGGATCGCGCCGGCGGTTTGGGGGGCGGCGTTGCTGGCGGTCCTCAACATCCCTCACCAAGACATCCAAGGCGGTCACCGGCTCGGCATCCAATTGCTGATGACGGCGACCTTGGCGGCGTGCGTCGTCCGGGAAGACCACGCCCTGCGGCCGGTCTTGCGGTTCGGCCCGCTGGCCCGGCTGGGCATTGTGAGTTACGGCGTGTACCTCATCCACATGTTCCTTCAGCCGATCGGGTATCTCGGGCTGGTCAAGGTGGGGGTTGATCGCCCCGAGGCCCGGTTCCTTACAACGACCGTGCTGGCGTGGGCCGGCGCCGAGGTCAGTTTCCGCGTCATCGAGCGGCCGTTCCTCGCCCTGAAAGGCCGGTTCACACCCGACCGCGGCGCTGCCGCTTCCATCCAAGCAGGTGTCCCCGTATGATCCGTTGGCTGCTGCGGTTGCCGTTGAAGGCGAGCTTGTTGGGCTTCAAACGCGGCCCGCACGTCATCCGGTACGCGATGTACCGCCGGCTGGCCGACTTCCGCTGTCCGGACCCGGCCGGGCTGAAAGTGTTGTCCATTAGCCGTTCGCAGCCGCTGTGCCACCTGCTCGGCTTCGCGGACGACCAGATCACGGACGCCAGTTACCCGGCCGTCAGCGTCCTCGACTTGCCGTTCCCCGACGCGAGTTTCGATTACGTCGTCAGCGATCAAGTCTTGGAACACGTGGAAGGAAGCCCCGAGCGGGCGGTCGCCGAGTGCTTTCGGGTGTTGAAGCCGGGGGGCGTTGCCGTCCACACGACGTGCTTCATTAACCCGATTCACGGATACCCTTACGATTTCTGGCGGTTCACGCCGAAGTCGCTGGAAGTGCTGTGTCGGGGCAAAGGAGAGGTGATCGAGGCGGCCGGGTGGGGGAATCGCTTCGTGTGGCTGTACGCGGAAATCGGCATGCGGTTCGAGCCCATCCCGGAGGCCAAATGGCACCCGCTGAACTGGCTGGCCCGCAAGAATTCCGAAGATTGGCCGATTTCGACGTGGGTGGTGGCCAAGAAGTGTGAAAGTGACGCCGTCCGCGCATGAAAAAGGCCGGGGGTGTCGCCCACATCACCCACCGGCCGGGCGGCCAAACTCACGTTCGGCTCACCCAATCCAGTATTAGACCCCCGTCAAGGGGTGGTCAAGAAACGAGCCACTTTTTGGGGCCACATTCGGCCCCCATATTCCCCAAGTCGTTCCCGGAAAACTACTTGCCTTCCCACATGAAAAAGTCCCGCGGGCTGCGAATGTAAGGATTTTGCGGGAACGCCAACGTCCCGCCTTGAGCCGCGTCCATCGTCGGGTCCATGGATGGCTTGCCGCGGCCCTTCCCGCCGAAGGCGACGTGGTCGATCAGCGTCTTGTGGGCGCTCATCATCCGGCCGCCGAAGCCGGCGGCGTGGCCGCCGAGCGACGGGTGCGGCAGGTGGCCGAAACCGCCGGAGCCGAAGCCGCCGGTCCCGAAGGACGGGGCGTAGCCGTAAGTCGGCTCGTAGCCGTAGGCGGGCTGGTATTGCGGGGCGTACCCGCCGGCGTAGGCCGGCGTGCCTTGGGCGCACGTCGAGCAGCCGCCGGTCGCGGTGACGCCTTGGGCCGAGGCCGAGCCGGCCGCGAGGGCGACGGCCGCGACGAGCGCGAACATGAGCTTCTTCATTCGGGAAAAGTCCTTTCTTCCGCTTGGTGGACGGCCGCCGGGGCGGGCCGTGAATGGAGAGAACATCGGTAGAAGAAACGGCCGCCGTGCGGGGATTGGACGGCGGGAGCGGCGCCGAGACGGGATTCGCGTGGCGTTCTCGGCGGATTGCGTCAGGAGCCGGCAACCCGCATGCGCGGCTCAGGCCTACCCGGCCGAGGTCATCAGCACGACCAACAGGACCATCCAGAACAGCATGACCAACATCACCGTCACGGCGGCGGTGTACATCCACCCGGCGACCGCCGAGCGCGGGCCGCCCATTTGGGCGAACACTTTCTCCAGCAGCGACTCGACGACCGGCCGCAGTCCCGTTGGCATGTCGGCCCATTTCAGGACGGCGTGATTCATCGCGCGGAACCCGACCACCGTCAGGCGGCCGGCCGGGTGGCCCGCGGCGTCCGTGAGGGACCAAATCGGGCCGAGCCGTTTCCACGCCACGTTCAGGTCCGCGAACACGGCCGCCAAGGCGGTCTCCAGTTGTACCGGCTGGACGTTGTACACGGCCGTCACCGCCCGCCGTAACCGGATCAGGCCGGGGATGATGCCCAACAGTAAGAGGAAGTACCCCGTTGACATCAGTGACCAGGCGCGGGCCTCCTTGGCGCCCAACGTCCGCAACTCGGTCCAGTTGCCGAAGGCGGTTGACCGCCAGCGCGAGTCGATCAGCGTCAGGAACAGCGGGCCGGAGATGAGGATGAACCCGGACAGGCCCAACAACGTGGCGGTGAAGTCCCACCCGCCGGGGACCGTGACCGGGTGCGGCTTGGCGTTGAGGTTGGCCAGGTAAAGGAAGTAAATGGCCGCCGGCATCAGGCAGACGAGGCTGCCTGACCCGATGAGAATGATCGACGATTCCAAGCGCGCGGCCCGCCGTGCAAAGGGTGACACGCTCTATCATCGCGGGGCCGCCGCCAACGGCCAGCGGAATCGGGGGAACGGCCTCCCAACGCAGACAGATTGTGAAGGAATTGTGAAGCTCTGCCAAATTGTCTGCCATTGCGCGCGACCCATTTGGTGAATTCGTGGCAAAGCGGGGCGCTTCCGTTTGACCGGCCCGGAAGCGGATCGTATCTTGCTCGGTTTTTGAAATGCGGGAAGTATTCTCACAATCGTGAAAGAATTCTGTTGCACTTCGTTGTTTGGCCGTGTTACCGTCTCCATAACTCCCTTCGACTCGACACCCAAACCGGACGCTCTCCCATGTCCCCCACCCCCCCCGTTTAACACTGTCGCCGCGCGCCGCTTGGCCCGGCGGGTTTTGCGGCTCGAAGCCTTGGAGGGCCGCGACGTGCCGACGGGCGGGTTGAGCGTTCACGCC
>JAYTTY010000555.1:0-3859 GCA_043744795.1 Zavarzinella sp. | reverse complement strand
TGCCGAGGGAAAAAGGGATCAGGTCGCGCACCATACCGCCGAAGTCGCGTGCCAAACAGGCCAAATGGGACAGTTAATAAATTTCGTATCCTTAGCGGTCTTGGACCTCCCACCCACGAGAATCGTGAGGACCGAGTCCGCGACGGTCCGACCCCGTGGGCGAACGACGTCGCCCAGGAAGGCGAACCCTCGAAGACGCGGTTCGCCGGCTGCCCGATGGTGACAGGCCCAAGACCGGCTGAACGCCGGGACTCCAACGAAGGCAAAACCCGGCCGGGCCGGCTTTCGTTGGAGTCCCGGCTTTCAGCCGGTCCGGGCCTTCGCGGGAAGAAGCGCGAGAGGACCGAGTCCGCGACGGTCCGACCCCGTGGGCGAACGACGTCGCCCAGGAAGGCGAACCCTCGAAGACTCGGTTCGCCGGCTGCCCGATGGTGACAGGTCCAAGACCGCTTAAAAGCGGGACTCCAACCCCGTCGCCGCGTGGGATTGACCGCCGCTCGCCCCAGATAATTTCACCGATGGGCGATCACCATCACATGCACCGCCGCCACCCCGGCGGCTTTCAACGCCTTCGCGGCTTCGCTAGTAGTACTGCCCGTCGTCAACACGTCGTCAACGACAATCACCGATTTACCGGCCAACCCGCGGGCGCTTCGCACGGCGAAGGCATTTTTGACGTTCTCCCGGCGTTGGGCCGCGGTGAGCGTCGTCTGCGACGGCGTGGGCCGGGTCCGGCGCAATAACCGCGGGCGGCAGGGGATGCGCAGCCGGGCGGCCAAGGCTTGGGCGAAAATCGTCGGGCCGTTGAAGCCGCGCCACAGGCGGCGGCGCCAGTGCAGCGGGATCGGCACGATCAGGTCCGGCTTGAACGGGTCCAGCTTGGCCGCCATCGTTTGTGCCCAGACGTTGGCGAGGCACTCGGCGAGGGCGTCGCCGGGCGGGCGTTTCATGCGCACGATCACGTCGGCGAGCGGCGGCTTGTACTCGGCCATCCGGGCGGCCGAGTCGAAATGAAATGTAAACTCCCGGCAGCGGACGCACCCGCCGGTCAGGTCGGCGTGCGGGGCCACCGTGGACGAGCAGCGCGGGCATGTCGCCTCGGGGTCATTCGTGAACGCGGCGAGGCACCGGGGGCAGAAGTCGGCGTCCGAGTCCTCGTGCAGGTCCCGGCACCACAGACAAAGGTTGGGGTACGCCAACTGCCGGACGCCGTGGAGGAAGTCTCGCCACATCACGCGGTCATCGCCAGTGAGGACGGGGCCTCGGCCCGGCACAGGCGGGCCAGCGGGGACTCGCCCGGCTCCCGCAACACGGCTTGGGAGACGAAGAAGGATTGCTCCAGCGTCTGTCGGCCGCGGAGCCAGGCATAGCTCAGGCTGTCCGTGAACGCCAGCCACGCCGACCCGGGGGGGAACGTCCACAGCCGACGCGCGGCGCGCATTTGGAAGGCGGGGTCGTTCTTCAGGAAGTGGTGGACGCGGAGCATCATCGCGTCGTACTCGGACCGGCCCGCCCAGCCGGCGCGGAACAGGCGTCGCCAGCGGCCGCCGACGGCCAGCCATTCCTCCTCGCTCTTCACGGGGACGGAATGTCGGGCGCGGTAGCGCGCCAACAATTCGGGGAACCGCTCGGACGTGCCCCACACTTGCGGGTCGGCCGGGTGGACGTTCATGAACAGCCGCAGAATTCGCCGGCCGTGCGTGGGGCGGGTGGGGAAGTTGTCGATGTGCAGCAAGTCGTTGCGGGCCGTGTGCCGCAGGCGGCGTGTGGCCTCTTCGTTGCCGTGCCACGTCACGCGGTCGGGCGTCAGGCCGGGGGCGTACTCGGGGAACGTCTCGGCCAGCCATGTTTGGGCGGCCGCGGAAAACCGCGTCAAAACTTCTTGCAGGCCGGTCGCGACGGCGGCCGGCAGGGGCCGGCGGCCGGAGAAGCGGCGCGTCGCCGGGTCGAAGGAAACGTCTTTCGTCCCCAAGTGCGCCCGCAGCGGGTTCAACAGGTTTTCGCGGTCGGCCCCGGCGGGGGCGAAGAACGGGCACGCGGGCCACACGCCGACTTCGCCCCGCTCCAGTTGGCCGGGACGCGGCGGGGACGCGGCGGGTGGGACGGCGTCAGGCAATGGGTCACGCGCTCTTGCGGGCCGGCTGGGCCTGCGGGACGGCGGCGGGCAGCGTGCAGACGAACCGGGTGGGGCCGTCCGGCGTCGGGACGTGCCGCACGTCGCCGCCGTGCTGCCGGGCCAGTTGCCACGCGGTCGGGAGGCCCAAGCCGCGGCCTCTTCCCGCCGCCCGGCCGGAGTAAAACGGGTCGAACAGGTGGTCGCGGTCGGTCTCGTCCGGCCCCGGCCCGCTGTCCTCCACCGCTAATTCTATGCGGCCGGCCCGCGCGGCCACTTTTAGCCGCACGTACCCGTGCTTGCCGGCGGCCTCGACGCCGTTGCGCACCAGGGCCAGCAGAATGTTCCGCAGGTGGTCCGGGTCGGCTTCGAGCCGCACCGGGTTGCCCGGCTTCGACAGGTCGAGGCGGACGAGCCGCTCGTCGGCCAGCGGTTGAAGAAGCTTGATTGCCTCGGCGGCCACGGCCCCGGCGTCCACGCCCGCGAGTTTCGGGGCGGGCGGGCGGGCGAAGGTCATCAGTTCCCGCAAGATGCCGTGGACCCGCTCCGTCTGGCGGATGATGGACTCCAGCGCTTTCCGCTGGCCGTCCGTCGGGTCTTGCTTCAGGAGGTATTGGCTGTTCGCGGAAATGACCGCGAGCGGGTTGTTGATCTCGTGGCTGGCCCCGGCGGCGAATTCGGCCATCGCCTCCAACTTGGCGACGCGCAGCGAGTCGTCGATTTCGGCCACCGGGAACGGCAGCGTCCGCGGGCGGTCGTCGAGCCGGTCGGCGGCGACTTCCAGTTGCTTGGCCAAGCCGGGGACGGCCGTCGGGTCCAGCCACTCGCGTTGGTACAGCCAGCCGTGCTGCCGGGAACTGGCGTAACGGGCGCGAATCGTTTCCAAGTCGGCCGAGCGCAGCGACAATTCGGCGTGGGCTTCGGCCACGTCGAATTCGCGGCCCAAGCCCAGCGGCATTTCGCACTCTTCGGCGAGGGCGACGGCCGTCTGCACGACGGCGTGCAACCGGGCCAGCCCGCCGAGTTGGTCCGCGTCGGCCGGGGAATAGCTCAGGCCGCCCATCAACACTTTGGCCCAGTTGGGCAGTTTCCACGCGCCGGCGAGGCGCCAGGCGATGTCGCCGCGGCTCACGCCCCACGTGCGGAGTTGGGCGCCCCACGGGTCGGCCGCGAAGTTCGGGGCGGTCACGCACGCGGCCAGGGCGGCCGGGTCGTGGACGCCGACGGCCAGCCAGCCGGCCGTCGCCAACAGGCCGCCGCACCACGCGGCGGCGGGGTCACAACTGCCGACGAATTCCGCGATGAGGCCCGCCAAGCGGGCGGCGGCGATCGAAGTCCGGAAGGCCGGGGCCACGGTGCGGTGCCGCCAGTCCACCCACGGGACGGACAAGTCCCGCAGTTGGGCGGCGGCGTGGCGGAGTAATTCGGGGGACGGCGCTTCGGCCGCGAGGTCGGCGGCGAGCGGGTCGAGGTGGGCCAGGATCAGGAAGACCGCGCCGGGGTCTTCCCGCAGGTCGGCCCACGGCAGAACGGGGGATTGCGACAACAGGGCGAGGGAACCGGCGTCGGGCCAGAACCACGGCAAGATCGACGCGGATTCGCCGGGCGGACTGGCGGACACGGGGGATCACTCCTTTGATCGGCGGCGCGGCCGTCATGGCGCGCTGACGGTTGCTCATTGATCGTAGGGGAGTTGATTGGTGGGTTGAGACCCCCCCCGGCCCCCCCTTGCCAAGGGGGGGAGAA
>JAYTTY010000554.1:0-3859 GCA_043744795.1 Zavarzinella sp. | reverse complement strand
GGCGGTCGGCGCGCGGGACGACGAGGCGGCCCGGGCGGCCGCGGTGGGACTTGCCTTCGCCGGGGTGACGGGACTGCCGCCGCACGTCCGGCGCGGGGCGTGCGAGAAGCGACCGCCGGCTCTGCGGGTGGTGGCCGTCCGGGGAACGCAACCCGCCCGACGGGCACGAACCACTGTGCGGGCGTCTGCTGACCAACAGTCCGGTGAAAACGGCCGACGACGCCTGGGAACGAAGCGGTTGGCGTGAGCGCCGCTGGGTCATTGCGGAATATCACCCGGGACAAAAGACCGGCGGCGGGATCGGGGATCTGCCGTTCGCAAGTTCGCCGGCGTTGCGGCCGATGATTGCGTTGTTGTCCGTGGTCGCGGTCACGCGGCTGACGGTGCGCGACGCCAGCCGCGACGAGGAGACGGCGAGCCGCCCGGCGACGCAATGCGTGGACAGTCGCTATGTGGCGATCCTCTCGGCCTGGCGTTATAAAGAACACCGTCCCGGCATGACGGGGCGCGAGTTCTACATGGCGTTGGCCCGCCTGGGCGGCCACCAGAACCGCACACGCACAAACCACCGGGTTGGATCGCCCTGTGGCGCGGCTGGATGGCGATGCAGCAAATGTTGCCGTGGACAATCGTGTAGCGCTTGATGTCAGAAAGCCCGCGATCCACTCCCAATGCGGCGCGGCTAAACAATACTCACCCTTCAACCCTCGTTCAACCGACCCCTCTTTTCCATCGAATTGGCCGTGACACGCCGCGCGGTTTCGGGTATGCCCGGCCCGCTCATGCGTGCCGTCCTCTCCATCATCGGGCTGTGTTGGGCCGCGCTCGCCGCGGCCGGGGCCGAGCGCCAAGCGCCGGACTGGCTGCCCCGGTACGACATCGCCATGCACTACGATCTGCCCGGCCACAAGGTCGAGGTCACGCAGAACGTCACGTGGACGAACCGGACGGCCAAGCCCGTCGACGAGATCGTCTTCAACGCCCACTCGCACTTCCAGCCGCCGACCGGGGCGGTGGAACGCCTCTTCCTCGCCAAGATGCTGGAAATCATGCGCATCCCGGCCAGCGAGGGCATGTACAACACGCCGGCCCTGGTCATGAACAAGGTCGAACGATTGGAGAAAGTGGGCGGGGCGTGGACGCGGCGGGAACTGCACCACCGCTTCCGGTCCGACATGACGACCGCCCTTGTGGTTCCGCTGCCGGAGCCGCTGCCGGCGGGCGGCACGGTCACGCTGGCCCTGTCGTACACGATGCACTTGCCACAGAAGCAGGGGCGGTGGGGCCAGTGGGAGGGCGTCACATTCCTCAGCAACTGGCACCCCGTGGTGGCGGTGTTGCACCCGGAGAAGGGCTGGCAGCCGACGCCGTTCGTCCCGTGGCACCAGCCGTTCTTCAACGAGGCCGGCGTGTTCACCGTGCGGGCGAAACTGCCGAAGGGTCAGAAGGTCGCCTGCACCGGCCCGGTCATTTCAACCAAGGACGCCGGCGCCGAGCAGGAAGTCGAGATCGGCCCGGTGACGGCGCGCGACTTCACCATCCTGTGCTCCGACCGCTTTCAGGAATTCACCGGGGACGCCGGCGGCGTCACGGTGAAGTGCCTCGCCTTCCCGGAGCACGAGTTTTACGCCCGGGCGCTGGTAAAGCACGCCGCCCGCGCGCTGCAGGCGTACGTGAAGTGGTTCGGCCCGTACCCGTACAAAGAACTGGTGATCGCGGAGTCCTACTTCGGGTGGAACGGCAACGAGTGCTGCGGGCTGGTGATGATCGACGAGCGCGTCTTCGCCATGCCGCACTCCGCGGAGGCGTACGTCGCCTACCTGATCTCGCACGAGACCTGTCACCAGTGGTTCTACAACGTGATCGGGACCGACGGGTTCCGCGAGACGTTCATGGACGAGGCGTTCGCCACCTACTTCGCCCACCGATTGATGAACCAGGAAGAGGGGAAGAACAACGCCCTCATCACCTACCCGAAGGGCCTCGGGTGGCTGCCGGGCATCAAGCGGGAAGACTACCGCTACAGCCAGTTCTACGCGACGCTGCGCAACGGCGACCTCGGCCCGGCCGTGCAGGAGATGACCAAGTACAAGCACATCGGCAACCTGTTCAGCGCCGCGTACGACCGCGGCGGCAAGATCGTCGGCATGCTGGAGGGCCGCCTCGGCGAGGCGGCCTTCATGGACTTCATGCGCCGCCTGCACCAGAAGTATTACTTCAAAATCATCCTTGTTGAAGACTTCAAGCGCGAGTTGGTCGAGTACACCGGGCAGAATTGGGACGAGTTCTTCAAACAGTGGCTGACCCAGAACGGCATGAGCGACTGGGCGGTCGAAAAAGTGGACGTGCAGCCCGTGACCCCCGCGGCCGCGCCCGGCGACGCGCGGAAGGAGGAGGCGCCGAAGGGCGTCTATAAGGCGACCGTGATCCTTCGGCAGAAGGCCGAGTACGACGAGCCGACGACGCTCGGCTTCAGCTTCGACGACGGGGCGACTTACGCCGTCCGGGTGCCGGTGATCCCGGCCGCGGGCGTGCTGAATTTGAAGAACCCGGCGGCGACCGTCGAGCCGCTGGGGGACCACACGGTCCGCGTGGAGGTGACGCTCCCGACCGCGCCGAACCAAATAGCCGTGGACCCCGACCAGATCCTGCCGGACTCCGAGCCGGCCAACAACCGCTGGAAGAGCGAGCCGCGCCTGCGGTACGCCCCGTGCTACACGTTCCTCGAAGAGACGGCGTACACCAACGCCTACGACCGCTGGAACTTCATCGCCGGCCCGTGGGCCTTCGGGCCGTCGTACGCGGACGCGTGGTTTACCCGCTCGACCATCGCGGGGGCGCGGGTCGGCGCGTTCCGGACCGAGGAGTTCGTCGGCGGCGCCTACGTCGGCTACCGGACCACGTACCGCGACGTGGCGGCCGGCTTCGACGGGCAGATCAGCCACTGGCCGCTGCCGCGCGTGGACGTGGGCTTCCACGCGGAGACGAGCGTGGCCCAGTTCAGCAACACGCAGACCGACCTCGACCGGGCCGTGATCTGGAGCCGGTACACCATCGACGAGGCGTCCGCCCTGTACACGGCCCCGATGCACCACGTCGAGTCGTTCGCGTCGTGGCAGCAGAACTTCCTGCCCAAGCCGCGGTTCCCGCTGCCGGCCGGGGCGTACACCTACGACCAGGCCACGAACGTCGGCCTCCACTACCACATTGATTTGCTGACGCCGTACTGGGACCCGGAAATGGGCTTCCGGCTCGACGCGACGTATGCCGTCGGCGTGCCGATCCTCGGCCAGGATCGCGTCGCCCATCAGGGCTGGATGCAGGCGTCGTGGGTCCACGCCCTGCCAGACGGGCTGGGCTGGCTGTCGGAATCCAAGTTGGCTCTGCGGGCGTTCGGGGCGGCAGGTTGGAAACAAGACGGCCGCTTCTTCGCCCTCGGCGGCGACATGCGCTTCCGCGGCTTCGACCTCTCGGAGCGGCAAGGGTCGCTGGCGTGGGTCGGCAGCGCCGAGTGGCGCGTCCCGGTGATCCGCCGGGCCGACATCGACTGCGCCGACCACTTCGTGCGCCTGAAAAATATGTATGTCGCCCCCTTCTACGACGTGGGGGACATCTACCTCAACGGCAATTCGCAAGGCCCGGTGGCCCACGCCGTCGGCCTCGGGTTCCGCTTCGACGTGGCGTGGTTCAGCTTCCTGGAGCGGACGATGCTGCGCGTCGACATCGCCAAGACCGTGAACGCCGACTCGCCCGTGCAATTCTGGTTCGGCATCCAACACCCGTTTTAACAAGGGGCCGGCCGCCGCACGGCAAAGCCCTGAACTTTCGCGGCGCATCGTCGCTTTTCGCTCCGCGAAAA
>JAYTTY010000553.1:0-15309 GCA_043744795.1 Zavarzinella sp. | reverse complement strand
TTGCGGAGAGGAGCGCGTTCACCGACTGTCACCCGTGAGCGGCGATCCGCGGACTTCGGCGACAGTCGCGAAACGCGCTCCTCTCCGCAAAGCCTCCGCGTCGCGGCTTACAAGCGTGCGTTGCCGTCAATTATCTTTCGTCGGCTCCTTCCCCGGCTCCGCCTTCTTCGGCTCAACCGCCTTCTTCGGCGGCGGGACGTACTCGATGGAGTCCAGGTAGGCGTCGATCTCCTTCGACGTGACGGCGGCCTTGTCCTTCGCCTGAACAGTGACAACGAACACATTATCCGCGGCATAGACGCCGCGCCCGCGGACGACCGCCCCTTCCCTTGTGAAGAAAAAGTCGATGGCGGGCGTGCCGCGAACTTTCACTTGCTTCGATTCCGAAGTTAGCGGGTCGAAGGCGCGCTCCGTGTGTTGAACGGATCTGCGGATGTGGTCTGAGATTCGGAAGACGGCGGTCGTATCCGCCGGCCTTCTCAAACGATAACTTGCCGTCCGCAACACGAACGCCATGCCTTCCGCCCCGTCAACCGACTGCGCGCGGTCAGTCACGATAAAGAAGCCATCCGTAGCGGGCTGCCACTCGTACGGCTCATACTTTTTCCCGGCGGCGGGGAGCAGGACGCGGAACGGTATGTCCTTCGGCTGAAACCACTCCCAGCCGGCCGGCGCTTCCTTCTTCGCGGGCGGCGGGTCGTCGGCCCCGGCCGGCGGACTGACGGCGGCGAGGAAGATCAGCGAGGACATGGAGTAATAACGCTTCATGAAGGCATCTCCTCTGGCGAATGGACAAGAATTGCTGAGGGTGGTCCCCGAAATGGTAGGGAGAACCGGCCGGGCAGAAACATCTTCACCGCAATTGGCGAGCCGAGCGGCGTCAGCCGCCGGGTGTGGGCTTGAGCGCAACACCCGGCGGCTTACGCCGCTCGGCTCACTTCGGGCGGCCTCAATCCCCCAGCCGCCCCGCCCGCGTCTCGCCCAGCTCGTTCGCTTGCCAATACTCCTCAGTGTCCACGTCCAAGCAGGTCAGCCAGCCGCCGCCGTAGGCCCAGGTGTCGATGCCGACGGCTCCGGGGATGACGAGTGGCTTGCCGTTACGTTGCTCGCTGTGGCCGCAGATCACCGTCTTGCCGGAGTAATGGGGCTTGAACTTTTCCGGGTCGAGGAACTCCCACTGGAGGTATTGCGACTCTTGGCGGTTCATCGGCCAGTCGTGCTTCGCGTTGGCGTGGACGAAGATGTGCGTGTCGGTCTCGTACCAGTCGAGGCAGTTCTGGCGGATGAAATGCCAGTGCGATGTGGGGATGTCCTTGAGCGTCGCTTCCGTGCCGAGCGTCGCGTAGGAGTCGAGGGCTTCCTGCCCGCCGCAATACTTCCAGAAGCGCAGGCCGGTGGCGTCTTCCGCGGCGGCGAGCATCATCAACTCGTGGTTGCCGCGGAGGGTCTCCACTTGGCCGGTGAGGCGACATTGGATCACGCGGTCCAGCACGCCCTTGCTGTCCGGGCCGCGGTCGATGTAGTCGCCGAGGAAGATCAGGCGGTCGTCCGGCTTCATTTGGATGAAGCCCAGCAGCGTGTCCAGGGCCGTCAGACAGCCGTGGACGTCGCCGATGGCCAGCGTTCTCATGCGGTTGCCCTATCGAAGCACCGGCGAGCGGGGGGCGTGAGCCCCCTGTCTTCTCTTACGATCAGAAGACAGGGGGCTTACGCCCCCCGCTCGCCAAGAAGAGAGTGGTCACTTCCCAATCAAGTACACCGTGATCTCGTCCACCGTCGCCTTTTCCGGCTTGCGGGTCAGGGCGTCGGCCTTGCCGGCGGCGGTGTAGGCGGCCTTCGGCAAATCGCCGGTGTGCGTGCCCTGGTGGTTGTGGGCCAGAACGGCGTGCGGGGCGCACAGGGCCAGCATCGCGGGCAGGCCGCCCATCTTCAACGCCCCCGGCAGCATGTTCTCGTCACCCGTCGTCGTGACGTTCTCGAAGCGGAATTGGTTCAGGTCCGCGACGGTCTTGCTGACCGCGTCCCCGCACAGGGCCCGCGCCGCGACGACCCACGGGCCGGCGCCGTCCCAGCCGACGAGGTGGATCGTCTTGGCCTTCACCATGTCGCGGGCGAACAGGACGGCGGTGTGGATGTCGTGTACGCGGTTGGCGAACACCGAGCGATTGTACCCGTAGGTGAAGCCCGCGTAGTTCGGGTCCACGGCCGGCGGCTTCTCGCCCTTGATCTCGCCCGTTTGGAATACGTCCGGGGCGACGATGCCGTACCCGGCGTCGATCAACTTCTTGGCGGCCGGGTGCAATTCGCCCTTCTGGATGAGGCTGGCCTTACCGTCGGGCGACACCCAAATCACGACCGTCTCCGGGGCGGCCTTCCCCTTGAGGACGCCGGCCATGACGATCTTGTCCCCCTGGCCCTTGCGGCCGAAGCTGGCGAGGTGCATGGAGACGCCGTCGGGCAGTTTCACTTCGGCCGGCTTGCCCGCTTCCAGCGTGCCGGGTTCGGGCAGCGATTCGCCAATCAGCGCCTTGAGTGCGGTGCCACTCACTCGCTTGAACTCGGCAAGGCTCTTCGCGTCCTTCGGCTCCAGCGCGGCCAATTGCTTCTCGGCGTTGGCCGTCATCGTCATGCGCAGGTCAACGGCAGTCAACTCGTCCTTGGGCCGCGGGTGTTCGGCGTCGTAAACGGTCAGTTCGGCCGGCGGGACCGGTTTGAACGGCAACTCGGCCACCGGGCCGGACCCGCCGAGCAGGTGTTGGTTGAACCACGAGTACATGAACTCGCGCGAGACTTGGTTGTAGTTGTGCGGGAACTGCGTCCACGCCTTGGCGGCCACTTTATCCTCGGCCCCGAGCATTTTGTAAAGCTGCTTCAACTCGGGCAGGCCCTTCGTCTCGATCTCCTTGGTCCAGTCGTCGGCCCCGCTCATGGCCAACGGCTTCGGGGCGAACATGCCGGCGATCTCGACGTTGCCGGTGCCGACGCGCAGGTAGGAGCAGTTCTCGCACACGCACCCGCCCTGCATGGCGGTGCCCACCATCACGGCCGGGAAGGCGGCCGCCGGGCGGTCGTCGAGGGCGCACAGCAGGAATGTCTGAGACCCGCCGCCGCTGGCCCCGGTGACGCCGATGCGCTTGGCGTCCACGTCCGGCAAGTCGCACAGAAAGTCGAGCGCGCGGATGCTGTTCCACACTTGCAACCCGAGGAAACTCTGCGACCGCAGTTCCGCTTGAGCGTCCAAGAACCCGGTGCGGTGCTTAAAGGCCTGACTGTCGGCGTAGCCAATCATGTCGTAGTGGAACACGATGAAGCCGAGGCGGGCGAGCATCGCACAGCGGGCCTGCAACGGGTACTTGGACCCTCCTTCGGTCTTCTCCCCCTTGGAAGCGAGGTCGGCCTTGATCTGCGAATCTTTCGCTTCGTAGAACCGCCCGCCCTTCGGCCCTTCCGGCGGCCAGTGCCCGTGCGGACTCAGCACCGCCGGCCGCTTGCCCAGCTTCTTGTCCGTCGGCTTGTACAAGTTCCCGGAGACGTAGTGCCCCGGCATGGAGGCGAAGTACACCTTCTCGACGGTGTACCCGTCGCGGTCGATCTTGCCGTGAATCACCGGGTTGAGCGGCGTCTTCTCCGGCATCGGCCACAGGCCCAGCCCGACCGACAACTGCTCCCGCAGCGCGGCCTTCCGCGTGTCCCACGACTCCTTGTTCGCCGGGACGGCAAACGGGAAGTAACTGTTCAGCGTCTTCGGCGCGCCCAACCGGGCGTCCGTGTTCTCGGCCTTGTCTTTAAACAACTTCGTCGGGTCGTCTTGGGCGACCGCGACCGCGGCGAGGAGGAAAGTGACGGCAAACGTAAATCTCATGGTGATTCCTTGGATGAATTAAAAACCGTTTTTCGCAAAGCACGCAAAGAGGCAAAGCTCGCAAAGAAAGCCAAATCATTCTTCGACAGGACCGCGTCCGACTGTTTTGAATGATGCTTTTTGTCTTCTTTGCGAGCTTTGCCTCTTTGCGTGCTTTGCGTGAAACTCTTCTCTTCTCTTCTCTTCTCTTCTCTTCTCTTCTCTTCTCTTCTCTTCTCTTCTCTTCTCTTCAACTCCGTCACATAATCTCCGCGCATGAAGCCGGAATCTTTCGGCGGGGAATAACTCACGTCCAGGTCCGGCGTTTCCAGCGGCTTCTTTTGCACTCGCGATTCCAGCGCCCAGTCGAGGATGCCGCCGGTCAGCATCGTGCGCTCGACGGGCAGCGGGGACTTGCCGGTGTCCATCAGCGTTTCCACGTGCGTACTCAGCGCTTCGAGGAAGGCGGCGCCGGGCGGGGGCGGCAGCCAGAACAAGGTGCTGGCGGGCTTCTTCTCGCCGGCCACGGTCGCGGCGAAGGTGATGTCGCTCACGTGGCCGTCGAGTTGCAAGACGGACGCTTTCAACCCGTCCCGGTATTCGATCAGAAACGCCCGCGGGGTCGCGACAGTATATCCCCACGCGGCCGGCGTCGTGAAGTGCTTGCAGTTCTCCTTGGGGTCGCCGACGTTGCGGGACTGGCTCCGACCCAGGCAACTTTCCAGCAAGTCCCACGACCAGCGCTTGTCGTCCCCGGCCTTCCACACGGCCTCGCCTTCGAGGTACTCCACGCGCGCAACGCCCTGCTGGCCGTCCGTGCGGCGCTCGACCATCGCCTGCAACGGCTCCAACTCGTGGATGCCGTAAACCTCCAATTCGCCGGGGCCGATGACCATCGCCTCAGTAATCTTCTTGCCCAACGGCAGTTCCAATTCCGGCCGCCGCCACGTCACCGGCAAGCTCGACCCCGCGAGCATGGGGAAGCCCATCTTCTTCGCGGTCGCCACCATCTCGAAGCCCTTCTTGCGGTCGAAAGACAGGTGCTTGTCGTTGAACACCGGGACCACGCGGCCGGAGTCGGCGAACACTTTCACGACCTGCTGGAAGAACTCGTAACGCGGGTACAGTTTCTGCCCCTTGGCGTTGTACGGGTAGTTGCCGTGCTCCCCGATGATGAGCACCCCATCGACCGCCAGCTTCCCCGTGCCGAGGGTCAGCGCGTCCGCGACCGTCTTGCAGTGCCGAATGCCGTGATCCTTGGCGATGCCGACGCTGACATCCTTCGGCCCGACCTGTTCGACGTACACGGAGGCGATGTCGGCCGCCGGGAAGTGGTGCGCGCCGCCGCGCTGATACCCGTGGATAAACCGCCCGGCGATGTGGTAGGCGTGCGACAGGTAGCCATAGGTCGTGGTGACGACGGCAAGACGCTTCTTCGCCGGCCCCGGCCGCTTCGGCGGTTGCGACAACGGCCGGTCCTGCGGGCGGGCGCTGGCCGCAAGGGCCAGCGCCGGGGCGGCGGCGAAAAAGTCACGGCGGTCCATGCGGCCGATGATACCCGATTCCCTCGGCGGAATCAGCCACCAATTTTCACAAGACGCAAGAGTCACCGCCATCCGGCGGTCGTGTTGGAGTTCCGCCTTCAGGCGGTCTGTGACCGTCCCGCCGCAGTCGGCCGGCGAACCGAGTCTTCGAGGGTTCGCCTTCCTGGGTGACGGCCGCCCGCCGCGGACTGCGATCTGGTCCCCCTCTCCGCCGCGGAGAGGGGGTGAGGGGGTGAGGTAAACGACCGGCCCACGCGGGTAACGACCGTTCGCCGCGGGGTCGGACCCTCGAAGACTCGGTCCTCCGGCCTACCGCGGCGGGGAGGTTACAGACCGCTTAAAAGCGGGACTCCAACGCGACTGCCGGACGGCGGTGATTATTTACTTCGCGTCGGCCACCAATTCCTTGAACTTTTCGACGACCAGCGGCAACACGACGCCGGCCGGGGCGTACAGGCCGACATCCGCATGGGCGGAGGCGTCGGTCGGCTCCAGGTTCACTTCGATCACGTCGCCGGCCAGCTTGGCTCCCCATTGAGATCGCCGCTTCACCACGCCGATCAGTCCGGCCGCCGGGTACACGACGGCGCTGGTGCCGACGACGATCAGCGTGTCGCATTCCTCGGCAGCTTCCTGCGCTTTTTGCCAAATGTCCGGCGGCAGGGTCTCGCCGAACCACACGATGTCCGGCCGCACGGCCCGGCCGCACTTCAAACACTCCGGCTTGTCGGAAAGCGTTTCCAAGCCGCGGTCGGCAACGTCACCGCAGTTGGGGCAGCGGGTGCGGCGCAGGCTGCCGTGGACTTCCAGCACGTTCTTGGCGCCGGCCTGTTGGTGCAGGCCGTCCACGTTCTGCGTGATGACCGTGAAGCGGTCGCCGAAGTGGGCCTCCAACACCGCGAGGGCAAAATGGGCCGGGTTCGGCGTCACCGTGGCGACGTTGGCCCGGCGGGCGTTGTAGAACTGCCAGACGAGCAACGGGTTCTTGGCGTAGCCCTGCGGCGTGGCGACATCTTCGATGCGGTGGCCTTCCCACAGGCCGTCGGACGCCCGAAACGTGGGCACGCCGCTCTCCGCGGAGACGCCGGCCCCGGTAAGGACGGCCACGCGCTCCGACGTGGCGAGCATGGCGGCGGCCCGCCGGATCAGGGCGGGGTCCAAGGGGTGATCGGCCATCGGCGTCTCCATTATTGGGCGGGCACGGACCTACACGACGCGGAAATGACTCCGCCGGTTCACCCGTCACAAGTCAATCAAGGTCGGGGGAAGGTCGCCCACGGGCACGCTGAGAATCTCGGCGGCATCGCTGAAGGGCGCGCCGTCGGCCGGCGCCGTGTTCCACGCCTTATACGTCAGCGTCGCCGTGCCGATGAACCCGGCGGCCGGGAGGAACCGCAACCGAGCCGAGTCCGGCAGCAACCGCGGCGACATCTTCGACACGGCGCCGAGCGGTTGGAACGACGATACGCCGTCTAGCCGAAACTCCCATCGTCCCTTGCCCGACACGCCGATGACCGCGAGGCCGAACGCGCCGCCTTCGGGGTCAGACACCGTGCCGTTGAGGAATGTGGAAATGAGCGTGCCGACTTGACCGGCCGCGAGCGTCGGCGTCCCGGTCGTGTTCAACGTCGGCGCGTCCGCCGCGGGCGCCACCGTCACCGTCGCCGTCTGACTGCCGCCGAACGCCGACTGGCCGGGCGCCGAGAGGTTGAACCGCTCGCCGGCCGTTCCAACCGTCCCATCCCACGCCGTATAGGTCAACGTCGCCGTCCCGGATTGGTTCACCGCCGGGGCGAAACGCACCTTGGACTTGGGTGACAGCAACAGGGCCGATGACCCGTTGACGGCCCCGACATCCGCCCACGTCTTGCCGTTGTCCAGCGAGAATTGCCAAGTTCCCGGCCCGGCTACGGCCGTCACCGCCACGCCGGGCGCGCCGATGGCCGCGTCGTGAAAAGTCTCCCCGAGAAGTTCCGCGACCGAGTCTCCCGCGTTGGTTGTCAGGTCTTCCAAGATGTCGGTCAGCGTCCCCGGGTCGCTCAGACTCGGGGCTTGGTTGTCGACGGCCACCGTCAGCGTTTCGGCCGCCGCACTCAACCAGCCGTCACAGTCCGCCGCCTTGTAGGTCAGGCCGGCGACGCCGGAGAACCCGGTGTCCGCGACGAAGCGGACGGCCGCCGTTGACGCCAAGACGGCCGGCAATTTCGGCAGCGGGACAAAGGCCGCCGTGCCGTCCGGGCTGTAACGCCAAGTCCCGCGTCCGGTCACGGCTGTCACCGCAATGCCCAACGCCCCCGACTCCGTGTCGGCCGCATTGGTCACCAATGAGGCGACGGAGGCCGAGGCCGACTCGCCCGACGCGATGTCCGGCAGGTACTTCACCTTGGACGCATCGAGGACCGGCGGGTCGTTCACGGCCGTCACCGTCAGCGTCCCGACGGCCGACTCGAAACTGAGCGCCGAGAGGGAAGCCGGGTCGGCGTAGTCGCCGCTCGTCGCGTAAGCGCCGTCCCACGCTCTGATGGTCAGAGTCGCCGGGCCGGATTGGTTCGTCGTCGGCGAGAACCGAACTTTGGCCGTCGGCGACAGCAGCAGCGCGTTGGCCGGCGTCACCGCCCCGACCGGCCGCCACGCCTTGCGGTCGAGTGAATACTCCCACGTCCCGGCGCCGGTCAATCCGGTCAAGGCGATCCCACTGGTGTTCTTGTCCGCGTCGGCGCCGCCGGCCGCCTTCGCCACTTGTTTGACGCTCACGCCGGGATTCGTCTTCGGGTCTTCGGCGAGTCTCCCGAGGCTGAACCCCGCCGGGTTGATCGTCGGCGGGTCGTGCGGCCCGGCCAAGACCGAAAGCGTTTCCCCGGCCGCGCTGAACGCCGTGTTCGACACGTTCCCGAACGCCCCGGCCGACGCCGAAAAGGCCGTCGCGTTCCAGACCCGGTACCGCAACGTCGCCCCGCCGGACAGCCCCGCGAACGAGAGGACGGCCTCACCCGGCAACAACAGCGCCTTGGCCGCCGACACGTTCGGAACCCGCGTGAGCGGCCCGCCCGGGACTTGGTAATTCCACGTCCCCCGGCCGGTGAAGCCGGTGACGGCGAGGCCGAGCGTCGTCCCCGGTGGCACGTCGGTCACGGCCCCGACCAAGAGGTCGGATACGAGTTGTTGACCGGACAAAACTTGGGCCTTCGTCGTGTCCAGCGCCGGCCGGGCGACCACGTTGACGACGGCCGTCTCATCTTCCGCGCTGAATGCCGGCCCGACGGCCACGGCGCGCTCGCCGGTGACGCCGACCCTTCCGTCCCACGCCCGGTACGTCAGCGTCGCCGGCCCGAAGTACCCGGCCGCCGGCCGGAAACGAACTCTCATCGTCGGCCCGAGCAGCACGGCGGCGGATTCCGACACGTCGGTGATGGATGCCCACTTCCCGCCGACCTTAAATTCCCACGTCCCGTTGGCCGAATCGGCGGCCGTGATTGCCATCCCGAGCTTGTCTTTCTTGTCCGGGTCCGTGGCCAAGGAACCGAGCAGTCTCTTGACCATGTCGCCCGCCGGATTGACGGCGTCTTTCAGGACGGGCGTGAGCAGCGGGTTGCCGGCCGCGTCGATGGCCGGCGTCGTCCGGCCGACGGCCACCCACGCCTGTTCAATGTCCGCGCTGAACGCCGCTCCGTCCCACGCCTTGTAGCCGAGCGGTGCAAACCCGGTGAATCTGGCGGCCGGGAGGAAGCGGACCTGCGCCATCGCGGGGAGCAGGAGGGGCGAGCCGATGGAGACGCTCTTGATGTCGGCCCAGGGTGCGGAAGCGTCAACGCGAGATTGCCAGCGGCCGGTGGTGGGAGACGTTACTGCGGCGGCCACGGCGACACGGAGCGGGTCGCCGTCCGCGTCCGTGGCATGCGTGAGAAGAGCGCTGACGGAAGACCCGGCCGGGTCGGCGGCTTTGGCTGAGAGGCGGCCGATGATGACGCCGAATGACGTATCGATGGCCGGCCGGTCATTGACGGCGGCGACGGTGACGGCCACCGCCGCCGCGTTCGAGTCTGCCGCCCCGTCGGTCGCCCGGAACGTGAAACGGTCCGGCCCGTTGTAGTTCAGCGCCGGGGCGTAGGTGTACGCGCCCGTCGCGGCGTCCGTGACGTTGACCGTGCCGTGCATGGGTTGATCGACAACGGCAAACGTCAGCGCGTTCCCCTCGATGTCCGTCGCCGAAAGAATGCCCGTGGCCGCCGTGTCCTCGGTCGCGGGCAACGTCCCGCCGGTGGCCCGTGGCGCGTCATTCACCGCCGTGACGGTGACAACAAACGTCTTCTCGACGACGTTCGATCCCGGCCCGCCGTCGTCTACGCGGACGGTGATGACGGCCGTCCCGCTGGCGTCGGGCGCCGGCGTGAACTTCAACTCGCGTGTCGTCCCGCCGCCGGAGACGGACACGGCCGCGATCAAGTCACGGTTGCCGGAAGTCGCCGTCACATCGAGCGGTTGCCCGGCTTCGTCCGGCGGCCCGGCCGAGAGGCCGGTGACGGTGACGGTCTGTTCCGCGGCGTCCTCGTCAATCGGCGGCGGGTCGGCGATGGCGGCCAGCGTCGGCGGGTCGTTCACCGGGGACACGGTGACGGTAAACGTCCTCTCGGCCACGTTGGCGCCGTCCCCGTCGTCTCGCACGCGCACGGTGATGATCGCGGCGCCGCTCGCGTTGGGCGCGGGCGTGTACGTCACCTGTCGCGTCGGGCCGGCGCCGGTCACGGCCACGGAGGCGATCAACGAGGGATTGTTTGACGTGGCCGTGACGGCGATGGCCTGACCGGCTTCGTCAGCCGGGCCGGCGACGATGCCGGTGAGTGTGACGGTTTGCCCCCCGGCGTCCTCGGCGACGGCGGCCGGATTTGGGATGTCGGCCAGGGTCGGCGCGTCGTTGACGGGCGTCACGCGGATGGTGAACGTCTGGGCGGCCGATGTGTCGGCGCCGCCGCCGGAGTCGGTGAGCCGGACGGTGACGGCGGCCGTCCCGTTGGCGTCCGGCGCCGGCGTGTACGTCAGCGTGCCGTCCGGGGCGACGGCCGGGGGCGTGGAGAAGAGGGCGCCGTTGTCGGTCGTCACCTGGAAGGCGAGCGTCTGCCCCGCCTCGTCGGCGGGGCCGGCCGAGCGGTTCACGGCCCACGCGGCGACGGTTTGTTTTCCGGAATCTTCGTCCGTGGTCTGGTCAACGCCCTTGGTGAACGTCGGCGGGTCGTTGACGGCCGTCACCGTGACGGCGAACGTCCTCTCAATGAAATTCGTCCCCGTCCCGTTATCCTGCGCGCGGACGGTGATGATCGCGGAGCCGTTGGCGTCGGCGGCGGGCGTGTACGACAGGTCGCGCGTGGCGCCGTCGCCCGTCACGACGACGGCCCCGATGAGGGCGCGGTTGGAGGATGTTGCCGTCACCGTGACACTTTGCCCGGCCTCGTCGGGCGGCCCGGCCGAGAGGCCGGAGACCGTCCGCGTTTGTTCCCCGGCGTCTTCCGCGATGGCCGCGGGGTTCGGGACGGCGTTGAGCGTCGGCGGGTCGTTCACGGCGTTCACGGTGACGGTGAACGTCTTCTCCACGAAGTTAGCGCCCGCCCCGTTGTCCTGCACGCGGACGGTGACGACGGCCGTGCCGTTCGCATTCGGCAAGAGCGTGTATTTGAGCGTGCGCGCGCTTCCGGAATCGGAGACGGTGATTGAGGAGAGCAGGGCCGCGTTGTCCGACGAGGCCGTGACCGTGACGGGTTGGCCGGCCTCGTTCGGGCCGCCCGTGACGCCGCTGATCGACACCGCCCGTTCCCCGGCGTCTTCATCGTCGGCGGCCGGGTCGGGAATGTCGTTAAGGGTCGGCGGGTCGTTGACCGGGTTCACAATGACGGCGAACGTCTTCTCGACGAAGTTCACCGCGCCGTGGTCGGTCCCGCCGTTGTCTTCGACGCGGACGGTGACGACGGCGCTGCCGTTGGCGTTGGCGACGGGCGTAAACAGCAATTGGCGTGACGCGCCCGTTTCGGCAAAGGTGATGGCGCCGAGCAGCACCGGGTTGTCCGACGTGGCCGTGACCGTGAGTTGTTGCCCGGCCTCATTCGCCGGGCCGGCCGCCACGCCCGAGATCGTGACCGTCTGTGGGCCGGCGTCTTCGTCAATGGGGGCGAAGGCGGGGATGTCGTTGAGGGTCGGCGGGTCGTTGATTGCCGTGACGGTGATGATCGAATCATCCGAATCGGCGAGGCTGAAATCGTCGGCCCTCATGGCGAGCGTGACCGGCCCGCTCATCTCGGCCGCGGGGCGGAACCGCAGGCCGTCGGCGGCCAACGTCGCGGCGATTTTCGAGAGCGGCGCCGTGACGGTGAGCGTGGCTGTGTCCCGGCCCGCGATGTCGGCGGCGTTCAACCCCGTGGGGATGTCATCGGACAGCGTCAGTGTCCCCGAGGTCACGGAGAACGTCACGTGGACATCGGCCGATCCGGCGTCCACGTCGGCCACGGTGATGCCGGCTAAAGCAAGTTGTGTGTCCTCCAAGGCGGCGAACGCACTCGGCAAACCGTTGACCGGAGCGTCGTTGACCGGGTTCACGGTGACGGTGAACGAATTCTCGACCGCGTTCGCGCCGCCGTCGGCCGTGCCGCCGTTGTCTTCGACGCGGACGGTGATGACGGCCGTGCCGCTGGCGTCGGCTGCCGGCGTGTATTTGAGGCGGCAAGTCGGGCCGGCCCCGCTGACGGCGATGATCCCGGTCAGGGCCGGGTTACTCGAAACGGCGGTGATGGTGACGAGCTTTTGCCCCGACTCGTTGGCCGGACCGGGCGCGAGGCCGGTGATCGTCAGCGTCTGTTCCCCCGCATCCTCATCGATGGCCGGCGGGTCGGCGATGGCGTCCAGCGTCGGGGCGTCGTTCACGGGACTGACGGTGATCGCGAAGAGGTCGTCGGCCGTCAGCGGGCCGCCGGCCCCGGTGTTGCCGCCGTCGTCGGTCTGAACCCGGATCGAGGCGGGGCCGAAGTAGTCGGCCGTCGGCGTGAACGTCAGCCCGTTCAGGCCGGCGTTGACGGCCGCGAGTTGGCCGGCCAGGGTGACAACGGCGGAGTGGTTGCCGCTTATCGACAGGCCGGCGGCGCTGCCCAAGTCCAAGAGTCCGTTGGTCGCCGTCAGGGTGACGGCAACGGTTCCCGTCCCCGCGTCCACATCCGTGACGGTGACGGCGTTCGCGGTGGCCATCGAGAAGACGAGCGGCGTGTCTTCCTTGGTCGTCTGTGGCGCGGGGACGTGATTCCGCGGCGCGTCGTTGACGGGGTTCACCGTCACCGTGAACGTCTTGGACACGGTGTCCACGCCGCCGTTGGCGGTCCCGCCGTTGTCCGTCACGGTCACGGTGATGACGGCCGTGCCGCCGGCGTCGGGGACGGGCGTGTACTTCAACTCGCGCGTGGTCCCGTCACCCGTGGCGACGACCGCGACGGCCGCGATCAGGCCGGTGTTTCCCGAGGTCGCCGTCACCGTGGCGGTCTGCCACGCCTCGCCGCCTGCCGTGACGCCGCTGACCGTGACGGTCTGTTCGCCCGCGTCTTCGCTGATGGCCGACGGGGCCGCGATGTCGTTGAGCGTCGGGGCCGCGTTGGGCGCGCCGGCGGCCAGCGGGGCGAAGGCGACGCCGCGGAAGCCGGTGTTGGCGGCGGCCGTCGCGACAACGGCCGGCGTCCCCGCGAGCGTGCCGTTGTAGCCGCTGGCGTCGGTGAGCGTCACCAACTCCTTGCCGCCGCGCACCGCGTACAGCGTCACCGTCGTCCCGGAGACGGACGCCGTCAGCCCGCGGTAGCGATCCGTCGCCGTGCCGACGACGCCGTTCGCCGTCCACGCGCCGCTGACCAGCGAGTATTTGCTCAGGGCGGCCGAGTCGTCGCTGGCGACATACAGCGTGTCGAGGCCCGCCACGCCGGCGGTGAGGTCGGCGAAAAAGAAGCCGAACGGGCTGCCGCTCGCGGGGAACCCCGGGAGGGCGGTGATCGGCTGCCCCGCCGTCATCGGCGTTCCCGAGCCGACGGTTGCCAACAGGGGCGGGGTTGAAAAGGCGGACTGGTAAAGTTGATTGGCGAAGACGGCGATTTGCCGGGTGTTGTTCGCGGCGGAATTCAACTGGACCGAGTTGGTTGCCCCGTAGGCGATGTACCGCGCTCCGCCGTCCGCCGTCCCGCCGCCGGCGGTCCAGAAGCCGCCGCCGTCCAGTGAGGCGACGGACCGGATCGCGCTGCTGCCGCCCGTGTAGCCGTCGGTGAACGTCGTCGTCGTGTCGATGGCTCCCGCGGCATCGACGCGGGCCACCGTCTTCGCGTGGTTGTTTGTGGCGACGGCCGCGTCCCCGACGGCGGCGTCGTACCCGGCCAGGACGAGGTACTTGCCGTCCGCGGACCGCGTCATCATTCCTTCGGCCGTCCCGGTCCCGCTGGCCACCAGGCGTTTGTTCGCCCCGCTGACGGCCGTGGGCAGCGCGAGCGATTGCACCGGCGCCGACTGGCCCGCCGCCGTGGCGTACTCGTCCAGAAAAACGGCCGTCCCCTTGGTCGTCAACCCAGAGCCGGTCCCGACGCGGTAGACGAGCAAATTCCCGGGCGTGAACGCGGCGGGCGCGTCGCGGGATTCCAACGGTTGCAGCGCAAGAGGGGCCGGCCGCGGCAGTCGCGGGCGGGGCGGTCGGCTCGGGAAGAAGGGCGTCATCTCTGTGCCGGGTGGGAGATAAAGACGGGGGAACGGTACCTGATGACCATTGGTAGCCCGGCACAACTCGTTTGCCAGGGCCGCCGCCGAAAATCGGCATGACCGGCCCTGTGCCGGAATTGCCGCCTTTCACCGGCGTAGGCCGAATGCCGGTTGCCCCCGTCCCGCGACGTGGACGAGATCGGCGAGTTTTCGGGCCGCCCGCCGCGGGTGGCGGACGGCATTCCGGCGAAAATCGCTTGGCGAAGTCGGCGGCCGTGTTAGCGTGACGGAGGCCCCCAATTCTCCCACGCCACGGAGGCGAGACCGCCATGGGCAAGTTGTTGTTCCGTTTGTTGCTGCCGTTGCCAGTGTTGCTCACCCTGGCCGCGCCGGAGGCCAAGGCCCAGCGGCCCGGCGTCGGGTTCGGCGTGGGCATTGGCTACGGCTTCCCCGGCTTCGGGCCGGGCTACGGCTACGGGCCGGGCTTGGGGTACGGCCCCGGTTTCGGCTACGGCTACCCCGGCTTTTACCCCGGCGTGTTCCCGCTGCAACAGTACGGCAACTATGGCAACGGCCTGAGCATGTACGGCCCGCCCGTCCCGACGTACAAGCCGGTCCCCGGCATGTTCGGCGGAGCGGACAGCACGTTCTTCCCGCCGCCGCCCGCGTACCGGCCGGGCTTCTACAACTTCGCGTACATCCCGCTGAACCAGCCGGCGCCAATCCTGTCGCCGGCCCCGCTGCCGGTGGCCGTCGCGGGCGCGGAAGAACTGCCCCCGCCGTTGGAAGTCCTGACGAAGACTGCCCCGTTGGAAGTGGAAGTCCACATGCCGGCCGCCGACGCCCAATTGTTCATCGACGGCCAAGTCTCGGCGACGACCGGCGCCGTCCGACTGTTCAAGTCCCCGCCGCTGAATGCCACGGACAGCCACACCTACGAGGTGAAGGCCGTCTGGGTCACGGCCGAGGGCAAGGTCAGCCACACCAAGAAGGTGACCGGGCGGGCGGGCGAAAAGGTGAAGGTCGAGTTCACGGAGTGACGCCATGTGAAAGGCAACCTCACTCCCTAACGCCCTCTCCGCCGCGGAGAGGGGGAACCAAACCAAAACGACTTTGCCCGCTTGCGCCCCCTCTCCGCCGCGGAGAGGGGGCCGGGGGGCTTACAGGGGTAGGTCAGGCGAGAGCGAAGAATTCAGGCGGAAGTCGCAATAGTGCGACCATGCC
>JAYTTY010000552.1:0-15325 GCA_043744795.1 Zavarzinella sp. | reverse complement strand
CCCGGGTGCGCGAAGCGCGACCCGGGGCTAATGGCTGCCACCCCTCCGGGGTGAAAGACACGTCGTTGGAACTTCTGACAATTGGGACACCGACAGCCCAGTCAGCCGGGCAATATCCCACGAAGTCAATGAGGCGCGTCCCAATACGGAGCCAGTTCGCTTGTGCCACAAACGAAAACAGCCGGGCATCAAGCCCGGCTGACGTGCGGCGAATCGATTGTCTTGAACTTACTTCTGCCCGGAGCGGCCCAGATACTTCCCCTCTTCCGTGTCGATCTTGATCGTGTCGCCGGCGTTGATGAACGACGGGACGTTGATGACGAGGCCCGTCTCCATCGTGGCCGGCTTGTACTGGGCGGCGGCGGTGGCGCCCTTGATGCCGGGTTCCGTTTCGATCACGGTGAGTTCCACGGTCTGCGGGAGTTCGAAGCCGAGGGGCTTGCCCTCGTACAGCGTGACCATGGCCACGTCGTTTTCGCGCAGGTACTTGATCTGGTCTTCGACGAAGGCGGCCTTGAGCGCCAGTTGCTCGAAGGTCTCCGGGTCCATGAACACGAACTCGTCCCCCTCGCGGTAGGAGTACTGCATGTTTTTGGTTTCGAGGTACGCTAGCGCCACCTTGTCGTCCGGCTTCACGCGGGTCTGCGTGATGGAGCCGGTCTTGAGGTTGCGGACCTTGAGGTACAGGATCGCCCGCCAGTTGCCCGGCGTGTTCAAGTCCCGGTCCAGGCATTGGAACAGGGAGCCGTCTTCGCCGACGTAAACCATGCCCTTGCGAATGTCGATGTTCTTAATGTCGGCCACGGGCACGACTCCCAATTAAAGTCCGGAGCGTCACTCCGATAACTTAGCAAATGCCCCCGTGACCTTGTAGGGGCCGGTGCATGTTCCTCGTCGGTTCGCGGTATTCCATTCGCCAGCCCCCCCAGCTTCACCCGGTCCGGCCTGACCTTGCATTTTCCGTCAAGCCCCCCTAATGTGCGTCTCGCCGCGGGCGAAGGATTGCCCGCAAACCGGCAAGGATGCCACAATGATTTTCTCCCGACTGCCGATTCTCGCGGGCTGGCTCGCGCTTTCACTCACCCTGAATGCCGAGCCGCCCCGGGATCTGAACAAGATCATCCCCGTGCAGAAGGCCATCGCCGCCGGCCGGCAGGCTCTGCGGGAGAACGACCCCGCGCGGGCCGTGAATATCTTGGAAGCCGAACAGGCGAACGCCGTCGGCAACACGGGGTTCGACGCGCTCTTGAAACAGGCCCGCGAAGCCGTGGAGGCCGTCAACAAGGACACGGCGCCGGCCACCGTTGCCGCGGAATCGCCGAAGCGGTCCACGGCCCCGGCCACGCTGGCGCCGCCGCTGCCCCCGCCGCCGCCGGTCGATGAACCGATCCGGGAAACCGGCCCCGCTCCGGAACCGCTGCCACTGCTTGAACCGGAGCCGAAGCCGCTGCCGGTGATCGCGCCGCCCCCGAAGCCGTTGCCCGTCGTCGCGCCGCCGAAACCCGAGACCGACCCGTTTCAACAGACGCCGACGCACCGCAAATTACCGAGGACCGATACGCCGGCTCCTGCCCCCGCCCCGGTGGCCGTCGTCGCCAAGCGGAACTTCGTGCTGAAGGGCGTGACGGACGCCGGCAAGGAAGCCGAACTCTTGGACGTGGCCAACTCGGCCCGCTTGGCGATGTACCAGCGCTGGAGCGGGGCGACGCCAAACGATTGGAACACGCCTTGCGAAATCACGTTGCACTCGTGCGGCAAGGATTACAACCAAGCGACGCACAAGCCGGAATCGTTGACGGGGCACGCCACGGTGGCCGTGCGGGCGGGTGACGTGGTGAGCCGCCGGTTGGACCTGTGCGCCGACGACCCGGCCCTGTTGGACGTGACGCTGCCGAACGAACTGACGCAACTCATCCTGATGGAAATGTTCGCCGAGCAGCCGCTGCCCAAGTGGGCGCTGGTCGGGATGGCCGCCCTGTCCGAGACGCCTGAGTCGGTCGCCCGCTACCGCCGCACCGTTCCCAACCTGTTGCGAGACCGCAAGCTATTGACGTTGTCCGTGCTGATGGAGCAACAATCCTTCCCGGAAGCCGAGGCCACCACCGCGTTCTACGCCCAGAGTATTTCGCTGGTCGGGTTCCTTGTGGAGAAGAAGGGCTGCAAGGCGTTCGCCGCCTTCCTGCGGGAAGCCCCGCGACGGGGTGTGGCCCGCGCGCTGCAATCCCACTACGGATTCAAAGACGTGGCCGACTTGCAGGGGCAATGGCTCAAGTCGCTGACCGCCGTGCAATGAGGCGGCCCCGGTGAATGGCCGGCGTGGCATGGGCGTCCGTTATTCCTAAAACGATAACGCCGTCGGCTGACGCCGATCCCGCCGCCACTCCCCCGGAGTCCTCTCTTGTCCAGTCCCGTCGCCGTCTCGGCCCCCGCGCTGAAGCCGTACCAAGTCGTCCTCGTCGTGGTCCTCGCCTCCATCGGCTTCCTGTTCGACACCTACGAACTGCTGATGTTCCCCCTCATTGGGGCCAACGCCGTCAAGGACTTGCTGCA
The DNA here is from genome assembly GCA_043744795.1 of Zavarzinella sp. Lineage (GTDB taxonomy): Bacteria > Planctomycetota > Planctomycetia > Gemmatales > Gemmataceae > Zavarzinella. The sequence continues at coordinate 12,775 of JAYTTY010000552.1, read as the reverse complement.
CCTGCCCAGCGTGCAAGACCCGGAGGTGGCGAAGTGGGCCGGCCGCATGCTCTGGATCGCCGCCCTGTGCGGCGGCGTGTTCGGCCTGTTGGGCGGTTGGCTGATCGACCGCCTCGGCCGCAAGACGATCATGGTGGCCAGCATCCTTCTGTACTCGCTGTCGCCCGTGGCCGCCGCGTTCAGCACCGAACTCTGGATGTTGATCTTGTTCCGCTGCACGACGTTCATCGGCGTGTGCGTGGAACTCGTCGCGGCCGTGACATGGCTGGCCGAGTTGTTCGCGGAGAAGCGGACGCGCGAAAAAGTGATCGCGTGGACGCTGGCGATGGCCTCCCTCGGCGGCATCATGGTCACGGAGGTGTACAAGCTGATCGTCGCCCACGCCGGCGACCTGCCGGGCATGAGCGTCGGCGGGGAACAGGATGTCCACGCGGCGTGGCGGTACACGCTGCTCACCGGCCTGGTGCCCGGCCTGATGATCTTGGCGCTGCTGCCGTTCGTGCCGGAGTCGCGCGTGTGGGCTGAGAAGAAGCGGGCCGGCACGCTCAAGCGGCCGAGCTTCGGCGAGCTGTTCGGCCCGGGCCTGCTGAAGACGACGCTGGCGACGGCCGTCCTCTCCGCGTGCGGGTACGCGGCGGCCTTCGGCGCCCTGCAAATGACCCCCATCCAAATCGCGCCCGGGCTGCCGGACATCGCGGCCAAGCGGGCCGCGCTCGACGCGGAAGAAAAAGAGGCGACCACGCCGGCGCAAAAGGCCGAACTCGGCAAGAAGAAAAAAGCCTTCGCGGACGAGGTGCAAGACCGCCGGGGGGACATCCAGCGCTGGCAGGAAATCGGCGGCCTGACGGGGCGAATCCTATTGGCGGTCCTCCTGATGTTCGTGCCGAGCCGCACGCTGATCCGGCTGTTCCTGATCCCCGGCATCGCCCTCTTCCCGCTCACCTACTTGGAACTGGTGAAGGGCGAGTACTTCCTGTTCGCGGCGGCGATCTTCCTCTGCGGCCTGTTGACGGTGGCCCAGTTCAGCTACCTGAGCGAATTCCTGCCCAAAGTGTTCCCCATTCACCTGCGCGGCACCGGGGGGAGTTTCGCCACCAACGTCGGCGGGCGGATGATCGGCACGATGGCCGCGACGTTGAATACGGAAGTGTTGTCGGGGTTGGTGCCGGGGGCGTCGCTGCCCATGAAGATCGCCACGGGGGCGGCCATCATCGGCGGGAGCGTGTATTTGATCGCCCTCGTCGCCTCGTTCTTCCTGCCGGACCCCAAGGCTGAGGAGTAACAAGTGAGCCGCGGGCCGTAAGGCCCCGGGTGGTGCGCTCAATCACCCCACCCGGGGCCTCACGGCCCTCGGCTCACTTTGCCGCAACTCACTCCTTCTTCGGCTCTTCCTTCTTCGGCTCTTCCTTCTTCTTCGGCTCTTCCTTCTTCGGCGGGGCCTTCTTCGGCTCTTCCTTCTTGCCGCTGTCGATGGCGTCGATCAGCTTCTTCTTCTGGTCGGCCGTCAGCACCTCGGACATCTTCTTGGACTGCTCGGTCCGGAGTTTCTTGATCTCGTCTTCCAACTTGACGATCTTCTCTCGGTACTCGGTCTGCACCTTGTACACGTTGAGCTTTTGCTCTTCGGACAGGTCGAGGGCCTTCCAGCCCGGCGGGAGTTGTCCCTTGATCTTGGGGGATTCCTTCTTCTCTTGGCTCTGGACGCCTTCCGAACACATCAGCAAGCCCATCGCCATCGCGAGGGCCAACGCAGCGAGTCGTACCGGGCGCATAACACACGTCTCCGAAAGTGGGTGAACCAGCGATGAGGGCCAAACGGCCACATGGATATGTGAATCCATCTGGGGCGGCGATGCAAGGAAAAAATGGATATTTCGCGTCGGAGCGCCCGTGACGGTTGTGATGTCACCGAACGCCCCGGCCCCGAACTCGCCGCGTCACTTGCCGACAGCCGCGACCGGGTGAGAGCCGAAACACATCAGGAGCCAAGGAGGGCTGGCGATGGTGTTGTGGGTAATCGCGGCGTGTCTCGGCATCGCCGGGCCGGACGAAATTCGCTGGGCGGCGGCCGCGCCCTTGTGGAAATTGCACGGCCCGAGTGGGGCCGTCATCGGCGTCGAACCCGGCCCCGTGTGGGCGCCGGCCGCCCGCGTGCCGGGGACGGCCGCCGTGCTGGGCAAGCCTCACTCCTGAGCCTTCGACCGCGGCGTGGCCAAGATCGCCTCGGCGTCCGCGGCGACGCGCGTGCCGGGCAACCGCTTTTTCAATTCTTCCAACGCGGCCTTGGCTTCCGGAGTGAGATTCGTCTCCAACACTTGCATCGCCCGCAGGAGCCGCAGCGTGTCCCCGTAGAGGTCGTTCTCCGGCTTGGAGAAGCCGTCGCGATCAAACGTCTCCAACAGGACGCGGACGCGCTCTTCCCCCTCGGCCCCGAGCTTCGGCCGGCCCTTTTCTTGCAACAGTTCCATGCCGCGGTAGCCGGTCTTGGCCAGCGCCCGCCGGGCCGCCTCGCGGACGCGGAACTCGTCACTGTCCAAGCTGAGGATGGTCTTCCGCAGCCCGTCCCGCTCCTTGTCCAAGTTCGTAATCGCGGCCAACAACGTCCTGCTTGTTTCGTTGGCGAGGAGGTCGGTCATCGCCTGATGCCCGGCGAGGGGATTGATCGCATCGAGTTGTTGCCAAGCGTCCGCGAACGGCATGGCTTTGCGGGCTTCCGCGGCGCCCGCCCACTTCCAGACGATGACCCGCCCGGCCGCGTCCCCGGCGGCGAGTTGCCGGCCGGCCGGGTCGAACGCCAACCCCTTGATCTCCCGCCGGTGGGCGGTGAACTCCCCGAGTAACTTTCCGGTGGCGACGTGCCACGCCCGCACTGCCGGCGCCGGCTCGCGGGTGCCGAAGGCCACCGTCGCCCCGTCCGGCGAGAACGTGAAGGCGGAAATGTCCCCGTCGTCGAAGCGCCGCTCGAACGCCCGGTAAATCTGGGCGGTGTTCACGTCCAGCAACACTAACCGCCCGCCGCTGACCACGGCGAGAAGTCGGCCGTCCGGGCTGAAGCCCAACGGGATGTCGTTCTTGTGGGGGAACCGCTTCGAGACTTTCTTGTCCAGCGTGCCGTCCGGTTTCACGTTGGCGATTTGCACCGACCCGGACGGCGAAGAAATCGCGATCATGCGTCCCGTCGGCGATAGAACCATGCCCGCCGTTTTGATCTCATCCAACTTCACGGGGACCGGCTTCGCCTCTCGGTCCGCGAGGAGGGCGGCCTTTTCACCGGGCGTCCAAAAGACGAGCCGCGCCCCGCCGACCGTCACGCGAGGGTGCCCGCCCGGGTTGGCGATGCCGCCCCGCTTGGTGAGCTTGCCGTCCACGGTCGCCCAGCGGTCGAACGTCGTCCGCGAAACAACGCCGAAGGCTTTTGCGTCCGGGACGATGTGCGTGAAGTCGTCCGCAAGTCTCCCGGCCGCGGCCGCCGGCGCGTTCCCGGCGGTTGACCAGCGAGTCAAGTCCTTCCCGGCGACGATCACCAACTCGCCGCCCGATTCGTACCAGAGGGAGTGAATTTCCGGCCCCGGCGACGTCCACGCGGCCGCCGCCGAGTCGGGGACTTTATTTTCGAGCCGCACCGGGAAGGAGAGGGCGGCGCCGTGGAACGTCACGGCGAACACGGCGCTACAGAGAAGACGCCTCATAGGGCAGCCCTCGGCGAGAGAAGAACGTATGCCAAAGAACGGACGAGGGGGCGAAAACTGACCGGAGACGGCCGCCGCTTCCCGCCCTCGACATGTTTTACCGAAGTCGGCGGGCGCGGAGTTGTAACGCTGCTGTAAACAACCACTCACGCCATCCTGACAAGTCTCGTTCGCTCGGGTAGAGTGTGCCCATCGGCCCTCACCTCTTCCCGAGAGAACTTCCATGTTAAAGAAACTTGCCGTCGGCTTGTTCCTGACGGCCCTCGCCACGGCGGGCGTGTTCGCCCAGCGCGGCAAAGGCCCGCCCCTCGCGCCCGCGGTTGCGGCGGTGCAACCCCCCGGGGAAGACATCCCCGCCGTCAACGGGCAACTCAAGGCGGCCCAGAAACTGCCCATCACGCAGGTCGTGCTGTTCAACAGCGGCGTCGGCTATTTCAGCCGGTCCGGCGAAGTGGAGGGGGACGCCCGCGTCGATCTGCAGTTCTCGGCCGCGGACATTAACGACCTCATCAAGTCGCTGATTATCAAGGATTCCAAAGGGAAGTCCGTCCCCCTGCGCTACGACAGCCAGGAGCCGATCGAGAAGACGCTCAAAAGCTTTGCGGTCGACCTCAGCAGCAACCCGTCTTACGGCCAAATCCTGAATCAGATGCGTGGGCAGAAAGTCGAACTGACGCTCTCGACCACCAACCCGACCTTGAGCGGTTTACCGGGCACGCTCTCCGGCGTCATCATCGGCATGGAGACGGCCCACCGGGCGCTGACCGCCGCGTCCCCGGCCGCGACCGAGATGGAACTGCTGAACCTCTCGTGCGCCGAGGGGCTTCGCAGCGTCCCCCTCTCGGCCGTGCAGCGGATCCGCTTCCTGAACCCGAACGTCGAAAACGAATTCAAGCGGGCCTTGGACGTGGTTGCCGTCGGGCACGACAGCCTCAAGAAGACCGTCCACCTCGGCTTCCAAGGCGAAGGCAAGCGGGAAGTGAAAGTCGGCTACGTCGTCGAGAACCCAATCTGGAAGACCAGCTACCGCTTAGTGAAGGCCGATGACGGCAAGTGGCGGCTGCAGGCGTGGGCCAACGTCGAGAATACTAGCGACGACGACTGGAACGACATCAAGCTGACGCTCGTCTCCAGCCGGCCCATCTCGTTCCAGATGGACCTCTACCCGCCGCTGTTCATCCCGCGACCCACCGTCGAGCCGGCCCTGTTCGCCTCGCTGCGGCCGCCGACGTACGGTGGTCCTGTGACGAACATGGCGATCAATAATCCGGGGTTCGGCATGCAAGGCGGCGCCGGCTTCGGCGGCAACGCTGGCAACGGCGGGGCGGCCGGCGGACAAAATGCCAACATCGCTGGTCAAGCCTTCAACGGGAACGGCGGCGGTCAAGGGCTGTCAGGCTTCGGCGGCGGGCAGTTCGGCCAATTCGGCAACCAGATGGGCAACGGCATCAACTCGTTCAACAACCGCTACCAGAACGACAAGGCGAATTTCATCGACAATAACAACTCGAAGCTCTCCTTCGAGCAACTCCAAGAACGCCGCAACAACCCCAACGGCAACAACGACCCGAAGGCGCCCGGCAAGAAGGTCCAACAGGCCCAGCAACTCGGGAGCGCGCTGACCAACGTGGACCCGGAGTTCATGGACCGCGTCCGGGCGGCCGACGAACTCGGCCAACCGGCCCGGTACAGCATCGACCAGAAGGTGACGCTCCCCCGGCAGCAGTCGATCATGTTGCCGATCCTGGACGAGGAAATCGACGCCACCAAGGTCAGCATTTACAACGAGCGCGTCCACGCCACGCGGCCGCTGCACGGCGTCAAGATGAAGAACAAGACCAAGCAGGCCCTGATGAGCGGCCCGGTGACGGTGTACGAAGGCGACCAGCCGTATAGCGGCGACGCCCGCATTCTCGACCTGCAACCCGGCGAGGAGCGCTACCTCAGCTATGCCCTCGACTCGGGCGTGGAGATTAAGCCGTTCGACCGCGTGACCCCCGGCCCGGAAATGCGGGTGAAGATGGAGAACGGCCGCCTCGAAGTGCGCTTCAAGCAGCGCCAGACGCGGACCTACGTGATTACGAACCGCTCCCCCGAGCCGCGGAAGGTGATCCTTGAGCAGACGATCCGCAGCGGCTGGACTCTGGTCAGCCCCGAGAAGCCGGACGAGACGACGACGGAACTGTACCGCTTCGCCGTGGACGTGAAGCCCGGCGAAACGGTGAACTACGCGGTGAGCGAAGAGCTGCCGCGCATGGAACCGTTCGTCGTCGCCAAGCAGGCCGACTGGACCGGGTTCGCCACGTCCCTCGGCCTGGACGTGTGGACGGACGTGCAGCGGAACCCCGAAGACGGCATGACGCTGCAAGTGGTGAACAACCAACTGCACGTCACCCACAAGGACCGCCGGACGACGAAATACTTCTTCCGCAACAACGTGGACGAAGACCGCGTCGTGTGGCTGGACCACAACGTCCCGGCCGACCGGCAACTCATCGGCAACGAGAAGCCGGCCGACGAGGGGGCCAACCGCTACCGCTTCAAACTTGACCTGAAAAAGGCGCTGAAGAGCCAGCCGGTGACGGTGACGGTGGTGGAAGAATTTAAGAACGCCAAGCCGGAAGTGTTCGCCATGCAGAACATCGGCCGGTACGCCACCCCGCCGGACGCGGACAACCCGGTGCCGCCGGACCGCTTCATCACCGAACTCGGCTTCGACGTGTGGACCTCCCCGCGGCCCGAGGCCCCGATCCTGACGAGCGCCCGCTTCGCCAAGTCGCAGTTGTTCACCGAGGAGAAGGAACTGACAACGACGGTGTACCACATCCGCAACCGCACCGGCGAGGCGAAGAACTTTATCCTCGACCACCAAGTGAAGCCGAAGTGGGATGTCGTCGGCGACGCCAAGCCGGTGGACGGCCTTCAGCGCTGCGTGCAGTACTCGGTGAAGGCGGCCCCGAACGTGACGACCCGGCAGGCCGTCACCGAGCAGCACGCCGTCGCCAAGCAGGAGAAGATGACCGACATCTCCAACGAGCGCCTCAAAGAGATCGTGGCCGCCGCCAACGTCAAGCCGGACGTGAAGGAGAACTTGAAGAAGGCTCGGGCGATGGTGGTTTCCACGCAACAACTGGACGGGGAGATTGTCGGCCTCACCGCCAACAACAAGAGCGTGAACGAGGAGCAGGCCCGCCTGCGGACGAACTTGGAGAAGTTGCCGCCGACCAGCGAACTCTACAAGCGGTACATTTCCAAGTTGGACGAGTCCGAGACCGCCTTGGAAGGCGTCCAGAAGTTGGCCAAGGAAAAGGCCGCCGCCAAGAGCAAGGTGGAACGCGAGCTTCAGGAGCTGCTGGAGAAGCTGTCGGCGGGCGAGCAGTGAGTGATTGCCCGGAAAGCCCACGGACGGCCGTCCGTGGGCTTTCCGGGAGGGTGATTCTAAAAACGTGCGAACCGCGGCCCCGTACCGGCCGCGGTTTTTTCGTTCCGGTGTTGCCAACGTGACCGAATCCGCCGGCCGTGCCGGGTCCGGGCGTGCCGGTTCTGCGAGTTCAACGCCGGGCCGGCGGCGGTTTTCGCGCGGAATTATCGGACGCTTCTTCCGCACACTTCCAACGGCGGCAAAGATCAAGGGCCGGACAAGGGGGCGGGGTCCACGGCGGCCCCGCGGTCCGGGCGAACTGGATCAGGAAGCGACCAAATGAAGCGATTGTTCCTGGCAAGCCTCCTCGCGGTGGCCGGCCTGGCGGTTGTGCCGGAGGCCGCGCGGGCCTCGGACAACCACCCGTACTCGGCGCACGGCTACGGGTGGCTCAGCGCCAAAGTGTTCAACCACATGCAGTGGATCCACTCCAGCGGCCCGCTGTACAACTACGGCCCGTACATGCCGGGGCCGGGCTACACCACCATGCACATCCCGGAGCCGTACCACGGCTCCTACGTCCCGGCGAACTACGGCCTGTACGGCCCCGGCGCCGGCTACCCGTACCAACAGGGCCAAGGCGCCCCGGCGGCCGGCCAACCGCAACAAATGCCGCAGTACCAGCCGCAACCGGCGTACCCGCAGGCCCAACCGGAAGCCGTCGGCAGAGCGCCGTCGCGGCCCCGCCCGGTGGACCGTGCCCGCGTGGTCCCGGCCGGCTACTCGTCCGTGTACCCGAGTTGGCTGACGGGCCGCTGAGGCCGTCCTGACCATTCCCCAATACTGATCCCGAAAGGATGCGAGGTTTCCCATGACGAAATGGCTTATGGCCGTCGCGCTGACGGCCGCCGGCGCTGCGGCGCAGGCACAAGAGTGTCAGAATTGCCAGGCGGGCGCCGCCCCGGCCCCGGCGTACTCCTCCGGGCCGAGTTACGGCGGCGGCGGGTACAGCCAAGGCTCTTCCCACCCGTGGGCCAACACGGCCCACCCGTACGCGGCGCACCCGATGTTCGGCAACCCGCACTTTAACCGCAGCGGCAACTTGAGCCGACAGCCCACGCTGCCGGTCTACATGGCCGCCCCGTGGTACTTGTACTGGCCCTACGACGGCCACTTCCAAACCGTCGCCCCGATGGCGGCCGGCGGCCAGTGGATGCCCCCGCCGCAGTCGGCGTTCGGCGCCAACCCCGTGTTGCCGACGTACCCCGGGTATGTCCCGTACATCCCGAACCAGACGTACCCGAACTTCGGCTCGCCGGTCGCCCCGGCACTGATCCCGCCGAGCAACCCGGCCGTGTTGCCGAACTTCCCGGGCGCCCCGCCCGTGAACGTCATCCCGGTGGCGCCCGCGCCGATTCCCGCGCCCCCGGTGGTGGCCCCGCCGGCCAAAGTGATCCCGGTCGCCCCGCCGGTCAAGGTGATCCCGGGCGGTGAACTGCCGAAAGTCATTCCGAACTAGTGTTCGATGGCCCCTTGAGTTTTGACCGGTCCCACCTTCCCACCCGTTGGGCGGCATTCCAGAATGCCGCCCAACGGCGCCCCCAGTAATCGGGGTCGCCCCCCGCTAATATTGTCGTCGGCTCTTGCGTGGCCGAATCCCGTTTCAGCCGTAACTTAGATGATTCGCCCACCGTGGCGCGCACCGCGCGCCCGCATCACGAAGGCGCGTCGGACAAACGGCCCGACCTCCGCCATTATTTCGCGAGGACCACCATGCCGCTCGGACTGATTGGGAAAAAGGTCGGGATGACCCAAGTGTACGACGAGAACGGGAAAGTCGCCCCGGTGACGGTGCTGCAACTCGGGCCGTGCCCGGTGCTGCAAATCCGCACCCTCGAACGGGACGGGTACCACGCCGTCCAAATCGGGTTCGGCGACAAGAGCCGGAAGAACGCCATCCGCGCCGAGCGCGGCCACGTCGCCAGCGACTTGGAGTCGAAGCGCCGGAAGAAGCGCCAAGGGCAAGACATCCCCAAGAAGGCCAACGTGGAGCCGCAGAAGCGCATCCGCGAGTTCCGGCTGGACGCCGCCCCGACCGTCGAAGTCGGGGCCAAGCTGGTCGTCGCCGACATCTTCACGGGCGTGAAGGCCGTCGATGTCGTCGGCCAGACGAAGGGCCGCGGCTTCGCCGGGGTCATCAAGCGTTGGGGCTTCGGCGGGATGCCGGCCGCCCACGGGGCCAAGAAGGTCCACCGGGAGCCGGGGTCCACGTCCTCGATCGCCAGCAACCGCGGGAGCGGCCGGCCGAAGCGCGGCAAGAAGCTGCCCGGCCGGTACGGCAACGAGCAAGTGACGATCCGCAACCTCGACGTGATCTCCGTCGACGTCGAGAACAACCTTCTGCTGGTCCGCGGCGCCGTCCCCGGCTTCAACGGGGCCTACGTGACGGTCCGGCCGACGAACAAGAAGTAAATCCGGAAGTGACGAGTTGGAAACGTGAAACGCGGGCCGGTCGGCCCGCGTTTTTGCGTTGGTTGAGTCGCCGACCCGCTCACGGCCCGAACGGGTTCTGGCCGTTGGCCATGTTGGCCCGCATGCCGATGCCGATAATGACGTTGATGATCGCCAGCACGATGCTGACGAAGCCGCAGGCGATGCCGGTGATGGACATGCCCTTGTTCTGCTTCATGCCCACGAAGCCGAAAATGATGCCGCACAGCGCCAACGGGGCCGAGAACAGCCCGCACAGGCACGCGAACGGAATCGCCAAGATGCCGGTGATCATGGCGGTCAGCGCGAAGCCTTTCGCCTGCGGGCGGCCGCCGCGCGGGCCGTCGTCGTAATCGCCCAAGTCGTCGTCGTCGTCGGGCCGGCGGCGCTTGGGGAGTGGGCGGTCGTCTTCGTCGTCGCGGTCGTCGGTCGGCGAGGCCATTGGCGAATCCCCTCGGAAATTGAGTTTCACCAATGCTATGACCCGGCCGTTGAGTGGGCCAGCGCAAAGCCACGGCGGCCGTCAGTCGTCCATCCCGATGCGGTCGGGGATGCCCTTCCAGCGGTCTTGGTAGTGGACCGGCGTCTTGATGGCGGCGTCGGGCTCGGCCTTCTTCAGCAGGAACAGCGACGACTCGCCGAGGGTCGTCGGCCCGCCGAATACCCGGAGCGGCCCCCAGATCGGGAACGTCGCGAGGCTCCTCGCCGCCGTCGCGAAACTCCCGCCGGTCCCGGCCTCGACGACCTCGTAGCCGACTTCCCGCGCGAGCATGTGCGTCAATTCCGCCGTCATCGGGGAGATGTGCCGCTGCACGCGGTAATTCCGCGCCCCGAAACCCCACAGCTCACCCTTCAGCAGAAACTTGCACCGGCCTTCCCAGAAGGCGACGTTGGGGAAGGACAGGGCCAAATACCCGTCGTCGTGGAGCAGGGCCCGCGCCTCGACGAGGAAATTGCGGGGGCTGTCCAAGTGTTCGATGACGTCGGTGCAGGTAATCAGGCGGAACTGGCGGTCGAATTGACGGGAGAACGGCTGGTTCAGTTCCAGTCGGAGAAACGCGGCGTCCGGGAGGGCGAACCTTGTGGTGTCGAGGTCGGCCCCGGTCAGATCGGTAAACCCCGCGTCCCGCAACCGGTGCAGCAAGGCCCCCGCGTGCGCGCCGATGTCCAACACGCCGGCCCGCTGCGTCACGCGACGGCCGATCATTGCGACCAGCGCCGCGTGCGTCCCCGGGGCGCACCCGCACAGCAGCCCCTTGTAGGCCTCCAGCGGTTTCCGCATGAGTCGTCCTGATCCCATCGTGACCTCCAATAAGCGCCAGTCAACAGGATGTAACAAAAACGGACAGTCTCGGCGAGTTCAATGCTCGACACGCCCGGAATGGCGCCGTCGGCCGGCGGCCCAGCGTACTCCGCACTCTCCGAGTGCGGAAGGCTTCCTACCTGTGGCGAACGGTTCCCACGGCGGGGGCCGGCCCGCGCTCGGAGAATGCGGAGTACGCTGGGCCATTGTTCGGCTGTTTGGAGAGATGTGTCAATGCCGGGAGCGGTCACCGGCCGTCGTCACGCCACCGCGTCTTCGGCTTTGAATAGCGACTCGATGATGAGCTTCAGGGCGAGTTCGTCCACGCGGTCGGAGGCGACGTCGGGGCTGACCCACTCGCGGCGGCGGATGGACCGCTCGGGCCAGTCGCTGACGGCCTCCGTCACTTCCATGACGAAGACGACGACGTGGTGCGTGCGGCCGTACTTCTGGTAGACGTAACTGCCGGCGGGTTCGGGGCGCAGGACGCCGACGAGGCCGGCTTCTTCCCACGCCTCGATCAGGGCGCTCTCCCCGGCCGTGTGGCCGGGGTCAATCATCCCCTTCGGGACGATCCACCGCTTGCCGCTGGAAGACGTAATCATGCACACTTGGCCGTCCGAAATGGGCACGACGGCAGACTGTCTCAACGCATCCGGCATTGACTCGCCACTCCACGGGGGAGAATTGTGAAGAAAGGCACGATTACACAATCATCAAGTGGAGCGGCCGAAACGTCAAGCGCGCTCGGCGGGGAAATCCCGTGATTCCCCGAGATTCTCGGACGTTCACGGGCCGCACACGCCGCCGTCACGCTTTCTTCATCAATTTCAAATGCACGTTGGCCACGTCCCACATGTAGTGGCTGATCTTTTTCGCCACGGCGGCCGTCATGTGCTTCCGGCACTCGGTGGCGTTGCCCTCGGCCTCGTAGTTCAGGGCGACGTACAGGTTGGCGTAAAACAGGGCTTCGGTCTTCGCGTCGCCGTCGAGCTTGGCGTTCTCGGCCGCCGCCATCACGTCGGCGGCCTTCGCCTTGCCTTGGATCAGGTCGTAGACCTCCTTCATCGGCACGCGCGTGTCGGGGAACCGTTGCCCGGCTTTCGTCTCGATGGGCAGGATTCCCTTGCGGGCCGTCTCGACGCCGTCCTTTCGGGCGGTGCAGAGGTAGTGCCAGAAGGCGTTCTCCACGTCCGTCCCGTACTCGATTTGGCCGTTCACGAACTGCTTGGCCCCCTTGGCGTATTCGCCGGCGTAGTAGAACGAGATGCCCCGGCGCCAGTGGGCCGGCTCGTCCTTGGGGCTGGCCTTGAGGAACGTGTTGAAGTCCTCGATCGACTCCTTCACCTTGCAGACCTTGAACTGCTCCCCGCCGCGGCGGTCCACGGCGATCACGAGCGTGTTGTCCAACTCGTACGCCTTGTCGTAGTCCTTGACGGCCTCGGCCGGCTGCCGCTGGAAGGCGAACACCTCCCCGCGGGCGAAGTAGGCCAGCGGGTTCTTGGGGTCCAGTTCCACGGCCTTCTCCGCGGCCTTGAGGGCCGCCGGGCCGTCCCCCTTGCGGAGGGCGACCTTTGACGCCCGCAGCAAGTCCCCGACGTCCTCGGCCCACGCGGAGAGGGGACAAACGCAGAGGACCAGGACGAAAACGCCGATACGCATGGGGGGTGTCTTCCGAGTGCGGGGGCCGAGAAGTACCGATTGAACCACAGATGGCCGGCGGTTGCAACGACGAACCGTGGTGTAACGAATTCGCAAAATATTCATAACTTGTTTGACGGCCCGTCTCGTCTTGGTTTATAGTGCGTGGGAGTGTACCTCCCTCTCCCATCCTCCTAGATGTGCCCGACCGAAACGGGGTTCCCCTGACGGTCTGAATTGTGTATTTCTCCTCCAGTCCGCCCAGATTGCCAGGAGAACGCGATGGGACGC
>JAYTTY010000551.1:0-15343 GCA_043744795.1 Zavarzinella sp. | reverse complement strand
TTGGTGGCATGGGCAAGATGCTGACTTGCCCATCTTGCCCAAACGCATCCAGTTTCCGGTCATTTGAGGCCCAGAAGAGCCAACTGCGTAACTCCTAACATTCTCAAAAATGCCATTTCTCGGTTTTGGTTTTCCTCTGTGATCTCTGTGTCCTCTGTGGTTAAAACTCTTCGTTTTTAACGCCAGTCACATCTGGTCCCGGATCACCCGCGCGCTCAGGTCGCTGCCGAAGCGGTCCACCACCGTCTGCCGGCCATTCTCACTGCACGTCTTCGCCAAGGTCGGGTCGTCTAAGTAGCGGGCGATGGCGGCGGCCAGCGCTTGCGGGTCCCCCGGCGGGACGAGCAGGCCGTTGTGGCCGTCGGCGATGATTTCCGGCACGCCGCCGGCCCGGGTCGCGGCGACGGGGATACTCATGGCCATCGCCTCCAGGATCACGACGCCGAGCGGCTCTTCGTGGCTGGCCAGGGCGAACAAGTGAGACTTTTCCAAGTGGTCTTTGACGGCGTCCGCGGACATCGCCCCCGGCATTTCCACGCGGCCGTTTAACTTCAACTCGGCCCGCAGTTCTTCCAAGTTGCGGCGGAACTGGCCGGTGCCGGAGTCGAAATCTTCCCCGGCGATCACGAGTTTCACGTCCCGGCCGGCGTCCCGCAAGTGGCCGATGGCCCGGATCAGCACGTCGAACCCCTTGCACGGGTTGAGTCGGGCGCACGAGAAAATGCGGCACGGCCCGGCGGCCGGCGTCCACGGCCCATACGGCGTCGCTCGCTTGTACTTGGTGTGATCGACCCCGAGCGGGGCGAGGAACACGCCCGGCGGCAAGTCGCCGGCCAGCGAGGTCGACACTTCTTCCCGCATTTGCTTCGTGAGGAGGATGCAGAACTTGGCGTGCCGCCACTTGAGCCGCTGGTCCGGCCCGTGGACCGGCAGCGGGTTGAGCATCGTCATCGAGTACGTCGGCCCGCCGAGTCGCTTGGCGAACATGGTGAGGATCGCCGAGTCCGCGCACGACTGCACATGCACGTGTGTGACCCCCGCCCTTTTGGCCAGCCGGCACAACTGAGCCGCGCACAGCAGCAAGCCCAACGCCCGGACCTTTCGCCGTACCGTGCCGGACAGGTGAAGCCAACTCCGCAATGCCCGCATCAAGCCAATCGGGTGCAACAGCAGGAACACCGTCGCCGCGAATACCGGCGGGGGGAACAGGTATGTGGTGATGCGCCGGCCTTCCTCCGCGAAGGCGTGCGGGCACGCGTCCGCCGGCGGCCGGCGCGTGGAGAACATCACCGGGTCCGCGCCCATCGCCCGCAGTTGTTCGATCTCGCGCCAGAACAGGATGTGCGTCTGCCGGGGGAATTCGGGGATCAGGTAGCCGAGTCGGCCCATGCTTGGGGGTGCTCCGGGGAGGGCAAGCAGGGATTTTCCGACTCGCGGACGCGGGGGCAAGGTGAAAATGCGGAAAGCCCGTGGACGGCCGTCTACGGGCTTTCGGGGGCAACCGTGTTTACTTCGGCATCTCCCGAATCCAAGCCTCGATCAGCTTAACGCCCTCCTCGTCCACGACGTTGGACGCGATGTGCGGCATCCGCCCCAAGCCCACGCGCGTCATGCGGTGGTGCAGCAGCGACCGTTCGGGGGCGCCGGGCGCCAACAGGCGGGGGTCTTTCAGGTCGAGCGTGCCGTGGGCGGGCTTGATGTCCACCGTGCCGGTGTCTTTCAGGGCCAGCGTGGACAGCAGTTGGAACTCGGCGTTGCCGCCGCCCCATTTGCGGTGGCAATGGCTGCAATTCGCTTGGAGGTAGGCTCGCGCCCGGGCGTCGAGGGGGGCCGTCGTGTCGCGGTAGTCGGCGAGTTTGGCCAGCTTGTCCGGCGCCGCCGGGAGTTTGCGGTCGAACAGGCCGAGGTGTTCGAAGGTGGCGAGTTGGTTGGCCGGGCCGCCGCCGTAGTCGTGGTCGCGGTTAATCTGGGCGGTGTTCACACCGAGGGCGTATTTGGCCGTCACCGTGTGGCACATCGTGCATTCCGCCCGGCTCGGGAAGTGCCACGTCTGCTTCCGTTCGCCCGTCGCCTCCTTGATCGTGAACGTGCGGTCCGCGCCCTTGGCGTCGGCCAGTTCGGCGTCGGTTTGGTCGTCGTTCCAGATGTAGGTGTAGCCGTTCCACACTTGGTCGCCGACTTCTTCCGTCCCCGGCACGCGGCGCACGTGAAGAAGGCGAGTTTCCAGCCGGCGCTTGCTGGCGGGGTTGCCCTTTTCGAGTTCGAGGGAGAACGTCTTCACCAGGACGGTGTTGTCCGGGAAGCGCCAGCCGGGCACGGACCCCGGTGACGGCTGCGGGTACGTGACCGTCTCGAATTCGATTTTGCTGTCGCCGGGCAACGCCATGAACCGCTCCTTGGTGGCCCCGTCGGACCACAGTTCGGCGTTCACAGAGTAGGGAATCACCCCGGCGGCCGGCTTCGCGTCCTTCAACGAGGCGAACAGCCCCGTCTCGCTGAGCTTGTGCGGGAACTTCGCTTGAACGCCCGTCGGGGCGGGGGCGGCCTCCAAGTGGTAAATCGCCCCGCGGATGAAGTCGAGGGCGTACACTTCGCCGTCAGCGTCCTGCCCCCACGCGACGATCCGCAACGTGGACTTGGCCAGTTCGCGGTGGTCGGTCACTTTCTTTTCCGTCTCGTCGTAGCGCAGCATCCAGACGCGGCCCGTGTCGTAATCGCCGTAAATGTAGGCGTCTTTCAACGCGGGGTACTTCTTGCCGTGGTAGACGTACCCGCCGGTGAGCGAGCGGAACTCGGCGTGGTTGTGCTCCACGACCGGCTTGAGGACCGGCGTCGGGCCTTTCTTGCGCTCCGGCCGGAACGGGTGCGTCCCCTCGCTGACGCTCCACCCGTAGTTGCCCCCTTTTTCGACCCGCAGGACCGACTCCCACAAGTCCTGGCCGACCTCGCCGGCCCACAGCACGCCGGTGGCCGGGTCGTGGGAAATCTTCCACGACTGCCGGATGCCGTAGGCCCACACCTCCCCGCGCGCCCCGGCGTGGTTGACGAAGGGGTTGTCCGGCGGGACGCGGTATTCCTTCCCGGCGTCGTGATGGTCCACGTCGATGCGCAGAATCGACCCCAACAGGTCGCCGATGTCCTGCCCGGTTTCAAGCCCGTCGGCGATGCCGCTGCCGTCCCCGGTGGAAATGTACAAATGCCCGTCGGGGCCGAAGCGCAGGCAGCCGCCGTTGTGCCCGCCCGACTTCCACGTAAGGATCACCTTCTCCGATTTGACGTCGGCCACGAGGGCGGCCGGGTCTTTGGCCGTGTAGCGGGAGACGCGGGTGCCGTCCGCTTCCTTCTCCGAGGGCGGCACGTGGGACACGTACAGGTAGCCGTTCTTCCGGAAGTCCGGGTGGACGGCGATGCCGTACACCGTGTGGCCGACGTCGAGGACGAGTTTCTTCTCGGCCGTCGCGGGGTCGGCGTCGAAGGCGTAAATCTTCCCCTTGCGCTCCGCGACAAGCCAGGTCTTCCGGCCCGGCCCGGCGATCAACTCCAGCGGCTCGTCGAACGTGAGCTTGGGGTACGTCGGCGCCAACTGGTACGGGGGCGGCGGCTCCGGCGACCCGGCCACCTTGGACGTGGTCCACGGCACGCGCGTGTCGATCCCGGTCGCCAGGCGCGGCTTTGCGGCCGGCGGCTCGCTGTTCGACAGCGACACCAGCAACCCGAGGATCAACGGCGGGGCCGCCAGACAACAACCGCGGACGAGTCGGCGCATGGGAAGAGCTTCCGAAGGGAGTGCGACAGGCCGATTCTAACCGGGGGGCCGGCGCATGCAACGAATTTCCGGGGCCTGAAGCCGGCGGCTACGGGGCGTGCGGACAACCCGGGCCGGCTGCCTACGCCGGGCCCCACTTCCCCGACACCCGCAACGTGAACTGTAACATGCCGGCGTGTTTCATCATCTTCCGGACATCGCGGCACGCCCGGTCGTCCCCGGGGTCCAGGCGGGCCAAGAATTGTTGCACCTGGACCGGGTCTTGCCCCGCCGCCTCGATTTCCGGGATGACCGAGTCGCGCAGCCATTTTTTCTGCAGGCCCAGGAATCGCATCCGCAGGATGACCAGGACGGCGACGACCACGTGGGCCAGATAGACGACGATGCCGGGCGTTTCCCACTTCACGGGGATGAGCCAGACCGCCGCGGGCGCCGCCGCCAGCGTCAGAAGGGCGGTCAGCCAGGCCCGGCCCGAAAGGGTCGGCTCACTGGCGCCGAGGCGTTGGAGCAGTGGGACGATCTCCTTTTCCGCGGCCTGCCCCGCCAAGAACTTCTTCGCCTTGCCCAGCGTTTTCACCCGGTCCTCGGCCGACATTGCCGGCCACCGGCCGAGCGATTGCAGGAGGGCGGCTTTCGTCGGGTGGTCCCGGGACGCGGCCAGCAAGGCGTGCGCTTGGGCCAGCAGCCCGGCCGCGTCCGCGTCGGCCGGCAAGGGGGGCGGCGTCGGGCCGGCGCCCCCGGCCGCGCGCCGGACGTTTAAGAACACGGTGTCGTCGTCGTCGCCCGCGACGGGGCCCCACCCGGAGGCCGCCGTTCGGTCCGGTTCAAGGGCCAGCCGGTCTTGCTTTCGTTGGGTGTCGAGGTCTTGGAGGTGGTTATTCAGGCGGGTGTTGGTTTCCTCCAACAGCTCTTCAAGGGAGAGCAATTCGGCGCCCGCCCGGTCGATCAGGCGGTCGTACTTTTTCGGCGTGCAGTCGAAAAATTCCGCGTCGCACCGGCGGCACTTCCTCCCGTAAATGGCCTTGTCCCGACTCAACGGGATGAAGTACACGTGGCCGACCCGGACGTAGGCCGTGACGTCGAACGGTTCGACCGACTGGCAATTCCCGCAGACGTCCGCGACGACGCCCTTCGGCTTTTTATCGACATATGACCCCCAAATGATCATGGCGCGTCCGATCAGGAATGCTTGGCGAAGGGGCGATCTTAACGCCGGCCCGGCCGCCGGACAACGACGATTTCACGAAGGCCATAGACCCGTCTCGGTCCGTCAACGCCCGGAAGACGCTCCCCTATGCGGAACTGGCCCACCGTCGTCGTGAGTGGGCGGACGAACAGGCCGGGCGGCGGGTTGTTCAAGTACGCCAAGCGGAAGAAACTCCAGAAGGGCGACGACATAACCTTCTTCGCAACCGAACTTAGGCGGGGGTACGACTTCTGGGCGAAGGCCGAGACGCCGGGCGGGTGAGGCAGGTCGTGTCGTCCGGCGATGATTGCAGAAACGGCGGGATCGCGCTGCGGCAATCGTCTGATTGTTCCGGCCACAGGCGAAGCGTATCACTTCGTCGCGAATCGTATCAGAGGGCCGAAGCGTATCAAAGCCCGGCGGCGGGCCGCAAGATACGATCCATTTCCGGGGCGGTCAAATCGAAACGCCCCGGATTGCCATGATTTCGCCAAATGGGTCGCGCGCATTGGCAGGCGATTTGGCAGAGCTTCACAATTCGACCGCAAACTGGCCGCTCCGTCGCCAGAGCGCGGAGTTTGGAGAGTGGAACATCCGCGGATGGCCATGCTATTGACTGACGTGAAAAGCCTTGGCTTCCCCCGGATACGCACTTCCCAGATGAACCGGAAAGAAGTTCAAGCCCGCTTGCTCCCCCTTCCCGTCCTCGGGAAAGGGGCCGGGGGGTAAGGTTGGTTGAGCGTCCCGCAATCGCCCGCCTCTCTGTACGCCGATCCGCCCCCGCCTGCGAACCGCCGTGCCGCAAAATCTTCCTGCCCGCGATAGATTCCCCGCCGCGACGGATAATACCGGGTAACCCGTCCCGAGGACTTTGCGGATGTCCCGCCTGCCCGTCACCCGGCCGAGCCTGCTGCTGCGACTGCGGCGGTTCGACGACGCCGCCGCGTGGGGGGAGTTCCTGGCCCTGTACGGGGCGGCCGTGTTCGGGTACTTCCGGCGGCGCGGGTTGCAGGAGGCCGACGCCGTGGACCAGACGCAGGAAGTCTTCCGGCGCGTGGCCGGGCACATCGGCCGGTTCGACTACCGGCCGGACGTGGGGCGGTTCCGGGCGTGGCTGTTCACCGTCGTCTCTCGCCAGTTCTTGAAGTTCCAAGCCCGCGGCGAGAAATTGCCCCTCGCGGACGAATCTGCGGACTTGAACGAAGTCGCCGAAGAAGAACCCGCGACGGACGCCGCGTGGGACGAGTCGCTGCGGCGGCAACTGTTCACGCTGGCCCTTGAACAAGTGTGTTCGCAAGTGAGTGAGACGACGTACCGGGCCTTCACCTTGACCGCCATCGACGGCGTGTCCGGGGACGCGGCGGCGGCCACGCTGGGCATCAGCCGGGCGGCGGTGTATTTGGCGCGCGGCCGCGTGTTGGCCAAGTTGCGGGAGATTGTAGCGACCATGGAATCCGCGGAGACCGGCTCATGACCACCTTGGACCACCACCCGGCCCCGGCCGACATCGCCCGGTTGCTGCACGACGGTGGCGACGCCCCGCCGGCCGTCGCCGCGCATTTGGAGGCGTGCCCGGAGTGCCGGGCGCGGCTCGAACAAATGGCGATGGGGGAAACCGGCTGGCTGCTGGACGCCGCCCGCACCACCGCCATCCCCGCCCCGCCGGAATTGTTGGACAGCCTGCGCAGCTACGCCGGCCCGCTGACCGGCGAGACGCTCGCCCGGCTGGAAACGCTGCCCGATGCCACCGTTGACGAACTGCTCCCCGACGCGGCCGGGACACGCCACCGCGTCGGCCCGTACGAAGTGCTGGGCGTCGTCGGCCGCGGCGGCATGGGCATCGTGCTGCAAGGGCACGACGTGGTGTTGCGGCGCACGGTGGCCCTGAAGATTCCGACGGCCGCCATGCGCGGCGACCCGGTGGCCCGCGGCCGGTTCCTGCGGGAAGCCCGCGCGGCCGCGTCCATCTCGCACCCGCACGTCGTCCCGGTGCTGGCCGTCGAAGAGTACGCGGGCGTCCCCGTGCTGGTGATGGCCTTTATCCAAGGCGAGTCGCTGCAACAACGCCTGGACCGCGAGAAGACGCTGCCAGTGGCCGAGGCGCTGCGGATCGGCTTGGAAACGGCGCTCGCCTTGGAAGCCGCCCACGAGCGCGGCCTCGTCCACCGCGACGTGAAACCCGCCAACATCCTGCTGCAATCGCCGGACAACCGCGTGAAACTGACGGACTTCGGCCTCGCCCGCGCCGCGGACGACGCCCGCCTGACCCAGACCGGCCTCGGGGCCGGCACGCCGCTGTACATGTCCCCGGAGCAAGCCCGCGGCGACGCCGTGGACGCCCGCGCCGACCTGTTCGCCCTCGGCAGCGTGCTGTTCACCATGCTGACCGGCCAAGCCCCGTTCGCCACCACGTCGCTAATGGGCACGCTGCGCCGCTTGGCCGACGGCTCCCCGGATTCGCTGCGGGCCAAGGCCCCGACTCTCCCCCGACACGTTGAGGAACTCATCATGGCCCTGTTGAAGACTGACCCGGCCGACCGGCCCGCCACGGCGGCCACGGTCGCCGACCGCCTGCGGGCGTGCCTGAAATACCTGGCCGAGGGGACCGAGCCGCCCCGGCAACGCCGCCGCCGGCACTTGCTCACGTTCGCCGGCCTGCTGTTTGTCGCCACGCTGGCGACGGCCGGGACCGTGCTGACGTTCCAGACGCCGGAGGGAACGCTCGTCGTCGAGATCGACGACCCGGACACAAAAGTGACCGTGGACCGCGACGGCAAGGAGGTGACCATCTCCGGCGTCGGCCTCCAAGAGGTGCGCCTCAAACTCGGAACCCGCGCCGTGAAGATCGAGGGCAAGGGTCAAGCCCGTGAAGAGATCGTCACCATCACCCGCGACGGCAAGACCGTCGTCAAGGCCACGATGGTGCCGACGGCCGGCGTCCTCGACGATATGTCCCCTAGGTCTGGCCCGCTCGGCGCGCCTGGCGTGTCCGGCCCGCCCGCTATGCCAAGCGGCGGCTCACAGCTTGGCGACCCGATCCCGCTTTTGAATCCGTACCCGCAGTCTAAGGACATCCCTTGGCTCTGGCGCCCGCGGTTCCTGGAACCCGCGCTCATCACGAAGGCCGACGCGTTCTTCCCCACCGCCGCGCCGGTGCGGTGTGTCGCCGTCTCCCCGGACGGGAAGCATGTGCTGAGCGCCTCGACGTGGCCGAAGCCGGACGGGATCATCCGCGTGTGGGACGCCGCCACCGGGGCGCAGCTCCACGAGATGAAGGGGTCGAAGGGGGACATCCCCTGCCTGGTCCTCACGCCGGACGGCAAGACCGCCGTCTCCGGGTCCGAAGACGGCGTGATCCGCTTTTGGGACTACGCCGCCGGCAAAGAAACCGGCGTGATGAAGGCCCACAACGGACTCATTGTCGCGCTGGCCTTCTCCCCGGACGGCAAACTGCTCGCCAGCGCCGGGGCCGACTTGGGCATTCAGATCCGCGACGCCAAGACCGCCGGCCTGATCCGGGCGTTCGTCGGCGGGACCAACCGCATCCGCACGCTGGCCTTCTCCCCGGACGGCAAGCGAATGCTCTCCGGCGGCGAAGACGAGAACGTGGTCATGTGGGACGTGGAAACCGGCAAGCCGGTGTGGGTGAGCAAATTGGGGGACGGCTGGGTCGAGAAGGTCGCGTTCACGCCGGACGGCCGGGCGTTCCTCGCCGCCAACCGCAGTCTCCTGCTTGGCGACCCCGCCACCGGTCGGACGAAGGCGATGCTCCAAGGGAACGGTGCCGGCATCACCGACTTGGTCATCGCCCCGAACGGCAAGACCTTTGCCACGTCCGGCAGCGACGGCCAAGTGATTCTGTGGAAGATGGACCCCGTCGAGAAGATCGGCGCCGTCCGCGGCAGCCTGGGGAACGCCAACCAAATTGCGTTCACGCCGGACGGGAAGGCCGTCTACGTCGGCTGCGGCGGCCAGTACGACCCGAAGACGAAAGCGTTTACCCCCATCGACATGGGCGTCCGCAAAGTCCGCCTGGAGTGGAGCCACGACTACGGCAAAGCCCCGGGGGCGCCGCCCGGCGCCGCCCCGCCGCAACGGGCGCCCGGGGAACGATGACGCCGTCCCGCCTTCGTAACAGCCCTGAAATCGGCTTTCGCTCTTGATCGTCTTACTGCCGCGGCCCGCCCCCTGACGGGGCGCGGGCCGGGCCAATCCCCCGTGTCCACTAAATGATTCCACCGCCCTTGGGAGGGTCCGCGATGAAGGTGCGCGCGTGCTTGTGCTTGATCGTCGGCGTGGCGGCCCTCGGCGGTTGGTCCGCGGCGCGGGCCCCGTTGACGGCCGAAAGCCTCGGCCTGGACTTCTGGCGCGTCGGCGCCTTGGAAGACCACGTCCGCAGTGGGGAAGACCGCTTCGCCGAACTGGAGCGGGAGGACGAAATCATCATGGACCGGACGGCCGCCCGCCACCGCATTCTCACGGACCTGTTGGCGGAGCGGGTCACGCTCGACGAGGCCGGGCAAGGCTTCTTGGCGCTCAACCGGACGGACCCCACGGGCTTGGAGTTCTTGCGCACCCATCACCCGGCGGGGACGGACTCCGACCGCGCCTTGCGGCAAGTCGTCATTCACCTGGCCAGCCACCTCGCCGCCGGGAGCGGGGAGCGCGCCGGCCTGCTGAAATGCGAGTTGTCGGCCACGCGGCCGCACATCTCATGGCCGCCGGAAGGCCTACACCCGGACCGTCTTCCACCGGCCGCCAGCGAAGCGGATTAAAAACAACACGCCGCGGACATTCAAGTCCGCGAACATGGCGACCCACGCGCCGTACAGGCCGAGGTTCCAGCCGGGGACGGTGAAGGCTCCCAAGTCTACCGAGTCCCGCGTGAGCAGATAAGCCAGCGGCAGGCGGATGACCAGGAAGCCGACCCACGTCAGCAGGATCGGGAACCGCGTGTCTCCGGCCCCGCGCAAGACGCCCGTCAGCACGATGATGGCCGAGAGGGACGGCATGGCGAAGGCGACCAGTCGCAGGACCGGAACCCCGGCGTCCACGACGGCGTGCTGGTGCTCGTGCGGGCTGAAGAAGCGGAACATGTCCGGGGCGAGCGAGAAGAACAGGCCGCCCATCAGCGACATCGTGACGCACCCGAAGAGCAGGGCGATGTGGGCCGACCGGGCGGCCTCGTGCGGCCGCCGCGCCCCGAGGTTTTGCCCGACGAGCGCCGCCGCCGCCGTGGCGAACGCCTGCCCGGACATGTAGCCCAACCCCTCGCAGCGGATCGCCGTGCCGTGGGCCGTCGCCGCCACGTCCCCGAGGGCGTTGACGAGCGAGAGGAACCACAACTGGCACAGCCCCAGCGACAGCATGTCCACGCTGGCCGGCAAACTGACGCGCAACAGGCGGTACTGGAGCGGGAAGTCCGGCTTCAAGTCGGCGGCCCGCAACTTCAGCCCGTGCCGGCCGACCGCCAGCACCGTCAGCACGGCCACGCACCCGCACGCATGGCTGAGGGCCGTCCCCAAGCCGATGCCGAAGAACCCGAACGCCGGGATCGGCCCCCAGCCGTGGTAACACGACCACGCCAGCGGAATGTTCAACAAAGCCACGCCGCCGAGGACGGCCGGCCCCGTGCGCGTGTCCCCGGCGCCGACGAGGCAGGCGATGCCGGCTTGTTCCACCAGTTGGAACGTGATCAAAATGAAGATCGGCTGCAGGAAATGGACGGCGCTGGCGGCCGTGTCGTCCCGCAGCCCGAGGGCGTGGACGCCCCACGGCAATGCCAGCAACGCCAGCGGCGTGCCGAGAACGCCGAAGACCACGGCCAGCAGCACGGACTGGTTGGCGACACGGCTGCCCCGGCTCCGCTCCCCGCCCCCGACGAAACGGGCGACGAGGGCCGTCCCGCCCACGGAGACGAGGGCCGAGGCCGACGACATGAACCACGCGATGTAATTCGCCGTCGTCTGGGCGGCCTGATAGCCGATGTGTTTCGCCGGGTCGTCCGGCATGTTGTTGCCGGCCAAGAACTGGTCGTACAGGCCGACACAGAGGATCAAAAACTGCTGGACGAGAACCGGCCACGCCAGCCCGATCACCAGCCAGCCGAGCGGCCGGCGCGTGGTGACGAGCGATTCCGGCGGGGACAGTCCGTCGCGGTTCGACATGCGGCCCAATCGTGTTCTATGCTTCCCGTCGGACACCTTTCATGATAGTTGAACGCCGCCGAGATTCCCCCATGCGCACCGCCATTCTCGCCGCCGTCATCGGCCTCATCGCCTCCCTCCTCGGCTCCCGGCCGGCCCGGTCGGACGACGCGGCCGACGGCGTGTCGTTGATCCGCGCGGGCATGAAAAACTGGTCCCGGTCCGGGGGCGGGAAAAGCCCGTGGAGCCTCACCACGGCCGGCACGCTGATTTGCGGGCCGGTCGCCGACAGGTACGTCTACGAAGACTTGTTGGGGGACGGCACGCTGCACGTCGAATGGCGGTTTAAGCCGACGCTCGACCCGAAGCAAGCCGTCCATGCGTCCGTGACCGTGCGGGGGACGCAGGGGGGCGAACAGTGCAAGATCGCCCTCGGGGCCGGGTGCGGGGCGATTTCCGCGAGCGCCCTTTCCAGCAGCGACCGCGTGAAAACAAGCGAAGTGCGGGCGACGGTGGCCAAACCGAAGCCGGCCGACGAGTGGAACGAGATGGACATTAAGTTGGCCGGCAAAAGCGTGGCCGTCTCGCTCAACGGCGCCCCGGTTTCTTCGCTCGGCAACGGCCCGGCCGGGGCGGGGATCTTCTCGCTGAACGCCGAGGGGGACGCCGTCGAGTTCCGCAACGTCCGCTGGAAGGCGGCGCGGTGACGGGCGGCGGCCAACATTGAAACCGCCGGGAGGCGGTCGCGTTGGAGTCCCGCTTTTAAGCGGTCTTGGGCGAACGACTGGAGTGCCGGGGGAGGAGTCCGGGTTTCGCTTTCGTTGGAGTCCCGGCTTCAGCCGGTTTTCGGCGGATGGCCGCCCGACACGGCGGGCAGCCATTTGATGGCAGGAGTCTTGAAGACCGGCTGAAGCCGGGACTCCAACGAAGACGAAGACCGGTCTTCGGCGGCGGCGGGGAGTCATGAAGACCGGCTGAAGCCGGGACTCCAACGAAGGCAAAAGCCGGCCGCGATGCAGTCGGTTCCAGGTGTTCACCCGAGGCTCTCCCCCAATGCGTATCGCCGTCGGCCAGCTTTGGCAGGAAACGAACACCTTCAACCCGGCGCCGACGACGCGGCGCGACTTCGAGGAGTTCGGCGTCGTCCGCGGCGCGACCTTGGTCGAGCACATGGCCGACACCAACGAACTCGGCGGGTTCATTCAATCGTTGCGAAGTTGGCCGGAGAACCCGGAGATCGTCGGGCTAGTGCGGTTGCCGGCGTGGCCGAGCGGGACGGCCACGGCCGAGACGTTCGCGTGGCTGCGGGACGAACTGCTCGCGGCCGTCACGGCGGCCGGGCCGTGCGATGGCGTGTTGCTCGCGTTGCACGGGGCGTTGGTGTCGACGGGCGAGCCGGACGTGGAAGGGGCCGTCCTGGAGGCGGTTCGGCAACGGCTCGGGCCGCGTGTGCCGTTGGTGGCGACACTCGACTTGCACGCCAACGTCACGCGGCGAATGGTGAACAATGCCGACGCGCTGGTGCTGTACCATACGGCCCCACACATCGATGTGTTTGAGTCGGGGCAGCGGGCCGCCAAGATTCTGCGCCGCATGTTGGCCGACGGCGCCCGGCCGACGATGGCCTTCCGCAAGCTGCCGATGGTCGCGCCGGTCGAGCGGGCCAACACCCAAGACCCGGCCAGCGTGAGTTACCGGCTCCGCGAAGAGTTGGTGCGCTTGGAACAACAGCCGGGCGTGTTGGCCGCCGGGTTGGCGACCGTTCAGCCGTGGCTCGACATCCCCGACCTCGGCAGCGCCGTCATCGTGGTGACAGACAACGACGTGCCGCAAGCCGAACGGCTGGCCGACGCGTTGGCGGCCAATCTTTGGGCCAGTCGCCGCGAGTACCTCATCGAGTTGATGAACGCCGCCGACGCCGTGAGCTTCGCCCACGAAAAACACGGCGAAGGATTGATCGTCCTCAGCGACTGTGCCGACGCCACGACCTCGGGGGCGCCGGGGGACAGCACTTGGCTGTTGCGGGAGTTGGTTAAATATCGCTGGAAGCGGCCTGCTTTGGTCACGCTCGTCTCGCCAGAGGTGGTCGCCGAATGCCGGCGCTTGGGGGAAGGCTCCACGCACGACGGTCCGCTCGGCGGCGTGCGCGACCACCGCTTCTCGAAGCCCCTGCCGCTGGAAACGCACATCGAAAGATTTTTTGACGCCCGCTTCGTAATGTCGGGGCACCTGGCCCGCAACATGGCCATTGACATGGGCGACTCGGTCGTGCTGAGTCACGGGGACGTGCGCATCGTGGTCACGTCGCGGTCCGGGCCGCACTTCTCGCCGCTGCTATTTCAGGCCGCGGGGCTGGACCCGTTCGCGGCCGGCGTGCTGATCGCCAAAAGCCCGTGCGGGTTCCGGGCGGCGTATGCGGCGCACGCCCGCGAAATCCGCGTGGTCAACGCGCCGGGGTGCGCGCCGCCGGACTTCTGGAAGTACGAGTACCGCCAGATTCCCCGCCCCCTGTGGCCGTGGGACGAAATTGAGTGACAACCGCTTTCTACGGGCGGGCCGCAGCGACCCCCCCCGCCCCCCCGTGCCAAGGGGGGGAGAAGAAAGCCCGACCACCGCATTGGCTCTGGCACACGCGGGCGCCAGTTTTTCTCCCCCCCTTGGCAAGGGGGGGCGGGGGGGTCGCTGCGACTTCACCCTCCGACAAGACGGGTTCCCCCGAAGGATGCCACTCATCGACACGCCGCACCCCCGCCCCACGCCCGTCCGCCATCTGGTGCTCGCCGTCACGGCCGGCATGGCGATCTTCATGTACGTGGACCGCGTCTGCATCGCGCAGGTGTCCGCGGACATCCAAGCTGACCTTGACATCACGCCGGCGCAAATGGACTGGGTGAAGAGCGCGTTCTTCTGGTCTTACGCCCTCTCGCAAGTCCCGGCCGGCGTACTGGGCATCCGCTTCGGCCACCGCCAGACGATGGCCATGTGCCTGTTCCTTTGGTCGTTCTTCACGCTGGTCTCCGGCTTGGCCGGCGGCTTCGCCGCGCTTTTGGGCGCCCGGTTGGCCGTGGGCGTGACCGAGGCCGGCGCCTACCCGAACGCGGCGGCGCTCGTCAAAGGTTGGTTCCCGGTCGCGAGTCGCGGCTATGCGAACAGCATGGTGTCGTTCGGCGGCCGGTTCGGCGCCGCCCTGGGGCAGTTGCTCACGCCGGCGCTCGTCGCCTTGTTCGCCGGCGCGTTCTTCTGGGGCGGCGCGGCGGTCCCGGGTTGGCGCGTGGTCTTGGCGCTGTTCGGCGTACTCGGCATGCTCTGGGCCGTGGTCTTCTACGTCGTGGCGCGGGACCGGCCGGCGCAACACCCGTGGGCGAACGCGGCCGAGGCGGCGCTGCCGGAACCGGTGTCCGCGACCGCCGCCCCGCTCGGCCGCACGCCGCTGGTCGTGTTCCTCGCCAGCCGGACGCTGTGGGCCTTCAGCCTGATGCAGTTCTTCATCAACCTCGGCTGGGCGTTCATCATCACGCAGTTCCCGGACTACCTGCAAAACGTCCATGGCAAGACCGGCTCGGAGAAGGGCTTCATGTCTTCGCTGCCGGGCTTCGTCGGCTGCGCGGGCATGTTCGTCGGCGGCTTTCTCACTGATCGGCTGATGCGGACGATGGGCGTCCGGCGCGGCCGCGTCGTGCCGCTGGCCTTGGGGACGGCGGCGTGCGGGGCGGCGTTCCTGTTCTGCGCGACGGCCAACTCGGCGTGGGCCGTCGTCGCCGCCCTGTGCGTCGTCACCCTCGGGACCGACTTGGCCGTCCCCGCGATGTGGGCCGTCGCCCAGGACATCGGCGGCCGCCGCGTCGGCCCCGTCTTGGGCTGGGGGAACATGTGGGGCAACTTCGGGGCCGCCTGCTGCCCGCTGCTGCTCGGCTGGGTGCAGCGCCACTTCGGCTGGCCCGCCGTGTTCGTGACGGCCGCCGCGTCCTTCGGCATTGCGTTGGGCCTGTCGCTATTGATCGACGCGCGGAAGCCGCTGGAGGCGGGGCCGGCGGATTAAAAGCGGTCGGAAAACAGGGGCCGGGTGCGAGCATCGTCGCTTTTCGCTCCGCGAAAAGCTTGGCCGTCTCCCCGCGAGTCACAGCCTACTCGGGCGGGAAGCCAGATTTTTCGCGGAGCATCGTCGCTTTTCGCTCCGCGAAAAGATTGGCCGTCTCCCCGCGGGTGGCAGCCTACTCGGGCGGGAAGCCAGACTTTTCGCGGAGC
>JAYTTY010000550.1:0-46574 GCA_043744795.1 Zavarzinella sp. | reverse complement strand
CTTTTCCAAGCGTTGTCGAAGCCGAAAACGCAAGACAAGGATATCACTGACCCTAAACAATTGTCACTGTTCGACTTATAGCCGGACAGTTGTGATTTTGACAGGTTCTCTCTATCACAAGTTAGGAGTTACGCAGTTGATCCTCGACAGCGTCGCCTTGGTCTGGTTTGGCTGGAATTCGTTGTCCAACTGGCCGTCAATGCCGCCAAAGACCACGCGATTATGTGTAGCAATGTTGGACATTGCGTGGCGCGTCTGCCCAACTGCGTAACTCCTAACAAGTCTCGGTCTTAATAACATCAACACCAAAAACACCCTTGCTTTCCCGTGATTCCTGAACGCATCAACCGAAATGCATATTGCCCATCTTAACATTTTGGGCGATTCTTCGTGCGCTGGCCGTGACCCGGACGGGCACCGCATCGCCTCGGGCGGCGCCGACAAAATCGTCCGGCTCTGGGACGTCCGGACGGGGGACGTGCTCCGCGAGTTCACGGGGAACACGGGCCGCGTCTACGGGGTGGCGATCCGTCCCGACGGCCGGTGGCGGGACGGTATTTTCCGCGTGTGAGCCGTGAAAACCGGGGAGGAACCGGCCCGGTTCGGGGAAGTCGAAGCGGTCGCAGACCCATTGTCCCAAGCCGAAGATCGCGTTGATCCGACCGGGCGAAAGCGCGTGACCCGGCTGGCGTTCAGCCCGGACGGCCGCCGCCTCGCCGCGGCTACGCCCGCGCCGCCCTCGCGGACGCGGACCAAGGCCCGTGGGCCGCCGCCGTTTCCGACCTCGACGAGTCGTTCTCGCAGGCGCCCGGCAACACCCGGTCGGGCTTTCTGCGCGCCGTGTTGTTTCTCAAGGCCGGGGAGACGAAGCGGTACGCGGCCCGGTGTGAAGCCCTCGTCGCGGGCGCCAAGCGGTCGGCGGAACCGCTCGCATACCACAACGTCGCGTGGGAGCGATTTCATCATCGTGCCGTTCGTGAACGTGGCCGGGAAGACGGCCGTCACCACCGGCTCGATGGGGGATGCCTTCGGCATTGACGATTGCCAATTCACGGGCAATTTCGCCGCGAATCTGGGCGCCGACGGCGACGCCTTCCATCTCGACACCGACCCCGCCGCGCCGGGCAAGACAGAGTTCCTCGGCAACCTGTCGATCAACGCCGGCGCCGGCGCGGACGCGGTCACGGTCGCCGGCCCCGAAGCGATGGAGGCCACCGCCGTGTACGTCTACGGGACCGTGGCCATCACGGGGGCCGAGACGCTGACGATCAACCCCGTGAACGCCCACCACGTCGGCCACGCGACGTTCCCGTGAGTCGGCGGATCGCCATCAAACGCCGACGGCGCCGTTGAACCCAAGAGCCGGCCCCGCGCCAAGCGGGGCCGGCTCGTTGCGCGCCTCCGTGAGTTTCTGCGGTCAGTCTCTTGTGCCCGCCGACCCTTCCGGGCATAATCATGGGTGTCCGTCCCCGCCGCAACACCCATTCGCCGCCACTGTCCGCCACGAGGAGTACGGAATGACTAGCCCCGGCCGCCTGTTCGCATGGCTCTCGGCGACGGCGGCGCTGGCGGCCACTCCGCTGTCGGCGGACGAGCCGGTTGATTACCTGCGGCAGATCAAACCCGTACTGCAAGCCCGGTGCTTCGCCTGTCACGGCGTGCTAAAGCAGAAAAGCGATTTGCGGGTGGACACGGCCGCCGCCGTCATGAAGGGTGGGAAGGACGGCCCGGCTGTCGATGTCAAGAATCCCGCCCACAGCCTGTTGATTCAGCGGGTCACGACCAAAGACGAGTCGGAGCGAATGCCCCCGGAAGGCGAGCCGCTGACGCCCGCCCAAGTCAAGTTGCTCACCACTTGGATCGCCCAGGGGGCCAAGGCGCCGCCGGGCGAACAGCCGGAACGCGACCCGCGCGACCACTGGGCGTTCAAGACGCCCGTGCGGCCCGCCGTGCCGACGGTGGCGGACGCCGTCTGGAATCACAATCCCATTGATGCGTTCATTGAGGCCAAGCGGCAAACGCAGGGCCTCGCGCACCAACCGCCGGCTGACAAGCGCGTCTGGCTGCGGCGTGTTTCCGTTGACCTGACAGGGATGCCGCCGACCTTGGCGGAATTGGAAGCCTTTGTTTCGGACACGTCCCCGCAGTCAACGGAGGCGCTCGTTGACAAGCTCTTGGCGAGTCCGCAATACGGCGAGCGCTGGGGCCGGCACTGGATGGACATTTGGCGGTACAGCGACTGGTGGGGGCTGGGGGCCGAGGTCCGCAATTCGCAGAAGCACATCTGGCATTGGCGGGACTGGATCGTCGAATCCGTGACCGCGGACAAGGGCTACGACCAGATGCTGCGCGAGATGCTGGCGGCCGACGAACTCCACCCCAACGATATGGACCGGCTGCGGGCCTCCGGGTTCCTCGCCCGGCAGTATTTCAAGTTCAACCGCACCAGTTGGCTGGACGAGACCGTCGAACACACTGCGAAGGCCACGCTCGGCCTGACGGTGAATTGCTGCAAGTGCCACGACCACAAGTACGACCCGTTGAGCCAAATGGACTATTACCGGATGCGGGCCGTCTTCGAGCCGTACCAAGTCCGAACAGACTTGTTGCCAGGCGTGACGGACATTGAAAAAGACGGCCTCCCCAGGGCGTTCGACTGCAACCTCGACGCCAAGACGTACCTGCACATCCGCGGCGACGACCGCAACCCGGACAAGAGCCGCGTGATCGACCCGGCCGTGCCCGCGTTTCTCCCGCAAGCGGGATGGAAGGTCGAACAGGTGTCGTTGCCCCCGGAAGCGTATCAGCCCGGCCTGCGGCCGTTCGTCGTCGAAACACATTTGAAGGCGGCCG
The DNA here is from genome assembly GCA_043744795.1 of Zavarzinella sp. Taxonomy (GTDB): domain Bacteria; phylum Planctomycetota; class Planctomycetia; order Gemmatales; family Gemmataceae; genus Zavarzinella. The sequence goes on along the minus strand of JAYTTY010000550.1, from coordinate 43,721 downwards.
AACTGAAGATCACACAGGCCAAGGAATCGCTGGCTCTTTCGCGGAAGTTACTCGCCAACGCCAAAGACGTCCCCGCTCCCGCGGACAAGACGGCAGAACCCAAATCAGCCGCGAACGCCGGGGCGGTGATCGTGCAAGACACCTTCGCGGCCGACAAGCCCGACGTGTGGAAACAAGACGGCGGGAAATGGACCTTCAAGGACGGCAAGCTCATTCAGTCGCAGGTCGGCGCCACGCGCGCCGCGTTGACGTTGAAACGACAACCGCCGGAGAACTTCGAGGCGACGTTGAAGTTCCGCACCACTGGCGGCCAGATGTGGAAGTCGGTCGGCATCGCGTTCGACGTGGCCGGCGAATTGGAAGTGATGGCCTACGCCAGCGCGTACGCCGGCGGGCCGAAGACGCAGGTCTCGTACCAAGCCGGCGCCGGCTATGTTTATCCCCCGGAAGGGGCCGAGAATCGGAAGATTGAACTCAATATGCCGTATGAAATGACGGTCCGCGTCCGCGGCCCGCTGGTCAATTTGCTCATCAACGGCGAACTCTCGGTGGCGTACCAATTGCCGGTCACCCGCCGCAAAGGTGAGCTGAAGTTGGTCGCCTTTGACGCGACGACGGCGTTCACTGGCTTCGAGTTGAAGGAACTCCCCGCCGACTTCCTCCTCGCATCAGCAATGAACACGGTCAAGCCGGCCGCGGGGCCGTTGACCAAGGCCGAGGCCGAATTCGAGGTGCGGTTGGCCGAAAAGTCGCTCGCCGCCGCCGAAGCCCACGCCGTCGCGCTACGGGCCGTGGCCGCCGCGCAACAAGCCAAGGCCCGCCAAGCCCCGGACGCCGCGACGCTGGCTCGGGAAGCCGTCCGGCAAGAGCGACTGGCGGCCGTGGCCGACGCGGAACGGGCCGTGGTGAACGCCGAGTCGGCCGCCGCCCGCTTGCCGGTCGCCAAGAAGGCCGAAGCGGAAAAAGTCGTCACGACGGCGAAGACTGCCTTGGAAGCCGCGAAGAAGGCCGTCGATGTGCCGGCCGAGAACTTCACGCCACTGACCGGAGCCGTGAAGACGCTCGAATCCAACTTGGAGACGGAAGCCTCCCGCAACAAGCCGTTCCCGGCGACCAGCACCGGCCGCCGGACGGCCTTCGCCAAGTGGCTGACCGACCCCCAGAACCCGCTGCCGGCCCGCGTGGCCGTCAACCACATCTGGGCGCGCCACTTCGGCGCCCCGCTCGTGCCGACGGTCTTTGACTTCGGCCGCAAGGGGACGCCGCCAACGCACCCCGAACTGCTCGACTGGCTGGCCGTGGAACTGGTCGAACACAACTGGAGCATGAAGCACATCCACCGGCTGATCGTCACGTCGCAAGCGTACCGCATGAGTTCCTCCAGCGCGGGCGTGGCCCCGGAGACGGCGAAGAAAGACCCGGACAACAAATTCTACTGGCGGGCCAACGCCGTCCGCATGGAATCACAAGCCGTTCGGGACAGCCTGTTGCACTTGGCGGGCGAACTTGACCTCACCCGCGGCGGCCCGCCGGTCCCGGCCGCGGACGAAGCCTCCCGGCGGCGGAGCATGTACTTCGTGCATTCGCACAACGAGCACCAGACGTTTCTCTCTGTGTTCGACGACGCCAGCGTCTTGGACTGTTACCGCCGGGCCGAGAGCATCGTCCCGCAACAGGCGTTGGCCCTCGAAAACAGTCAACTGGCGACAACGATGGCCGAGAAGATCGCCCGGCGCCTCCCGGCGGGCACGGGCCGCGAGTTCATCCGGGCCGCGTTCCTCACCGTGTTATGCACGGAGCCGTCCGCCGCGGAACAGACGGCGGCGGCCGACATGATGACCCGCCTCGCCGAATTGGCGAAGAAGAACAAGCGCCCGGACCCCGAAGGCCGGGCACGCATTACGCTGGTTCACGCCCTGCTAAACCACAACGACTTCATCACGGTGCGGTGAAGGGGCCGGCCTTGGTCTTCGTTGGAGTCCCGGCTTCAGCCGGTCTTAGCGAGCGATTGCAACAAGGCGAATGCGCTTGACGATGGGGAGTTCGGAAGACCGGCTGAAGCCGGGACTCCAACGAAGACCAAGAACAAGCCCGGCTGCCCAGTTAGACGCGGCCGTGTGTAAGCAAGGAGTTTCCGATGCAATACGGTCGTCACCGCCGGGCGTTCCTCGCCGACATGGGCATGGGCTTCACGGGCTTGGCCCTCGGCGCCATGCTCGCCCGCGACGGCGTCCTCCGGGCCGACGCCCCGACCGATTGGAAGCCGCCCGACGGCAAGCCGCACCACGCCCCCAAGGCCAAGAGCGTCGTCTGGCTGTTCATGAACGGCGGCGTCTCGCACATGGAGAGCTTCGACCCCAAGCCGGAACTGACGAAGTACGCCGGCAAGTCCATCGGCGAGACGCCGTACAAGGGCGCGCAAGACCCCGAGAAGTTGAAACTCGCCCGCGTCACGGTGGTCAACGACGCCAACGGCCAACAGCGGAACAAGCTTTACCCGCTGCAAGTCCCATTCCGCAAGTACGGCAAGGCGGGCATCGAACTCAGTGATTGGGTGCCGCACGTCGGGAGTTGCGTGGACGACATCGCCGTCATCCGCTCCATGTGGACGACCGACGACAACCACGGGGCGCAGACGCAATTCCACTCCGGCCGCCACATGCTCGACGGCGAATTCCCCACGCTCGGCGCGTGGGTCGATTACGGCCTCGGGTCGCTGAACGAGAACCTGCCGCAGTTCATCTCGATGGGCGCCCGCGAATACTGGAATAAAAAAGACGCCCACTACCTCGGGCCGGCCCACGACGCCGTCCCGATCCGCGTGGACCCGAGCAACCCTTTGGACTTCGGCAAGCCGGCCGGCGGCCTCACCGCCGACGAGCAGCAAATCGGCTTCGACTTGGTGGGGAAGCTCAACCGCCTCAAGGCCGTGGAGTACCCGGATGACCCGGCGCTGGCCGCCCGCATCAAGGCGTATGAACTGGCCTTCCGCATGCAGCAGTCCGTCCCCGAAGTCATGGCCCTGAAGACTGAGACCGAGGAGACGCAGAAACTCTACGGGATCGACGACCCCGCGACCCGCGATTTCGGCATGCAGATGCTGGCCGTGCGGCGGTTCATCGAGAAGGGCGTGCGCTTCATCCAAGTGCAACACGGGGCCGGCGGGGCCGGGGCGTGGGACGCCCACGGCGGCTTGAAGGGAAATCACGAGAAGAACTTTAAGGCGGTCGATAAGCCCGTCGCCGGCTTGTTGAAAGACCTTAAGCGGCGCGGCTTGCTCGATTCGACCATCGTGCTGTTCGCCAGCGAGTTCGGCCGCACCCCCGGCACGCAAGGGGCCGACGGCCGCGACCACCACATTTACGGCTTCTCGGTGTGGATGGCCGGCGGCGGCATCAAGGCCGGCATCGTCCACGGGGCGACCGACGAGATCGGCTTCCACGCCGTCGAGAAGCGCCACTACGTCACGGACATCCACGCGACGATTCTGCACCAGTTGGGACTGGACTCGCGGAAGTTGGAAGTCCCCGGCCGCAAGCGGTTGGACATTGACCACGGGGCGCCGATCCGCGAGATCATCGCCTGACGCCGGTGACTTTTTGTTCGTCAGTTCTTTGCCGGAATTGTCGGCCGTAACTCCTTTTCTCATCAATGTTTCTAAATTATTCGTTTGACTTACCCATCTTGACATCGTTACCTTAAACCCAACTCCAATCTCATGTCGAGATTGTGGCGTGACTCGACACTCTCCTCGACAAGTCGTTTTACCCCTGCACCAAGGTGATCTCATGGGCCGCCTCTCCCGATTCGCCAAGTCTGACTCCACGGTTTCGGCCCGCAAGCCCCGCTTGGCCAAATTGCGGCTCGATTCGCTGGAAGACCGGGCCGTGCCCGCGAGTTATTCGGTCGCGGCCACCGTGCTGACGGTGACGCTGAACACCGCCAATGAAACGGTGACCCTGAACACGAACGGAACCAGCGTCACCTCGGCCGGCTCGATCGCGGCCGTGGACGGCGGGGGATTGGCGACGTTTGTCAACCTTGTAGGGAACAACGCCACCATCTTGCCGACGGTGACCGCGATCAACATCGTGGACACGGCCAACAACACGAAGGTCTTCTTCGCGGACAGCGGGACGAACAGTTACCTCGCCACCCAACCGTTCACCATCAATCTGGCCAACACCGGCACCCAAGTCAGTTTCGCCGGGAAATCGACGTTTAACTCGTCCTTCAACGCGACGGCCACGACCATCCAAAATTTGGTCGCGGGCACGGTGACCCTCGTCGGGGCCGCGTCCAACCTGACGCTGACCTCGCGCGGGAACACCACCCTTGCCGCCACGGCCCTCGTCGTCGGCGGGTCGGCGACCTTCAACAAAAGCACGGCTGCCGGCACGCTGAACGCTTCCAACCCCAACAACAGCGTGGTCGGCTTGGTCGATTTCAACGAAGTGTCGGGGGGAGCGATCGCCACGCTGCAATGGAGCAACGCCAATTCGGCCGCCCAGATGCCGGTGCTTTCCGACCTAGCGAGTCTGGTCACGGTCAACATCAGCCACTCGAACGCCCCGCTGGTCACGGGGGCGGCCAACGTCAGCAGCATTCTGGTCCTGTCGGCTTTCGGAGACATCACCCAGACGGGGGCGCTGACAAGCCCGAGCTCCAGCTTCACCGTGCTGGGCAATTCGTCAATCACGCTGAACGACGCGGGGAATAATTTCGGCTTCCTGGTTCTCAACGCGCGGAGTAGCACGCAAACGATTGCGGTGAAGGAAGCCAACGCGATCAGCATTGATTCCGCGAACATCGGCCGGGCCGCCCTGAACCTGACGGCGGTCGCCGGGGACATCACCCAGACCGGGAGCATCACGCAGTTGCCGGGCGCCGGGGCGATCACGACCAACTCGGTCGCGGCCAGCACGGTGGATTTGTCGGACGCCAACTCCTTCGGCGGACCGGTCGTCGTGACCGGCTCTCCCGTGATCGTCTCCCTGTCGGACGCGAACCGGGCGGCCACCACGGCGAACTACACCATCCCCGCGGGGGTGACGACCCTGTCGATTGACCATGCGAACGCCCCCGTGGTCCTGGGAGCCTTCATCCCGGCCTCGGTGACCGACCTGACGGCCTCGGGCGTCGGGGTTTACCAGTCGGCCCCGCTCACGGTGGCGACTCTGAGTGCATTCGGAAACTCCGGCCCGGTGGTCTTGGACAAGGCCGCCAACGACTTTGACACCCTGCGCGTGTTCACAAACACCACGGAAGGCCATGACATCACGGTGGTCGATGCGGACGGTTTTGGCTTCGGCGGCGGGCAGTCCTTCCTCGGCAGCGGACGGCTGAACGTCACCGCGACGACGGGGAACATCACCCAAACCAGCCAGATCACGTCGGGGGTCGGCTCGGTCTCCTCGTTCAAGACGCCCGCCGGGGCGGTCACGCTGACCGATGCCGGCAACTCGTTCTTCGGCCGGGTCGAGGCAGCGGTCGGTTCCGCAAGCGCGCTTTCGATCACCAACGGCACAGACCTGACGCTCGGAAACATCACGACGGTCGCCGGGACGACCGCCACCTTTGTCGGCGCCGGGGCCATCGAACAGTCCCTCGGCACGAAACTGACCCTCGTCGGCCCCTCCTCCTTCACCACCGGGGTCGGCATCCTGACCAATCCCGGCAACACGTTCAACGCGGTCACCGGGCCGGTCTCCCTGAACGCCAGCTCGTTTGAACTGACGGGGACCGGTGACATCAATCTCGGCCCGACGACCGTCACCACGCTGACGGTCACCGCCAAAAACAACCCGGCCGGCCCCCTGGGCGGCAACATCACCGACTCGGGAGTCATCAACTCCGGCGGAACGGCCACGTTCAACGGCGGCTTGATCAGCGGGAATGTCACCCTCGACACCGCGACGAACGATTTCGGGACCGTCGGCGGCCGGGTGAACGGCGCCACCCCCGCGTTAGGTAGCTTCACCGTCACGGACGCAAACGCCGTGGTGCTCGGCTCCTTGCTCCTCGGGAACGGAAATCTGACCGTGACGGCCGGCGGTAACATCACCCAATCCAGCAGCCTGCGAACCGTGGGAACCACCCCCGGAACGGTCGGGACGGGAACAGTCAGCCTGTCGAGTGTTCTTGCCGGGACAAACAGTATCAAGCTGGACAATTCGGCGAACGAATTCAACGGCAAACTCACGATCCTCGGCGATGCCACGACTCTGACCGTGCGCAACCGGGGGGACATTGATCTCGACACCGTCGATCCCGTCTTGGCGGTGACGGCCAATGTGGACGTGCGGGCCGGCAAAACCATCACGCTGCCGAACACGCCGTTGTCCGTCAACAACCTGACCGCCCGGGCCTCCAAGATTTTGATGAAGGGCGACGTGACGGCCAGCGGGACCATTGCCATCACCGGGTCCGCGACGATCAGTTCCGGGGCGTTCTCCGCATCCGCCCTCAGCTTCGCCGGCACGGCCGGATTGACGGTCACCGACGTGACGGTCCCGCTCACGCTCACCACCCCCGGCGGCCTGAAGGTCAACGGGGGCACTTGGAATCTGGGGGCCAACGCCCTGTCGGTGAGCAGCGGCGGGTTGAGCATTGCAAACCCGGGCACGCGGTTCGTCACGTCCGGCGCCTCGGCGATCAACCTCGGGTCCGGCAACCTCACGGTCAGCGGCGGAGCCGTGTTCCAAGCCGGCACGCTGCCGACGGCGGAAACGACCTCGGTCACCACGCTTGGAAACATCACCCTCACCGGCGATTTGCAAGCGGGCCTCGGGGCCGCCGGCGATCAATTGTTGAAACTGGGAGCCACCGGCGGGGTGGTGCTCGGCTCCGGGTCCCGCCTGATCGGCACGGGCGTGGCCGCCGGACCGCAGTCGGTCATCAACATCACCGGCGGAGCCGGAGTGGTCAGCGGCCGCTTCGTTGATTCCGTGGACGCCGTCGGCGTGGCGGTTCCGTTCAAGGCCGGCAGTGACGTGGTGCTGGCCGATTACACCACCGCGAACACGGCTGTCAGCGTCCAGACCAACACGGCCTCCGACGCGGACGGCACGGTCACCGGATTCCTTCAGAACGGCCAGGCTTACTCGGTGACCAGCAGTCTCGGGGCGGCCGCCGGTCTGGTCGTGCGGGAAAAACTGGACACCAACGGCAACGATCTCGGGTTGGACATCGTGGTGCGGACCAACACGGCCGCCTCGACGCTGACCATCAGCCCGCTTCCCTCGGGGAACAACGGACCCGGCACGATCGTGCTGCACTCGGTTGCCGTCAGTGGCGTCGGGGCGGTCACCATCAACGCCCCGCTGGCCGATCTGACCAACGGGGACATCACCACGCAGGGAACCCTGACGGCCGCCACGCTGCGGAACATCACCGGCAGCACGGTCAAGAGCGGCGGTCTCGTCACGGCCGGCACGACGCTGACGGTTAAGTTGGTCAGCACCAGCACCATTGACGTGGGGGGTGTGTTGACGGCGCTCACCGCCGAAAATATCTCCGGGGGCGCGAACACCAAGCTGGTCGCCGAGAAATTCGGGATCATCAAGGTGAACGGCTCGACGCTCCAAGGGGCCGCCGCCGGCGACCTCGACGCCCGCCTGACCACCCGCACGGCGACGCTCGGGGCCAATGTCGCATCGGTCACCGTGGCCGGAACGCTCTCCGGTATCTGGGACGTGCTCGGCGACATCGGCACGGTCAAGGCCCGCGTCACGAGCGGCTGGAGTCTCGGCCAGAACCTGACGACCAACAACTGGGGCGCGGTGGCCCGCAACCCGGACGGCGTCCGCAACGTCACGACGCTCGACATCGGCCGGGCCTCCGACACGGCCGTCAACATCACGGCCACGGGCAGCGTGAAGGCCCTGCTCGCCACCGACTGGACGGCCGGCTCGGCCCGCGCCGGGTCGTTCGGGTCGATCACCACGAAGATCAACCCGGCCGACTTCCTCGACGGGGCCAACGGCGACCTGGCGGTTGGCCTGCTGGCCACCGGCAACCTGGCCGGGACCGCCGTGGGGAGCATCACCGTCGCCGGCAATCGCGGCGGGACGTTGACGGCTTGGAACGGCAACATCGGGGCCGTCAAGGTCACCAAGACCCTCGGGGGCAGTATCGACGCCACGACGGCGGCCACGAGTGGCGGGATCGCCTCGCTCACGGCCGGGACCGTCAGCGGCCTGACCGTGGACGCCAAGCGGATCGGGTCGATCACCGGCGTCGCCAACGCGGCGGCCCAGCAATTCGGGGACATCGGCCCCTCCTCCAACACCTTCACCCTGCGGGGCAACGACGGCACGGCCGCCAAGAACGCCATCGGCGTCATCAAGGCCGCCCGGTTTTTGAGTTCCAACACGCTCACCCTGCTGGGGGGGAATCTCGGCTCGGTCACCGTCGGGTACCGATCCAGCGGCAACAACTTCCTGCTGGCCGACCCGATCGCCGGCCGGGTCGGTTCCTTCACCGTCGGGGAATCCTCCGGCGACGTGATCAACGCGGAATCCATCGGGGCGATCACCACCAAGGGATATGCCCAGATCGCCCCGAACAGTCTGGCCCTCCTCGGCGACCTTGATTTCTTCAACCTCAACTCGTACCGCGAGACGGGGACGGCGGTCGGCGCCGGCGTGGTCAAGGTGACCGGGAACATCAGTTCGGCCACGGTGAATTCCCCGAACGGCGTGACCGGCATCACGGCCGTCCGGGACATCGGCGGCCTGACCGTCACCACCGATTCGGTCGCGCCCGGCACGGACGTGATCGGGCGGTTGGGCAGCCTCACCGGCGGTTCGATCAACGACTTGATCCTGACGGGCGAAAGCGTCGGAGCCATCACGACCAAGGGATACCTGACGCCGGAAAGCGGCGCCAACTCCCGCGTCGCCGGTGTCTTCAACTCCGGCACCCTTTCGTCGCTGCTTCTCAAGGGGGCCGGGGTGGTTTCGGGCGTGGCCGTCGGGGCCGTCACCACGGATTCCTTCATCCAGAACCTGACCGTGAACGCCCCGCTCGGGGTCGCGTCGATCACGGCGAAGGGCAAGCTGACCAATGTCGCCGTCACGGCCGACCATCTGCCGCTGGTCTTGGGCGTGGTGAAACCCGGCTTCGGCAAGGTCGGGTCGATCAGCGGATTCGATTACACCAACGTGAGTGTGGCGGCCGCCTCGGTCGGAGCGGTCAAGTCCGCGGCCGACTTCCTCTCCGCCTCCCGCGGAACGATTGTCAATTCGAGTTTCGTCGCCCGTGACACGGCCGCCACCGCGACCGGAATCGCGTCCGTGACAACGGGAGGAGACTTCACTTTGTCCATCGTGAATTCGGCCGCCGGGCTGGGGTCGTTGAGCGTGGACGAATCGCTCGTCAACTCGACCGTCGCCGCCGGGTATCGGGCCAACAAGGGCGTCGGATCGATCAAGGCCGGCGAGGTATTCGGTTCCACCATTGTCACCCGGCAACTCGGCTCGTTCAACGTGCTCGGCAACCTGGAGCCGGGGTCGAGCCTCGGCGGCGGGGTGACCAACGCATTCGTCAACGTCTTCGGGAACAACGCCAACGTCGGCCTCGGGACGTTCACCGCTCTCGGTACCGTCTCCAACTCGGTCTTCGACATCACGGACGGCAACCTGACCTCCTTCACGGCCGCCCGCCTGCGGGACAGCACCATCCAGGTCGGCGCCCGCTTCACCAAGGGCAACGCCCTTGCCGGGGGCGTGACGTTCGGGGCCACGGATCGCACGCTCGGCAGCCTGGCGCTCACCGCCACGGCCCTGGGCGCGACTCCGACGCCGGAAGACATCCGCGACGGGGCCGGTTTCCGCGACAGTTACGTCACGGCCGCCAACCTCGGCACGGTGACGTTCAACGCCGCCGCCACCTTGGACCCGACGACCGAAGTGCAGGGGGTCGCCTTCAAGACGGCCGGGGCTTCCTCCGGCACGATCACGGTTGGCGGTGTGGTCGTGCCCGACAACACCCTGCTGGCCGCGAGCAAGTTCTCCAAGACCGGGATTTGATGTCGGGGAACGGGGCCGTCACCACGCCCGCCCGCGATTCAGGCGGTGCGTGAAAACGGCGGTCGTTGGATCATCTCTGCCAACTCTGCCAAGCGAGACCCGCTTGGCAGAGCTTCACAATCCGCATAAACTCATGTGTCGTAGGACATTGCGACGCAAAAGTGTTCGCCTGCCAACCGCCCTTGCGCGCGACCGATTTGCCAAATTCTGACGAGATGAGCAGGGAACGAGTAGACAACGAGAGTCCGCCGTCATTTCTTCGCCGCCGACACAGCCCTCAACTCGAAAAACTCAAAGGCGGCATCCCGCTCGGCCGCTTCCTTGTTGCCGCCGTTCTTGGCGATCAAGCCGACGCGATTGGGTTGGCCGTCGCCCCACTTGGCCTCGCCGTGGGCGGTCCATTTCTCGCCGTCAGCGCTCCATTCCAAGGTGTAGGCGTCGCCGCGCTTCGTCATCCGCAGCCAGTATTTTTTGGAGGTTGGACTCAGACGTGGCCGGCGCCGAGGATCAAGAAGCAGAGCGGTTTCATGGAGAACACTCGGGGAAAGAGGGAGGACGTCACACGCATCTTCTGCACACCGCCGTGAGGCGGTCGCGTTGGAGTCCCGCTTTTAAGCGGTCTGGGAACTCCCCGAGAAGAGGCCCAAGAGGACCGGAGTCTTCGACGGGCCGACCCCCGGGTCGAAAAACCGTCCCCCACGTTTGCCGAACCCTCGAAGACTCGGTTCGCCGGCCGCCCGTGGGTGGCCGGTCCAAGACCGCCTGAAGCCGGGACTCCAACACGACCGCCTCGCGGAAGGATTCCTCTCGTCGGACACGTCACTCGACCAGCAAGCCGCTTTTCGCCAGCCGGGCTAAGTTTCGGTCCAAGCCGGCGAGCAGGGCGGCGGGGTCGGGGCGGTTGTCCGGCGGGAACACGGCCGCCAGTTCAGTCGCGATTTGTTGGCGGCCGCGTGTGCCGTCGAGCAATTGCACCAGGGTCCGGCTCGGCCCGTCTTCGAACCGCATGGCCGTGTGAAGGCGCGTCGTGACGGTCGGGCCGAGGCGGGCTTGCACTCGGGTCAGCGGGCAGGCCGCCGGGTATTCAGAGACGGTTTCCGCGTAGGCGGGAAGGTGGCCGTGGATGTCAATCATGCCGGTCATCCAGACGGCGGTGAGCAATTCGGCGAGTTTTGCCGTGTCCTCAGCGGACGCGGCGGGGATTCCGATCTTGGCGGCGGAGCGATTTGCCAGTGCAGCGAACGAGACGCGCGCGGGCCAGTGGTCCGCGAGGATTTGCAGGGCCGCCTTGGCGAGCGGGAAATCGGTGCGGGCGACCGCGTCTCGGGCGGCGCGGAACGTGACGGGCACGCCGGGCGACAGATCGACACCATCCCCGTCGGCCTTCGGCTGGCCGCTGACGAAAAGTTCTTGAAGGGCGGCCGGGATCGGCTCCGCCAAGGGGGCGGCGCCGTCGCGGGCCAACAGGGTTTGGCGGAAGCGACGCACGCGGAGGAAGTCGAGGTATTGTTCCTTCACCAGCACGTCCGTCGCCGCCATGCCGTGCAGAATGCCGGCCACGTCCGCGGGGAAGGCCCGCGGTTCCATCACGTGCGGCTCGGCCTCGGCCACGAACCGTAAGCCGTGCCGGGCCGCGTGGGCGGCGAACTCGTGGAAGTAAACGGGGTCGTTCACCTCCCCCAAGTCGTCGTGGAATAGCACCTGCTGATTCTTCGACTCCAGCACGCCGTCCAACTCGGCCTTCAAAAATGCCAGCCCCGCCTCTTTCCCCTTTTGGTGTCCCGCGAGCAAAAACTTGGCCATCTCCACGGCCTGCCCGATCTTCGCCGCCGGCTCGTCGTGCCCGGCGCTGTGGAACTTCAGCATCTCCCAGAGCATTCGCCGCACATGGCAGCCGGGGTACGTGTTGTAGCTGACGTAGCCGATGCCGCTCGGGGTCAAGACGCGGGTGAACAGCGCCAGCACGGCGTCCCGGACGAACGGCGGCACCCACGAATACAGGCCGTGGGCGACGGCGTAATCAAAAGGCTCGGCCGGCGGCTCCCACGTCGTTACGTCGGCGGCCAGGAGGGTAATGTTGCCGAGGCCGAGTTCCGCGATCATGCGGTTGCCGCGCGCGACCGCCGCGGCCGAGAGGTCGAGGCCGACGAACGTGGCGTCCGGCAAGCCGACGGCACAGGCGATCAAGTGCAGGCCGTCCCCGCAGCCGACTTCCAGCATCCGACATCGCAAAGGCGGCGCGGCCGGGCAGCCGAACATGCGGGCGACGGCGAACAGGTGGCCGGGGTGCGCCTGCGGCAATGCCGCGGACGGGTAGTCCACTACGTCGTAAGCGAACGGGACTATCATGGTGGAATCCGCGCCTGCCTCAGAGAATTGCTTTGATGACCTCGCCGCGGCTGACCGGGATCGGCCGGCCGAGCGCGTCTTGAATCTCCGTGTCCGGGGCGTGGCCGAGGCAGTGGAAGACGGTGGCGATCAAGTCGCGCGGCTCGACGCGGCCGTCCAGCGGGTAGGCCGCGTTCTTGTCCGATGTCCCGTGGACGACCCCGCCGCGGACGCCGCCGCCGGCCAAGGCCAGCGAAAAAACGTGGCCCCAGTGGTCACGGCCGCCGGCCCCGTTGAACCGGGGCGTCCGGCCGAATTCGCCGAACCAGACCACCAGCGTTTCGGACAGCAGGCCGCGCGTCTCCAAGTCTTCGATCAGGGCCGAGTACGCCCGGTCCATCATCGGCATCAGGAAATCTTTGCACGCCTCGTTGTGCTTGGCGTGCGTGTCCCACCCGCCCTGGTTGGGCTTGTCCGCGATGCGCGTCCAATTGATTTGGATCAGTCCCACGCCGGCCTCGACCAAGCGGCGGGCCAACAACGCACTTTGCGCGAACCGGCCGGGGCCGTAGCGGTCGCGCGTCTTCGCCGATTCGGCGTTCAAGTCGAACGCCCGCCGCGTCGTCCCGGCCGAGAGCAGGTCGAACGCCCGGCGGGAACTGGCGTCGTGGGCGTCGAAGTCCCCGCGCCGGCCCGCCCCGTCGAGATGGCCGTTCACTTGCGCCAACAAGGACCGCCGCTCCGAGAACCGCAGCGGCGTCATCTCGTCCGGCAGGCCCAGCGCCTCGACGTTGAACTTCGGGTCGGCCGGGTCGCAATGGACCACCCACGGGTTGTGCTTGCGGCCCAGGAAGCCGGCGTCCTGCCCCGGCCACGGGATGTTGCCGTCGTTCCAGATGTGGTCGGGGATCGTGACGGCCGACGGCAGCCGCCCGGTCGCGGGCCGCAGGTAGCGGAGCATCGCGCCCATGCTCGGCCAGTTGTTCGGCGCCTTGGGCAGCGCGTTTTCGGTGCTCGGCGGCTGGTGGGGCACGCCCGTCAGCATTTGATACCCGCTCGACGAGTGGGCGTTGTCGTTGGTGACGACGGCCCGCAGCACGGCCATCTTGTCGGACAAGCCGGCGGTGAGGGGCATCAATTCGCCGACCCGCAGGCCCGGCGTGCGGGACGCGATGGTGCCGAACGGCCCGCGGACTTCAACCGGGGCGGCCGGCTTCGGATCCCACGTGTCGTGTTGGGGCGGGCCGCCGAGCAGCCCGAAGATGATGACAGACTTCGCCCGCCCGAACCCGCCGGCCGTCGCGCGGGCCGGCGTGGCGGCGAGGCCGCCGAGCGTCAGCCCGCCCAAGCCGATGCCGCCGACGCGAAGCCACTCGCGGCGGTCGAGCCGGTCGCAATTGGGCGGCCCGTCGTCAAACACGCGAAACATGCGGATCGGCCCGGAGAGGAATGTGACGGTCAGCAGGTGTTAAGAGCCTACCAGACCCACACCGCTGATGCAATGGCCCATCGGCGAGACGGTTTGCAAAGGCCGACTATCCCATTTGGCCCGTGATCGGCTAGAAAATCAACAGCGTGTTCGCTCCGCCGCCGGCGGCACCCCCTACCCTTCCCCCTTCTGACGGGCCGACATGCCGCAGACCGTCGAAAATCCTTCCCGCGTCGTCGTGTTCGGGATGCCGGACGCGGGCAAGACCTCGCTCCTCGGCGCGCTGGCCCAAGTGGGGATGACGCAGGCCCACGCGCTCGGCGGCCACTTGGCCGAGGCCGGCGGCCTGGCGGCCCTGCGGCACCAACTTTACGAAGAACACACCCGCGAGACGCAGCAGGAGATCGTCCCCTACCCCGTCCGTGTGTCCGGGGGCGGGCCGAAAAACCCGACCCGCGACGCCGTGGTGATTGACTGCGACGGCCGGGCCGTCAACGACATCTTGACCAAGCAGCATTCGATCAACCAGTCCCAGAACGCGAAGAAACTCGCGGACGCGATCCTGACCGCGGACTCGCTGGTGTTCGTGGTGGACGCCTCGGCCCCCACGGACTTGCGGGACCGCGACTTCCGCGAGTTCGCCCGCTTCCTGAAACACTTCGAGGCCAAGCGCGCCGTGGAACACGGCGTCGGCGGGCTGCCGGTGTTCCTCGTCCTGAGCAAGTGCGACAAGTTGGCCGGCCCGAAGACCAGTTCCGGGGAGTGGCAGGCGACGATGGAGGCCCGGTGCAACGACGCCGCCCGCCGGTTCCACGAAGTGCTGGCGGAGGCCGGCAGCACGGAGGGGAACTACTGGAAATTCGGCAGCACGGACTTTCACGTGCGGCCGTGCGCCGTCAAGCGGCCGGCCCTCACGGACCTCGCGGAACACGCGAAGGAACCCTACGGCGTGGCCGAGTTATTCAACGAAGTCTTCGGGGACGCGGCGGCGTACCAGAACCGCGAGGAGAAGTCGAAGAGTCTCCTGTCGTGGACCTTGGCCGGCCTCGGCGGCCTGCTCGGGGTGTTGACGGTAACTGGCGCGTTCCTGTTCATCAAGCCCGTGGAGCCGCTGCAAACCAACGGCCTGTCGGACCGCGTCGAGCGCTTGCAGGCGAGCGAGGGGCAAGGCGCGCCGGCCCGGTTGGCTGCCGGCGTACTGGAAAAGCGGCTCAAGGCGTTTCAGGATATTCAGAATGACCCCGAGTTTGGCACGCTGTCCGAACTGCAAAAAAACTACGTGCGGCTCCGCATGGACGAGAGTCTGGCGCACCTGAAATTCGCCGAAGACTTGGCCGCCGTCCCGCCGGTGTCCAAGAGCCACGGGCTGGCCGAGTTGACGGAAATCGAGAAGCGACTGACGCAAACGGGTGCCCCGGCCGTGTACCGCAGCGAGTGGGAGGGGACGGACGCCGTGCTGTTGCGCGAACGGCTGTTGACGAAAGACATCCCGCAACTGCGCTCGGGGGTGAACACGCTGATCGCTTACTTCCAGTCCCTCAAGAATCGCGGCAGCGACTTATGGCTGAATGGAAACGACTTAACGCCCGAGTGGGAGCGCAAGGCAAAGACGCTCGCGGAGGACGCCGACAAGGCGAAGCCGTTCCCCAAGGCCGACCCACTGCGGGGGGCGGCGTACCTATTCGACGAGGTAAACCTCGCGGAGGCGGAATGGCAGAAGATGCGCGCCCGGCTGGAACACTTGCGGGACTTGTCCGCCGCCCTCGGGATGCTCGGCGCGGACGCCGACGCCGCCCCGCTCGCGGCGGCCCCGCACAAGACGGCGGCCGAGGCCATTGCCGGCGCGACGAAGAGCAATCAAGCCCTCAAGAAGATGTACCCGGACTCTTCGCTCTGGACGCTGACAGTTATGCCGGACACCGTGCTGACCGAGTTCCAGAAGCGGCTAAACCGGACGCGGGAAGAACTGGTCCGCGACGGACAGTTCATCATGCTTGACCGATTGAAGACGCTCAACGGCGGCACGGGGGAATTGGCGTCCGACTGGCCCAAAGTGGGCGAACACTTGTTGTCCGACGCGATGAAAGATTGGCGCGAGCTGACGAACTTCGTCCACCGCCTCGCCGACCCGAACACGCCGGACGCGGTCGAGGCGACGGCCGCCTTCCTGCGGACGACGAGTCGGGAGTTTCAATTTAAGCGGATGAGCCTTCAAGTTGCCGACACCGCGGCGGCCGGAAAGCCAATCGGTGACTTGGTGATTTCGTTCCGGAAGACGGAGACCGGCGACCCGCAACTGGTCAAGTTGAAAATAGACGGCGGGCCGCGACGCGACCAACAGAGCCGCGTCTACACATTCGTCGCGGACGGCGAAACGCAAGTCAAATGGCAAGCCGGAGACATCGTGACGGCCGAATTGGTGGTGAAAGAGAAAGACGCCGACTCGAAGCTGACATGGAACACGGCCCGCACGCGGACCTATCAGTTCGAGGCCCTGCAAAATTCGCCCCGCCTTCACGACCCGAAGGTGGACGCATCGAAAGGTGTGCAGGCCCCGGGCATCACTCTCACGGTGACGGACGGAAAGTTCACCCCCGTCCCCGCGATGGTCCCGGCCGTCCGTTAGAGGCCGCGGCCCGTGAGCTTCACAAGAGCTTCGAGATATTTCTCCCGCGTCTTCGCCACCACATCGGCCGGCAGTTCCGGCGGCGGGGAGTTCTTGTCCCACGCGGTCGTTTCGAGCCAGTCGCGGACGAACTGCTTGTCGTAAGACGCCTGCCCGCGGCCGGGGGCATAGTCGGCGCCCGGCCAGAAGCGGGAACTGTCCGGCGTCAACACTTCGTCGATGAGGATGAGTTCCCCGCCCGGCAAGCGGCCCCATTCAAGCTTCGTGTCGGCGATGATGACCCCTTTACCCAAGGCCAGCTTGGCTGCCCGGTGGTACACGTCCAAACTTCGCGCCTTGAGTTCCGCCGCGAGGGAGTCGCCGACGACTTTGGCCATTTCCGCGAAGGAGACATTTTCGTCGTGCCCCGTCTCGGCCTTGGTGGCCGGTGTGAAAATCGCCTCGGGCAGGTGCTCGCTCTCACGCAGCCCAGCCGGCAAGGCGACGCCGCACACGGCCCCGGTCCGGCGGTAATCCTTCCACCCGGAGCCGGCGAGGTAGCCGCGGACGACGCACTCGAAGGGAACCACGTCGCACGTGTGGACCAGCATCGACCGGCCGGCGAGTTCCTCCTGCTGAAATGCGGCGGGGTAGTCTTTGAGGTCGGTGGCGATGACGTGATTCTTGATCCCCAGCGTGCGGAACCAGAACATGCTCAATGCGGTGAGGATCCGCCCCTTGTCCGGGATCGGCGTGGGGAGAATCCAGTCGAAGGCACTGATGCGGTCCGAGGCGACGATGAGGAGTTTGTCCCCGAGGTCGTACACGTCCCGCACTTTGCCGCGCCGGCACGGGTAGCCCGGAACGTCGCTTTGGAACAAGGCCATCCTCACACCTGCTTGGGGAAATGTTCGCCCATCGCCAATTTCATGTCCCGCACCGCCTGGACCATGCCGACGAGGACGGCCCGCGCGACGATGCTGTGGCCGATATTCAGTTCTTCGACGTGCGGCAACCGGACGACGGGTTTCACATTAATGTAGTTCAGCCCGTGCCCCATATGCACATGCAACCCGGCCCGGTGGGCGGCGAGCGATGCCGCCCGCTGAATGGCCAATTGGGCGGCGATGTCCTCGGCCGTCTTGGCGTCGGCATACATGCCCGTGTGGAACTCGACGGCGACCACGCCGCACTCGGCCGAGGCCGCCACTTGATCGGGGTGCGGGTCAATAAACAGGGCGACGGGAATGCCGGCGTCGTTCAGCGCCTTCACGGCGGCCGTCACCGCGGCGCGTTGGCCGATCACGTCCAAGCCGCCTTCGGTCGTCAGTTCCTGCCGCTTCTCCGGCACGAGGGTCACCTGGTCCGGCTTGGCTTGGCAGGCGATGGCGAGGATTTCCGGGGCCGTCGCCATCTCCAGGTTCAGGCCGTAAGGGACCGTTTCGCGGAGGACGCGCAGGTCGCGGTCATTGATGTGCCGGCGGTCTTCGCGGAGGTGGATCGTGATGCCGTCGGCCCCGCCTTGAAACGCCAAGGCGGCGGCCGTCACCGGGTCCGGCTCGTAGGTGCGGCGGGCCTGCCGCACGGTCGCCACGTGGTCGATGTTCACGCCCAGCCGGATCATCAAACGCCCCCCTGCCGTTCCGCGGCCGCCTCGTCCGGGTCTTGGTGCATCAGGCGGTTGGCGACGGCAAGGGCCCCGCGCCCGGCGGCCGCGTACTCGGCCACCGATTGCCGGTAGCGGGCGATCTCGCGGCTAATCACCTTGAAGAGCAGCATGGCGATCACGACCTCCGTCAGCCGTTCCAAGACCGGGCTGACGACGGGGAACACGAAGAAGTAGTTAAAGACGACGTACGCGGCCCCGATCATGCCGAGCAGGCCCGGCACGAGTAACTGCGTCCCGCGCCGGACGCGGTAGCGCGGGTCAAAGTACATTCGCACCGTGACGCCGATTTCCCGCAGGAGATCGACCAGCAGCCACGGGCGGTTCTTGGCGCGGGCGGCCACGGTCGTTTCGAGCACGGGGAGGGCCGAGCCGTCGCCGAAGCGGCTGTCGCCGCCGGGGGCCGCCGCCCGGCGGTCCTTGATCTCGCCGACGACGATCTCGGCGAGTTCCGCGACCGTGCGCCGCACCTCGCCGATGTCCCCTTCCAAGTGGCGGACGCGGTCCGCCAGGGAGTCGTCGGTCGTGTTCGGCCCGAGGCGGTGGGACGGGACGAACGGCTGGTCGGCAACGAGCGGGGCGGTCATGGTCGCCCTTTCCTGAAAGCGGGCCTGCGGGGCGGGAGCGGCCCCGGCATTCCGTTATTCGTCACGATACCGCCGGCCTTGCCCGCCGACTACGCGAACCGGCCGGAAACGAACGTGGCCCGCCTCCATGACGAGACGGGCCAAGAATCGCCGCCGGCCGGCGAATAACGTCTTACAGCAGCGATTCGACGAAGGCCTTGCCGGCGCGGGCCCGGACCTTCACGCTGGCGGGCTTCGGCTTGGTGATGATGAATTCGCCCGGCTTGAACGGGTTGGCCTTCTTCTCGCCCCCCTTGCTCGCCTTCTTTTGGGTGGCAGTCAACTTCACGAGGCCCGGCAGCGTGATCGCCCCGGGGCCTTTCTTATTGAGCTGCTTGACCACGAGTTCGGTCAGCGCCTCAAAAAACTTCTTGACGTCTGCCTTGGTCGTCTCGGTGCTGGCCGCCAATGCCTCGTACACGGCCGCCTTCGTCATCGGCTTGGTCGCAGTTGCCTTCGCCATGTGTTTGCCCTCAAAATGTGGGGGTTTCGATCAAATACTACAGCGAAACTAAGGGTTGACGCACGGGGTGTCAACGATTTTCTCGGTTTTTGAGGGGAATTCGCGATTTACCCCGCCGGAACGGCTTAAAAACGGGCTGTTTTTGCGTTCTCCGCTTCCCGGCGGCGGGATGTTCCGGCGACAATGCTTTTGCTTGACCAACTGACGGAAGCCATTTTTTTATGCGCACGTTTCACCGCTTGATCGGGCTGATGGAACTCGGCGTGGCCGTCGCGCTCGTCGTCCTCGGCGCCCAGATCCCGAGCGAGCGGGAGGTGACGGCCGGGTTCGGCCGCGTCAACCAAGTCACCGCCGGGTCGGAGAAGGAGATTACCCTGCTCCGGGGCCAAGTCGAGCACCTGAAGCGGCAGGACTTCGCCAAGCGGGCCGAGTTGCTCCGGCAGCACACCCGCACGGTCAGCGACACCGCGGCCCAACAGCAGATCGACTTCCGCACCGTCGAGGCGATGGCCCAGGCGATGGGGGACGTGTCGAAGGCCGTCCGCGGCTGGGCGGACACCGTGGACACGGACCGCATGAAGACCGTTTCAGCCGGGTTCGGCGCCACCGCCGACATGCTCGACAAGAACGCGGCGGCCTCCGAGAAGGCGGCCAACGAAGTCGATCAGGCCATGGCCGACATCGCCCGGGACGGGGCCAGACTGGCGCAACTCCTGAAACAATCGCCGCCGGACCTGAAGTCGGCCCGCATCGTCTACGACGGCTTGGGCACGTTCGACGCCGGCCTCGAAAAGTTGGACGACATGATTAAGACCGAGCGCATGGAGGCGATCAAGGACGGGTTGGCCGGCCTCGACGAGTCGCTGACCGGGACGGCCGGGCAGGTCGAAAAACTCGGCGCCCTCACTTACCCCGTGATGACGATCAACGGGCTGAAGCCGATGATCGAGTCCAAAGCGTTCTGGCCGGACGCCCCGCAGGTGGCCGAGGGGTTGAAGAAGGCGTCGAGCGGGGTGAAGGCGTCGACCAAAGAACTGGACCGCGTGAGCAAGGGGTTGCCGGACATCCGCAAGGCGCTGGCCGAGAGCCGGAAGTCCATCGCCCGCAGCCGCGAGTCGGTGGGGACGGCGCTCAAGCAGCAAGGCGAGGCCGAAAAGTTGCTGGTCGCCATCCCGACGGAAGTGGCGGCCTTGGCCGACGGG
Organism: Zavarzinella sp.; assembly: GCA_043744795.1. Classification (GTDB taxonomy): domain Bacteria; phylum Planctomycetota; class Planctomycetia; order Gemmatales; family Gemmataceae; genus Zavarzinella. Next base: position 23,371 of record JAYTTY010000550.1, on the reverse strand, counting down.
CTGCCGAAGATCGGCAAGTCGTTCTCCACGATCCTGCGCGAGACGAAAAAGCTGAAGGAGTTGGCCGCCGCCATGCGGGCCACGCAGGCCATCTTGGACGAGAACACGAAGCGCTGGCCGGAAATCGCCGCCGGGCTGAAGCAGTCGGCCGTCGTGCTGGACCAAGCCCAGCTTCAGTTGAAGACGGCCGCCAAGAATCGGGACCAGTACGAGCGGGCGATGGCCAGCACGTCCGAAGTGGCGAAGTCGTTCGCCGACATGTTGCCGGAACTCACGGACCAATTGGACAGCCGGCTCGACCAGCAACACGCCTCGCTCGGCCAAGTGGAACAAGGGTTGACGGAAATTAACTCATCCATGCCCGCCGTCCAGGGGCAGACCGTGCGGCTCCTGCGCACGGTGCGCTGGCTGCTGTGGCTCGTCGGCGGCTTGGTCATGCTGCACGCGGTCTATGTACTCCGCATGACGAAACCGCGGCCGACGTCGCCGGGGTGACGGCCCGCGGCCTCCGCCTACGAAAAGAGCGGCCCCGGTTTCCCGAGACCGCCCCGCGAGTCGCCGTCCGTGGCCCCGCGAGTCACCCTCCTGGCGACATTTTCGTTACCGGATGAACAGCATCTCCCGGTACGTCGGCATGGGCCACAGGTCGTCGGCGACGACTGATTCCAACTTGTCGGCGGCCTTGCGGACGTCGAGCATCTTGGGCAGCAGCGAGTCGCGCGAGTACTTGGCGTGGTCGATCAACGCGCCGTCGGCGTGGTGGTTCAACGCGGCGTCCAACGCGGCGATGGCCTTGGACAATTCGGTCAGCCCCGTCGCCACGGTCTTCAACAGGTCGGCCGGGCCGTCGACGCCGGCGGCCTTGCAGGCGCTGACGGCGGTGGCCAGTTCCGTCTGGTAGCGGATCACGGCCGGGACGATCATCGTCGCCGCCATGAACTTCGTCAGCTTCGCCTCAATCGTCACCGTCTTGACGTAGTGTTCGCACAGGATGTTGTACCGGCTCTTCAATTCGCCTTCGGAGTACACCTTGTACTTGCCGAACAGGGCGATCGACTCCTTGCTGAGGATCACCGGCAAGGCATCCACCGTGTTCTTCAGGTTCGGCAAGCCGCGCTTCTCGGCCTCCTTGTGCCAGTCTTCCGAGTAGCCGTCGCCGTTGAACAAGACCTTCTTGCTCTCGGCGAGGATGCCCGGCAGCAAGTCCTGGATGGCCGTGTGAAGGGGCTTGCCCCCCTTGACGGCGGTCTCCAAGGCCGTGGCGATGTAGTCGAGGGACTCGGTCACGATCGTGTTCAGCACGGCGTTCGGCCCGCCGATGGACTGCGACCCGCCGACGGCCCGGAACTCGAACTTGTTGCCGGTGAACGCGAACGGGCTGGTCCGGTTGCGGTCCCCGGCGTCCTTCGGCAGCTTCGGCAGCACCGTGACGCCGACTTCCATGTGGCCGCCCTGCTTCGTCGATTTCGGCGGGCCCTTCTCCAGTTGGTCGATCACGTCTTGGAGTTGGTCGCCAAGGAAGATCGACATGATGGCCGGCGGGGCCTCGTTCGCCCCGAGGCGGTGGTCGTTCGCCGCCGAGGCGACCGTGACCCGCAGCAGTTCGGGGTACTTGGCGACGGCCCGGATGGTGGCCACCGTGAAGACCAGAAACTGGGCGTTGTCGTGCGGCGTGTCGCCGGGGTTAAGGAGATTTTCCCCCTCGTCCGTGGTCATCGACCAGTTGTTGTGCTTCCCGGACCCGTTGATGCCGGCGAACGGCTTCTCGTGGAACAGGGCGGTCAGGCCGTACTTGGGGGCCGTCCGGCGAATCACTTCCATCACCAGGTGGTTGTGATCCGTGGCGAGGTTGGAGTCCTCGTAAATCGGCGCGATTTCGTACTGGCCGGGGGCCACTTCGTTGTGCCGGGTCTTGGACGGCACGCCGAGCTTGTACAGTTGGATGTCCACGTCGGCCATGCAGGCGATGACCCGCTCCGGGATGGCGCCGAAGTACTGGTCTTCCAGTTCCTGCCCCTTCGGCGGCGGGGCGCCGAACAGGGTGCGGCCGGCGTTGAGCAGGTCGGGCCGCAGCATGTAGAACTGGCTGTCGATCAGGAAATATTCCTGCTCGGGGCCGACCGACGTGTTCACCTTGCTGACGTGCTTGCCGAACAGCTTGAGGATGCGGCGGGCCTGCGTGGACAGGGCGTCAATGGACCGCAGCAGCGGCACCTTCTTGTCGAGGGCCTCGCCGGTCCACGACACGAACGCCGTCGGGATGACGAGCGTGGCGCCGTTCGGGTTGTCCATGATGTACGGCGGGCTGGTCGGGTCCCACGCGGTGTACCCGCGGGCCTCGAACGTCGCGCGCAGGCCGCCGGACGGGAACGAGCTGGCGTCCGGCTCGCCCTTCACGAGTTCCTTGCCGCTGAACTCGGCGATGGCCGTGCCGTCCGCGTTCGGCGAGATGAAGGCGTCGTGCTTCTCGGCGGTGATGCCGGTCATCGGCTGGAACAGGTGCGTGTAGTGCGTGGCGCCCTTCTCCAAGGCCCAGTCCTTCAGCGCGCTGGCGAAGGCGTCCGCGATGTCCGGGGACAGCGACTCGCCCTTCTTGATGGTCTTCTGCAGGGCCTTGAAGATCGGCTTCGGCAGGCGCTCCCGCTGGCTGACCTCGTTGAAGACGTTCGTGCCGAAGATGTCCTTGAAGTGCAGTTCCTTGAAGTCGATCAAGTCGAGCTTTTGGGTGGTGCTCGCGATCTTCAGGATGATGGCGCTGCGTCCGGACGGCCTGGTCATGGTGGTGCAAGTCCTTGTTACGGGAAGAGGTAATGGTGGGCGCGGCCAACGAAAGTCGCCGAGGGGGCGCTCGGCGATGTGTTACGGATTTTTTCCGGCGGAGTCCAGTGAGCCGCCGGTCACGGCGCCTCAATTCCCGGGGTTCGCAAAGCCTCACCCACGGGCTACAGTCCGTCGCCCCTCCGGGGCTATGAATCTGTTTTGGTTTTTAGCCCCGGAGGGGCGTCGGAATGTAGCCCGTGGGTGAGGCTTTGCGAACCCCGGGAATTAAGTTCTCACGGGCCGATGGCCGTGCTGCCCCGCTCGCCGGTCCGGATGCGGACGGCGTCTTCGAGCGGCATGACGAAAATCTTGCCGTCGCCGATCTGGCCGGTGTCGCCGGTGCGGGCGGCGTGGATGATGGCCTCGACGGTCGCCTCGACGAACGCCTCGTTCACGGCGATCTCGAGTTTGACCTTCGGCAGCAGGCGGATTTGGATCTCCTGCCCGCGGTACACCTCCGTGTACCCGCGCTGCCGGCCGCACCCGCGGACGTCCGAGACGGTCATCAGGTACACGTCCACGGCGTTCAGGGCCTTCTGGACGGCTTCCAGTTTCTCCGGGCGGATAATTGAGACGATCAGTTTCACGTGCGGTTCCAAGTTAAGGGGGGATCGGGAGTGCGAAAGGGCCGCGGGGACAAGTCGTCCCCGCGGCGCGGCGGTTACTCTTCCACGCGGACCTTGAGCGGCTTGCCCAGTTTCTTCTGGAACAGGCGCTGGATGCTCGCGGACAGCGTCTTCGGGTCCCCGCCCCGCAGGCGGAAGCGGTTCCCCTGCACGGTGGTCACGTACGGGTACACCGTCTTGAAGTCCGGGTCGATCGGCCCGTCCTTCGGCTGGCACAGGTCCGACCACGCGGAAATCAGCCCGCCGTTCTCAATCCCCTCGACCACCACTTCGAACCGCTTGCCGCCGGGCGGCACCTTGGCCGACTTCGGCGACGTGCCGACCCCGACGGGGATCGCGTCGATGCCGCCGAAGTCGAACCCGACTTCGCCGTGCTCGGTGCGGTCCAAGCCGTCGTTCTCGTCTTCCGCCGACGTGGTGAAGTTGCCCAGCGTCATCCCTTGGACCGCGAAGGCCAAGACGAGGCTGACGACGAACGCGAACACCGCCGAGAAGAGCGACGTCTTGAGCTGAATGATCGGCTGCTTCATGGCCGTCCGCTCGAACGGCTTGTCGCCGAGCGTCTCCTTCTTGTAGCCCGCGACCTTATCCTCGGCCGTCTTCTTGTCGGCCTTCGCCGCCGCCAGCGCCTTCCGGGCCTCCGCGTGGGTGTACGCCACCGGGGCGAGTTCCTTCTTCAACTTGTCCAATTCTTCAGTCTTCTTTTCGAGGTCCGCTTTGACAACCTCGTAATCTTTTTCCGCGGCCTCGGCGGCCTTCTTGGCGTCCGCGGCGTCCTTCACCAACTTCTCGTCCTTCGGGTTATCGATCAGCGCGTCCTCGGCCTTGTCCGCGGCCGCCGTGGCGTCGTCGGAAGCCTTCTTCTTCGCCGCCATGTCGTCCACGGCCTTTTGCAGCGGCTCGATTTCGGCGTTCTTCTTCGCTACCGGGCTGTACAGCTTCGGGATGGCGTCGGTTTGCTTCTTGATGTCGGCGTCGGCGGCCTTCACGGCCTCCGGCGTGTTGTGCGACTTGTAGCCGGACACCGCGAAGAACCCGTCGGCGCTGGCCGACTGGACGGCCGCGTAGCTGAACACGCCGGTCAAGACGGCGCCGAGGAACCCGCCGACGCCGTGAACGCCGAAGGCGTCCAAGGAGTCGTCGTACCCGAGCATGGATTTCACTTGAACGGACATGTAGCAGACCACGCCGGCGATGGCGCCGATGGCCGCCCCGCCCCACACGTAGACGAAGCCGGAGGCCGGCGTGACCGCCACGAGGCCGGCCACGATCCCGGACGCCAGCCCGAGGGCCGTCGGCTTGCCCTTGAAGATCCACTCGACGATGATCCAGCTCAGCCCGGCCGCGGCGGCGGCCGCCTGAGTCGTGGCGAAGCCGGTCCCGGCGAGGTCCGTCGCGTTGAGGGCCGAGCCGCCGTTGAAGCCGAACCAGCCGAACCACAGCAGGCCGGCCCCGAGCAGCGTGATGACCATGCTGTTCGGGTGCATGGCGTGTTCGGGGTACCCGTACCGCTTGCGGAGGGCGACGATGCACGCCAGCCCGCCGAAGCCGGCCGCGATGTGGACGACCGTCCCGCCCGCGAAGTCGAGGGCGCCAAGTTTGCCGAACAGGCCGATGGCCGAGCCGCCGAGACCCTTCGCGAAGTCTTCGGGGACCGCCGCGAACCAGTCGAACGCCCACACCATGTGGGCGAGCGGGCAGTACACGAACGTGATCCAGAGGATCATGAAGATGGTCCACGGCCAGAAGCGGATGCGCTCCGCGACGGCCCCGGAAATCAGCGCCGGGGTGATGATGGCGAACATGCCCTGGAACATGACGTGCGTCAGCACGGTGATGTTGTACCCCGGCAGGTAATCGCCCGGGGCGATCCCTTGGAGGAAGAACAACTTCCAGTCCCACCCGATCACGCCGCCGTCGGTGACGCCGAACAGGCTCACCTTGTACGCGGACGGGCCGAACGCGAGGCCGTAGCCGAACGCCAGCCAATACACGCCCACGATGGACATGGCGGCGTAGCTGTGCATCATGGTGGCAAGAATGTTCTTCTTGCGGACCATCCCGCCGTAGAAGAGGGCCAAGCCGGGCGTCATCAGCAGCACGAGGGCGCTGGCGGTCAGCAGCCAAGCCATGTCGCCGCGCTTCGAGCCTTCCAGTTTCGCGGCCGCGGCGTCGTCCACGCCCTTTTGGGCCAGCGCCTTGACTTCCGGCAGCGGGTCGGGCTTGGCGTCGGTCTTCGGCTCTTCCTTCTTCTCTTCAACCTTGGGGTCTTCTTTTTTAGGCTCGTCGGCCTTCTTGGGCTCGTCGGCCTTCTTCGGTTCTTCCTTCTTGGGCTCTTCCTTCTTGGGTTCTTCCTTCTTCGGCGCCTCCTTCTTGGGGGCCGGGTCGGGGGTCAGGTCTTTCTTGGCGGGGTCGGCCTTTTTCGGCTCGTTCCCCTTCTTGGCCGGATCCTTGGGATCGACCACCCGCGGTTCCGGCCCGATTGTCTTGGGATCCGGATCCGTCTTGGGGTCTTGGGCGCCGGCCAGACCGGCCAACATGACGATTCCCACCGCAGCCATAAGCAAACGGGGAGAGGAGAAAAACCTCGACACTCGAAGCACCTCCACGTGGGTAGAACAGGTCAGGGTATGCCGCATGTACGCGCGGTCGTGCGTCCGAGAAAAAGCAATCATGATGCCACCTCGTGAAATCTACCCACATCCGGACGCATTAGTTCGCGGCGCTGCGGAAAACAGAGTCAAAAAATGCTTACAAAAAATGCGGGATTCTGATTTGAGGTTATTCGGTCTAACGCCGTTTTGCAAATGATCTGCGCATTATGTGCAAGAAAATGCGTCAAGATGCCGAATGACAGGAGTGGATGCCGGTTGAACATCTCCGCGGGCTGACCAGCTTAAAATCGCCCAATCCCTCACAGCCCGCACACCTTCACAATGTTCTGTCCGTTTTCTGGTTAACCTAGAAATCCCATCCGGAGGATTATCCGATGTAAACGCTCGACAAGTAATCTGCGGACGGGTTCGTTGGTGCGTCCTGTTACATGGGAAACGGAAGGAACCGTTCCCGGCGCCCGGCGAATCCGTTTGCGAACCACAAGAGGATGGATATGTTCGACGCATTTTGTTTGGGCGTCGTGCTGGCCGTCGGGCAAGGGGCTGACCCGTCCCTCGCGCTGCCGCCGGAACTGCCCCGCAACGTGACGGTCCCGAACGTGGCCAAGGAAGGCCCGTTGACCGTCCCGGTGATGACGATGCCGGCCTCCGCCCCCGTGCGGACGGCCCAGATGGCCGTGCCGGCCATTCAGGCCCGGACGATGCCGGTCTCGGCCGAAGTCCCCGGCAAGGCGACCGTCGGCGACGGGACCCCGACGCGGATCCCGGCCAGCCTGCCGACCATGACCGTGCCGAACGCCCCGCGCGGCGTCCAAGGCACGCCCGTCATGCAGACGGTCCCGGCCAAGGACATGCCGGCGGCCCCGGGCGCGCCCGCCGCCCCGGCCGCGCCGTGCGCCACGTGTGAAGAGAAGAAGGAAGACCCGGCCCCCCCGGCCAAGGGCCACTTCATGAAGCACCTTGAGGGGACGCACCTCGGGAGCTGGATGGACGAGAACAACCTGTCCATTAGCGGGTGGGCGGCCGGGTCGGGCACATACACGAACAGCCCGACCAAGTCGTCGTTGCCGCTGACGTGGAACGACCGCAGCAACACGTTCCTGTTCCAGCAGTTCTGGGTCGACTTCAGCAAGAACCTGAAGACCGACGGCAAGGAGTGTGACTGGGGCTGGAAGGTCGCCTTCTTGGCCGGGTCCGACTATCGGTTCACCGTGAACCGCGGCATGTTCGACTCGCAGTTGCGCAACAATCGCCCGGACCTCGGCGAGCCGAACGGCTCCCAACAAAACATCTACGGCTTTGATATTCCGATCGCCTACTTGAGTTGGTGGATGCCGAACCTGTTTGAGGGCACGGAAATCGACATCGGCCGCGTGCTTTGCCCGTGGGGTTACGAGAGCGTGATGGCGCCGACAACGCCGTTGATGTCGCGCAGCTACGCGTTCAACTGGGCCCCGCCCTTCTTCCACACTGGCGTCCTGGCCAAGACGAAGTTCTCGGACACGTTGAGCGGCATCGCCATGATCGGCACCAACGACGTGTTCTTTGACGGCTCAGACGAACTCCGGTTCATCGGCGCGCTGACCCAGACGTTCAACGACGGCAACGATGCGGTCACGCTCGGCACGTCCGTGGGTCGCGGCAGTTTCAACGCCGGCAAGCCGCGGCCCTCGACGCCGACCGGGACGATCGCCGCGTTGGCTTACGAGCCGTTCGGCCGCAACAACATCAACGTCTTCGACCTTGTGTACACGCACAAGGTCAACGATGACCTGTCGCTCGCGACGGAATTGATCTACGGCTATCAAAACGGGGTCCCGGCTGCGGCGACCGGCTCGGCCGCCAACTTCGGCGGCGGCACCGGCACCGCCCACTGGTTCTCGGTCGTCAATTACGCCACCTGCAAGCTGAATGACAAGGTCAGCAGCATCCTGCGGTTCGAGAACTTCTACGACGCGGAAGGCCAGCGGACCGGGTTTGAGGGGTTGTACACGGCGACCACGCTGGGCCTCCAGATCCAGCTCAACGATAGCATGATGTTCCGGCCGGAAGTCCGCTACGACATCAACAATACGTCCAACCCCTTCGGGCAGGCCTTTTACGGCGCTGCCCAACGGACGAACAACTTGTTCTCCGCCGGGGCCGACTTGATTATCAAGTTCTAATCTGAAGTGAAGTGACGACACGAGGCCGGCCCGCAACTCCTTGCGGGCCGGCCTTTTGCGTTAAATGTCGTAGTAAAGGGCGAACTCGTGCGGGTGGGGCCGGACGCGGACGGCGTCGGCTTCGTTTCGCCGCTTGTACCGAATCCACGTCTCGATCACGTCCGGCGTGAACACCTCGCTCTGCAGCAGAAACTCGTGGTCCTGTTCCAAGGTGGCCAGCGCCTCTTCCAGCGTGGCCGGCGTGCCCGGCACTTGGGCCAGTTCTTCCGCGCCCAAGTCGTAAATGTCCTTGTCCAGCGGCTCGCCGGGGTGGATCTTGTTCTTGATGCCGTCCAGCATCGCCATCAGCATCCCCGCGAAAGTCAGGTACGGGTTGCAGGCCGCGTCCGGCAGGCGGTACTCGATGCGCTTCGAGGCTTGGGACGGCTTGCCGACCGGGATGCGGATGGCGGCCGAGCGGTTGCGCTGGCTGTACGCGAGATTGATCGGGGCGTCGAACCCTGGCACAAGCCGCTTGTAACTGTTCGTGGTCGGGTTGGTGAAGGCGCTGAGGGCCTTGGCGTGTTTTAACAGCCCGCCGATGGCGTACTCGGCGATGTCCGACAGGCCGGCGTAGCGGTTGCCCCCGGCCGTGCGGGAGCCGGAGAACAGGTTGTCCCCGTTCTTCCACAGCGAGACGTGGATGTTCATCGCGCTGCCGTGGTCGTTGAACAGCGGCTTGGGCATGAACGTGGCCGTCTTGCCGTGTTTTCGGGCCACGTTCTTGACGATGTACTTGTACTTCAGCACGTTGTCGGCGGTCTTCACCAGCTCGTCGTAGCGAATTTCGACGACCCCCTGCCCGCCCGTCGCCGCCTCGTGGCGGTGCGCTTCAACGGTCAGGCCGCACTCGATCATGGCGCGCATGATTTCGGAGCGGAGGTCGTGCATCGCGTCCGTCGGGGCGCACGGGAAATAGCCCTCCCCGTGCCGGATCTTGTGGGCGAGGTTCGGCTTCTCGTCCCGCCCGGTGTTCCACGCCCCTTCCACGCTGTCCACGTGGTAATACGCGGAGTGCGAAGTCTGGTCGTAGCGCACGTCGTCGAAAACGAAGAACTGGACTTCCGGGCCGAAGTACGCCGTGTCCGCGAGGCCCGTGGACTTCATGTGGTTGACGGCCTTGCGGGCGACGTTGCGCGGGTCGCGCGTGTAGTCCTCGTCCGTCAGCGGCTCGTGGATGTTGCAGATGAGGGTGAGCGTCTGTTCCCGGCAGAACGGGTCGATGAAGGCGGTGTCCGGCACCGGCTTCACGATCATGTCCGACTCGTTGATCGCCTGCCAGCCGCGGATGCCGGAGCCGTTGAACCCGAGGCCGTCCTCGAACGTGGCTTCCGTGAGATTCTCGGCCGGGATCGTGAAGTGCTGCCACTGCCCCGGGAAGTCCATGAAGCGAAGGTCCACCGCCCGGACTTCCTTCTCCCGAATGAAGGCCAGAATTTCCCGCGGAGTCATGCCCGCCCTCGACAAGTTTTCAGGTGGAAAAATGCGATGCCGGGGGTGGCAAAGCGAATGCCGTGCCAGAGAGGCTCAGCGGAGCGTCCGGTCCTGTTGGCCGAGGACCAAGCCGGCCGTCCCGAAGGGCCGCACCGTGCCCTTGGGCCAGGCGTCCACGGTTCGCTTGAAGGAATTGTCGATGCCGGCGTTCTGGCGGGCGACCAACTCACGCGCTTTTGCCGCCGCGACCAGTTTGGCCGAGTCGCCGACCGCGTCGGCCCAGCCTTCTTCGGCTTGGACGGTATGATCGACGTTATACCGTGCCCGGAGTCCTTCGACTTTCGCCCACCCGCGGGCTTGCTCGTTCGTGGAAAAGTCCGCGACTTCGTTGACGCGGGGAGCCTTGCCAATGCGCCCGAACAACCGGCACGCTCGTATTGTCCACCACGGCGAGATCGTGTTCTTGCTGTCCCCGTTCATCATCAGAGCGGCTTTATCCAACAACTCACCGACTTCGGGCGGGACCGGGGCGTTCCCATCCACGGGAATACCGTACTCGGCCGCCAAGATAATCGCCTTCACCAAGTCCGGGGGATTTCCCTTGCCGACGTTGGCTTTCACTTTGGACCAGTCGCCTTGAATCGCCGCCGCCACCACGGTGGCTGTCCTTGTCGGCTGCGGCAAGCCGGCGTCCTTCGGCGCCGGCCCTTTGCCGGGCGGCGCGGCGGGCGCCACCGTCGGCGGCATATTCAGCAGGAGCCGCAAGGCTTGAATCGAATTCGCGTCCGTCTTGGAGACTTTGGCCAGCGCTTTTTCCGCTTCTTTGCGGTCCCCGAGGCGGAACAACTCCAAGCCGATGAACCCCAGGGCTTCCTGCACTTCCAAGCTGTCGGGCGGGAATTTTTGAATGGCCAACAGGGTCGCCATCATCCCCTGCTTCTGCTTGTGGAACTCGCGGGTGAGCGTGCGGAGCAATTCGTAAATCGGTTCGGGGTCCGAGGTCTGCATCCGGTCGATGGTTTGCCGGATTTCCTTCAACAGGGCCTCCCGGACGATCTTGCGGCCCTTCTCGGCCTCCTCCTCGGTGCCCAAGAGGCCGGCCATCGAGGTCGCCACGTCAGCAAGCATCATCGCCCGGTCAATCGACGAGTCCGGCGAAACCGGGAAGACGTTGCGGGCGGCTTTGAAGTCGTTGAGGGCGGCGTCCGTCTCGGCGCGGCTCTGGCTGGCCCGCGTGTGAAACTCACCGGACGCCCGCAAGATCAGGGCGTGGAACTTGGGGTCCTTCGCCCCGTCCTCGGGGTTGCGGACCTCCTTCAGGGCGTCCGCGATGTTGGCGTCCATTTTGCCGACCTTGCGGCTCGAATAGAGGGAATACCCCCCGTACACGAGCGCGGCGACGAGCAGTGTCCCGTAGACGCCGCGCTTGACCCACCGCTTGCGGACGACTTCCGGCTCTTCCTCCGACAACTCCTCGTCCACCATCTTCTTAGCCGTCTCCTGGCTAATGACGGACGTTTCGCGGGCGTCCCACGCCCCTTCGACTTTCGGGCCGGTATCGCGGCGGGCCAGCGTGGGCTTGCCGTCGTTGGTGCTGCGCCAGTCGAGTTTGCCCTCGACTTTGGGCGCCGGCACCTTGTTGACTTTGCCGCACTCCGGGCACTGGACGTTCTTGCCGGCCTTGGACGATTCGACATCCCAGACGTGGTCGCACCCGGCGCACGTCACTTTAACCGTCGTCTCGACCTTCTTCACCACGACGGGTTCGTCGGAGAAGGTCGCGGCGGCCAGCGCGTCCACATCGAGCGGCTTGGCGACGAGCACGGGTTCGAGTTTCGGCTTGGGAACCTCGAACGGCTTGCGGCAGGCCGCGTTCTTGCACGTCACCTTTTTACCGGCGAACTCGTCCTTGAGGCGGTAAGAAGTTCCGCAGTTCGGGCAGTTGCACGAAATGGCCATGAGGGGATCCGGAAGACCCAAGAGACGACTTGACGTGTGGGGTATTATCTCGCGTCCGGCAAGATCAGGCAATCACCGATTTGCCCCTTCGGGACAAATCTTGCCCCCTCATGTAAGAACGGTCAACCGCTTGCGGCCGTTGGCGTCGGGAACGGGCCGGCCGTTCGGGTGTTCCTTCTCCCAAATGGCGACCTCTTCCAAGAGGGCGTCCACCATCTCGGCTTCCAAGACATTGCGGACGATCTCGCCGTTGCGGAAGATGACGCCCTTGCCGTTGCCGGCCGCGATGCCGATGTCGGCCTCACGGGCCTCGCCGGGGCCGTTGACCACGCAGCCGAGGACGCTGATCTTTATGGGCGTCCGCTTGCCTTCCAGCCGCTTTTCCAGTTCGGCGACGATCTTCTCCAAGTCGATCGCCAGCCGGCCGCAGGTCGGGCAGGCGATCAATTCCGGCCGGCGCACGCGGCGTTGACTCGCTTGCAGGATGTCGAAGGCCGCCGCGATTTCCGGGACCGGGTCGCCCAAGAGGCTGACGCGGATCGTGTCCCCGATGCCGTCGAGCAGAATGGCCCCGAGGCCGACGCCCGACTTCGTGACGGCGTACGGCGCCTTGCCGGCCTCCGTGATGCCGATGTGCGTCGGGTAGTCGCAGAACTGGGCGAACAGGCGGTACGCCTCGACGGCCGTGTTCACGTCGCTGGACTTGAGGGACACGACTATTTGGTCGTACCCCTCGGCCTCGGCGATCTCGATGTAGCGGATGGCGCTCTCGACCATCGCCGGCGGGCACGGGAAGCCGTACTTCTCGACTAGTTCACGCTCCAAGCTGCCGGCGTTGACGCCGATCCGCATGGGCATGCCCTTGTCCTTCGCCTTGCGGACCACTTGCCGGAAGCGGTCGTACCCGCCGATGTTGCCGGGGTTGATGCGGAGCTTGTCCACCGGGTGGTCGAGGGCCGTGAGGGCCATCTTGTAGTCGAAGTGGATGTCGCAAATCAGCGGGATGCCGATGCGGCTCTTGATTTGCGTCAGCGCGCCGGCGTCCTCCGGCTTGGGGACAGTGACGCGGACGAGTTCGCACCCGGCCTCTTCGAGCCGCTTGATCTGGGCGACGGTCCCGTCCACGTCGAAGGTGTCCGTCGTCGTCATCGACTGTACCCAGACGGGGTTGTCCCCGCCCATGACCACCGTGCCGACCCGCACTTCGCGCGTCCCGTGGCGCGGCTTCGCCGGGTGACGCGGGGCGGTGGCGAGCGGGGTCAGGTCGCGGGTGGCCATCAATGCGGACTCCGGGTGCGGAAAACACTCAACACGCTCATCTTACTTGTCCAACCGCCGGACGCAAAACGGGGTCAACGTCATTTGACGGCGGCAAGTAATTCCCGGTACGCGGCGGCGTCGGCCGGGTGGACGGCTTTCGGGTCCAGCCCGCGGTTCAGCGCCTCGCGGAACATTCGCACGGCGTCGGCCCGCTGGTCCTGTTTCATGTGCCACAAGGCCATGTGGAAGTACCGCAGCCCGGTCTGCGAGGCGTTCAGCGCCTCTTCCAAAGATCGCTTGGCCTCGGCGAACTGGCCGGCCGAAATCAGAATTCTCGCCCGCGTGTCCAGCAACTCCGCGTTGGTGGCGGACTGCCGGACGGCCTTGTCCGCCAGTTGCAGGGCTTCGGCCGCGGTCGCCGGGTCGGCGGCCAGAATCCATGCGCGGTTGTTGAGGGCCACGGGCTGGGTGCCGTCCAGTTCCAGCACGCGGCGGTATGCCTTCCCGGCCGCGTCGTATTGCGATTGCAGCGTGTGCCACTCGGCTTGCCGCAAGTGCAACGCCACCGACTTCGGCTGTTCCGCGAGGGCCTTCGCGAGCCAGCCGTTCACCATTTGGAACTGCTTCGGCGTCGGCGATCCGGCTTGCAGCACGCGCATCCCGCCAATCGCCAAATCGGCGGCCGACAGCCGTTGTTGCCGCTTGTCGAGTTCCTCGAACGCCTTCTCCGGTTGGCCTCCGAGGGCTAACAACGCCGCCCACGCGCCGACGGCTTCCGGGTACTGGTGGCTCACCGCCCGGTATCGTTCGCAGGCGCCTTCCAACAGGAGTTTGCCGCCGGACAGGTTGCGGGCCAGCGACAGTCGGGCCAGTTGGTCGAGCAGTTCGGCAGCCTGACGCTGCCGGATCGCCCCGTCCGCGGTGCCGGCGTCGGCCGCCTTCACGAACTTGTCCGTCGTTTCCAGCACGCCCGGCGCGTCGTTCACCAGCGCGAGATATTTCGCCAACACGCCGGCCACGCGTAAGTCGTGGACGCCGGGCTGGAGCGAAGCGATCATCGGCTCGGCGTCGGTCAGGCGGCCGTCCGAGATCAGGTCATCGACGTTGATCGCCAGATATTGCAGGTTGTTCGGCTCGCGCTTCAGCAACTCGCCCAAGCACCGCCGGGCGTTGGTGCGGTCGCCGACCCCGCGGTAAAGTTGCGAGAGCTGATACCAGTCCGCGACCGTGGCGGCCGACCCCTTGGTGATTTCGCCGAGACTTTGGAGCAACGCGGCGAGGATCGGCTCCTTTTCCGCGCCCGTCGCCGTCCGCAAGGCGGCCGACAGGACGCTGACCCTGTTGCGGTGTTCCGCCACCGTGGACGGCTCGCGGTCCAGCCATTTCCTCAAGTCGGCCTGGGCGACCGTGCTCCCCTCGGCGTCGCCGAGTTGCAGCCGAATCGCCGCCTCGGCCTGCTTCGCCCACGCCACGTCTTCCGGCTTGGCGTTCTTTTCCGCGGCGAGAGCCGACAGCACGGGAAGGGCATTGCGCGGCTCACCCACGAACTCGTCGTGGGCCACGCACGCCGACGCGAAAACACGGAACTCGTCGGATGTCTGGATGTCCGGCTTCCACTGTGGATGTTGCCTCTTGAGGTCAGCTCTCAAGAATGCCAGCAACGGTATGAGTTTCTCGCGCCCGAGTATGACGCCGCATTCTCCGATAACGCCCTGCACCGCTTCCAGCGTTTGCCCGGACTGCGTGAATTGGCCCGCCCAGTAGTCGGTGTTCGCATTGCGAGGAAGATTCGTATTTCTGCCGGCCAATCGCTTTGCAGCCGACAGGCGCCCGGATCCGATGCGAGGGTCTGCGGCCAAGAGCATCCAAGCAGACTCCGTTACGGTCTGATCGTTTGGCTTTGCAATGAATCGCATGCGGTCGGCGAGCAACTGCGTGTTCAACGGGTCCATTTGGGCGGCCGTGCCATAAGACTTCGCGGCGGCAGGCGAGTCGTTCATGCGATCAGTGACGCGCGCGGCCAGCCAGTGCGCTTCCACGAGTTCAGGGGCTTCGCGCATGGTCTGGTCGGCGAGCGTCTTGAGTTCGTTCAGCCGGGCGTCGGGGATCGTCGTCGCCCGCGTCTCCTGCCCGGCCCGCACCACCTTGACGAACGTCTCGCCGTTCGGGTGCGCCGCTTGCAACTCCTTGCCCCAGCGCCGCTCCGCTTCCGCGTCCTTGTCCCGAACCGCGGCGAGGTACAGCAGTCGGCGGGACGCGATGTCCTGCGAACTGAGGCCGGCCAGGGTGCGGCAAGCGGACAGCAGCGCCGCGGCGTCGTCGGTTTCCAACATCAGGATGTCCACGAGGCCCTTCCATAGCCGAACCCGCTCCGTCTCGGAGAGGTGCGTCGTCGCTCCGGTCAACCGGTCCAGATCGACGGCGGGGTTCATGCGGGCGATGACCTTGGCGCGGGCCAACTTCCACTCCACGGTGTCGCCGGCGACGGCGCGGGCCTCGTTCAATATCTCGACGGTCTTCACCGTCCCGTCTTCCCGCCACGCGAAATCGGCCAACGCCGCCCACAAGCGCGGGTCCGACGGCCGGAGCCGACAGGCAGCCCGCAGCGTTTCCATCCCCTTCTCCGCGGCGCCGTGGGCGGCCTGCACATCGGCCAGCAGCGTGACCGGCTCAATGGAATTCGGCTGTTGTCGGATCAACTCTCGGGCGTCGGCTTCCAACTCGGCCCACTCATCGGGCTTCGTCTTCGGCCCCGTTTTCAGCCGGGAAAGGCGCAACTTCGCGGCCATGACGCGGACGCCGGCGCCGGCAATGGGGGACTTGGCGGCCAGGTCGTACTCCCGGCCGGCCTCTGCGAATTGCCCGGCGTTCAGAAACATGTTGGCCGTCGCCACGCGGGCGGGGAGGTTGCCGGGTTCTTTGCCCAGCAATCGCTTCAACACTTCGCGTTGGGCGGCGAAGTCGCCGCAGCGCTCGTGGCAGCCCGCCAGCATCAGGCTCACTTGCTGTTCGACGCCCGCCAAGGCCAGCACCTCGGCCCGCAGCGGTTCGAGGACGGCAATGGCGTCTTTGAACTTGCCTTGCTTCATCAGCAGGCGGGCGCGCAGGTACTTGCCTTGGGCGGCCGCGGCCGGCTTGGCGTCCAGCTTCTTGATGATGTCGGCCGCCTTGTCCGTGTCCCCCTGTTCGAGGCACAAGTCGCCCAGCGGCGTCAACAGGTCCGGGGCGTCCGGCAGTTTGGTCAGCCCGCGTTCGAGCGTTTGCATCGCCTCCGTGGGGTTGCCGCTCAGAAGGTTCAGCCACGACAAGGCCCGGTAGCCGCGGACGTCCCGCGGCGAGGTGTCCAGCGCGGCGAGGAGCGTTTCGCGGGCGCGGCGGGTGTTGCCGCGCATCTGTTCGATCTCCGCGGAGAGCAGCATGGCTTCGACGTTTTCCGGGTCGAGCCAAAACACGCGGTCCAAGTCCTTGGCGGCCGCGTCGTCGTTGCGGTCGAGGTGCCGCGCCCGCGCGCGCAACAAGTGGGCCTCCGGGGAAGCCTCATTCGTCTTCACCAGTTGATCCAACACGGCCAGCGCGTCTTTCGGTTGGTTCATTTTGAACGTCAACAGCCGGGCGTATTGCTCGAAGGCGCGCACGTTGTCCGGCGATTGCTTCAACGCCTCCTCGAACTTCTTCCGGGCCTCGGGGAACTTGTCCTGGGCCATCAGGCACTCGCCCGTGTAGCCGAGCAGTTCGCCGTCGCGGGGGATGGCCGTCAGTAACTCCTCGGCGACGCGCAGGCCGTCCGCGGAGCGATTCAGGCGCAGGCACGCGCGCACGAACTTCTTGCCCGCGTCGTGCCGGTCCGGGGCCTCGCGCATGACCTTTTCGTACAGGTAGAGGGCGTTGGTCAGGTCTTTCACGCCGGCGGCGCGCGACTCCATCAGGTCGGCGAGTTTGACCGTCTGGTCGTAGTCGGTCGGCCGCAGTTCGAGGTAGCGGCGCATGTGCCGCATGGCGTCGTCGGTCTTGCCGAGTTCGGCCGCGGCGTTGGCGTGCCACAGCATCGCCTCGGGGATGCGTTCGGACTGGTAGGCGTACAGCCCGTACAGCCCGCCGCCGCAGGCGACGGCCAGCACGACGAGGCGGGACAGCAACCGAAAATTGACACGCACCATGAGGCTCGTCCTGAGCGAGTGAAGTTCGTCCGTGGCCGAACGCACGATGGTAAAGCGGATTGGGGTCGGCCGTCAACGGCACTTGGGCCAAACGGGGTAAGTGGCCTTGACGGAGCGAGCCTTGTGATTCACTTCGCCAAGCCGGTGGCCAGCCGGGCGACCTCGGCGGGCAGCGGCGTCTTCTTGAAGCGGTAGATGTTGGCGTTCACGGCCGCCGCGTCTTCGTCCAAATTAAACTGGTCGGAAATGCCGAGGACGAACTGGTTCGGGTAGTGCGTTTGCAGCCGGCCGTAGTGCGTATCGGCGTCGGTCTTGCGCCAAAAGCCGAGAAGTTCCACATAGACCACCTGCCCTGACTTTTTGTGGACGAGCGTGAAGTCGGGCGCCCAGAACTGCTGGCCAAGCGGCATCACTTGCGGGTCGGGGGACAGCTTCCACGGCGTGTCGAGCTTGGCGAAACTTTCGGCGAAGGTCGTGATTTCTGGCGGCGTGTAGTCCCCGTAATCGACGAGGTGGGAGCGCAGGCCGTCCGAGCTGTCCAACCGGAATTCCTTCTCGTTGCGCTGCGCCCCCCACTTCACTGTCGCGGCAAGCGAGAAGCGTTTGCACAGCAGCAGCGTGGGAAGGAATAACGCCAACTGCATGCCGTATTTTTGCGTGGAACTGAACAAACTCAGCGGGCCGTCCAGCGTGATCTCGACGGCGTCCCGGCCGGCGTGGGAGATGTCCCCGATCAGCCGATGGAACTTGACGGCCCGGAACAAATGGCGGAAACGGGCCTGCGTCTCCCCGTCGATGCGGACACTGACGCGCGAGGCCCGCAACAGGACGGCTTGGGCCAGCGCCACGTTGTAACGGTGGATCAGTTGCAACGGCGTCAGGTCCGTGAATTTCGTCACCCGCTGCTCGGCCTTCAAGTCGGCAAAGAGGGCTTGATCGACCAGTTCCGGCGTCGTGGTCAATTGTTGGCCGACGGCGTCCAAAATCGCCGGGCGGTCAAACGGGACGCCGCTGGTGCGCTGCCGGGCGGCTTCGAGAAACACCTGCTCCCGCACGGCGGCTGGGGTCAATTCCGAATCGACCTCGAACTCGCAGCGGTCTTCAAGAAGTTTCGCCAGCCCTTGCGGCACGAGTTGGGACGGCAAATCGCCGACGACCTCGGCCAGCTCCAGTTCGATCTCCTCGCGGGACCGGCCCGGAAACGTGCGGAACAAGTCCAGCAAGTTTGTGGCCGTCCCTTGCCACGCCGGGTCCATCACGTCGAGGTACTGCGGCACAATGCGGTTCCGCACCATCCGCACGCGCACATGTTTGCCGGTCAGCATGGGGTCTCACTGAAAGGCGTGGTGCTGCCGCCGGCGTTCGCTCGAAAACTCTTCGCTCGTCCCCTTGGCGACGATCTCGTACAGGATCGCGTGCTTGTCCGTTTGCTTCCGCAGCAGTCGGCCGAGGCGTTGGACGTTCTCGCGGATGGTGCTGGTCCCGGAGAGGACGATGCCGACGTTGGCGGCCGGCACGTCCACGCCTTCGTTTAGCACTTGGCTGGTGACGACGACCGGGTATTCGCCGGAGTGGAAGCGCTCCAGAATCTGCTTGCGCTCGCGGGCCTTGGTCTGGTGCGTGATCGGCGGGACGAGGTACTGCCGGGCGATGCGGTAGACCGTGGCATTGTCGGCCGTGAAGATCAGAATGCGGTCCTTGGCGTGCGTAAGAAGGAGCTTTTCCAGCGTCTGCAACTTGGCCTCGGCCGCCCGTTCCAGCTTTTTCTGCTCGCGGAACGCTTGGAAGGCCACGCGGCCTTCCGCACTGCGGCTGGCCTCGAAGATGAACCGCTGCCACCCGTTCGGCCCGCCGAGGCTGATGTTGCGGTCCACGATGAACTGCCGGTAGGTGTCGCGCGCGGCTTGGTAGCGCACCTGCTCGTCCTGCGTCAGCGAGACGTAGATACGCCGGGTTTCGTAGTCCGCGAGGAAGTCCCCCGAGAGTTCCTTGATCTCGCGGCGGTACACGATGGGGCCGATCAGCGCTTCGTACTGCGCCTCCTGCCCGTCGGCGCGCTCGGGCGTGGCCGTCAGCCCGAGGCGGTACGGGGCGATGGCCCCCACCGCGGACATGGCGTACGTCGGGCCGGGCAGGTGGTGGCACTCGTCGAACACGAGCAGCCCGAAGCGGTTGCCCCAGCGATCAAGGTGAATGTACGCGGAGTCGTAGGTCGTCACCGTCAGCGGCTGAATGTCGTACTCGCCGCCGCCCATCAGGCCGATGGTGCCGCCGAACGCCTTCGCCAGTTCAAAGTGCCACTGGTTCAGCAGGTCGATGGTCGGCGTCACCACCAACGCCGGCCGTTGCGATTTCTGGATCGCCAACATGGCCATGAACGTCTTGCCCGTCCCGGTGGGCAGCACGACGACGCCCCGCCCGCGGGCCTTCCACCACACGTCGCACGCTTCCTGCTGGTGCGGGAACGGCTGTCGTTCGCTGGTCAAGTTCCACGGGGCGACCTGATAATTGCGGGCCTGATCCGTGTACGCAATCTTGTTCGCCAACAGATATTCGACGATCCCGCGGTAAGACCGCCCCTCGGCCCGCTCCGCCCGCGTGCGCGGGTCGAACGCGACACCGGGCAAGTTCGCCCGCACGTCCGCGTCCCCGCCCGCGACGATGACCGTCCCGCCGTCGAACGTGAGGTGAATGGGGTCGGGCATGATTCCTTCAGGGACGAACGGCCAAATACTCACCGACTGTTTAGCCGCGACGCGACGCTTCGGAGTGGAGCGCGGGCTTCCGGGCGGAAATCGCCGGCCGTTTGGGGAAGCGATTGATTGTTGCCGGCCCCGCGCTCCACTCCGAAGCGTCGCGTCGCGGCTAAACGGGTTTTCCCCATCCATCGCGTTCCGCCCACGTCAATTCTTCCCGAAGAACGGCTTCAGATCAATCTTGGTGAGCGGGATTTCCGTCGCCGACTTGGTCCCGGTCCCCTTCGACACATGCACCGTCAACGCCTTCGGCTCGAACACCAACGACTGCACGGTGTGGTTCTCTTGGTGGACGTCCCCGAGGGCGGCGAAGACTTCCGGCACGCCGAGTTTTTTGCCGCCGGCTTGGATCGCCTCCAAGGTGTCGTACCGCGAACATTTCTTGGTGACGCTCAGGCCGTCCGTGCGGAAGTGGTTGGTGCAGCAAGTCACGTCTCGGACGGCCGAGCGGCGGGCGACATTCTTCGGCGTCACCTCCAGCACGCAGGAGGATTTGGTGTCGCACAGCGTCAGGCAGAACCACGTCGTCCGGTCGGCTTTCTTCAACATCGCCTCGGCTTCGTCGATGGTCTTGCACTCTTCGAGAATCTGGCGGAAGAGCATCATCATCGGCGTGCCCGCGAGGTTGTGGCTGACGGACTTGTCCTTGCTGGCGGTGATCTCATTGATGGCCAGCGACAGGCCGGCCTCGTTCATGCCCGACAGGCAGCCGAACAGCACCGGAAACGTGACGGCCGCGAACGCCTGCTTCCCCTTCGGCTTGAAGACGATGACGACGGTGTATTCCGGCAGCCCCTCGAACGGCGGCCAGTCCAAATTGCGGCCGAACAGCGGGCCGTCCGTGTTGCTCCGCTTCGGCTCGACGACCAGCGTGGAACACCCGCCCAGTTTCGCCAGGTCCGGGATCATGTTGAGGGCCGTCAGCAGGTTCTTCTCCACGCCCGCGATTTTGACGGCGGCCGTGATTTCCTTCTGCTGGTCCGGCGGGATGTTCACGAACACCACGCCGGAGAGTTTCACCATCGTCGGGAAGACCTTCTCCCAGCCGATCTGCTTCATGTACCCGTCCACCCGCCCCGTAAGCGGCTTGGCGGGCTTCAACACCAGTTCGCCGTACTGGGCGCCGATCTCTTCGGGCGTCCCCGCCAACTCGATCACGGGGAAGCCGTTGACGTAAGCGACCTTCCCCTTGCCAGCCGCGGCTTCGGGGAAGAAGCGTTCTTGGGCGTCAACAACGCCGACGACAACAACGAGGCCCACAAGGGCGAAGCGGAACATGATGGGTGACTCCTTCCCCGGAAAATGGTCATTCGTCGGCGTTGGCCGTCGTGCGGCCGGTCGTCACGTCGAACTCGCTCAATAGCGGCACCAGCATGGCCGCGATGGTGAACCCGAACGCGGCCCCGACGACCAGCAGCGGGATCAGCGGGTCGGCCGATTCCAGCGAGCCGGGCTTGGCGATCAGGATATTGACCACGCAGTAAAACATCGCGAACGGGCACAGGATCGAGGCCAGCGTCAGGGCCGCCGACGGCCGGTCGGCGCTCAACACCCACCACAAGCCGCCGATCCCCAAACAGATGAAGGCGCTGAAACTCAGCAACTGATTCCCGAGACTGCCGCCGTTAATCACGATCAAGTAAATGCTCACGATGGTCCCGACCGAGAGGAAGAAGACCGTCCCCAAGGTGTTCACCACCGCCAGCCGCGAGTTCTCGATCCGCAGCGAGACGTGCAGCCCGAGAACCATGACGAAGGCGATGATGACGGCGAACGCGGTCAGCACCGCCAGCATCGGCCCGAAGTTCTTGGCGAACGAGACTTCCCCGTCCTTGGCGTAAGCGAGGACGCCCACCACGGCGTAATAGACCGTGAGCAGACCGAGCGGCAGGATGAACTCTTTGGTGTTGTACAACACCCCGCCGAGTTTCCCGAAGACGAACTCTCTTGGCTCCAAGTCTGTCACCAGCAACAGATCAAGGGCCTTGCCGTCCCGCTCCGAGGTGATCGCCGTCGCGGATTGGGCGCTGATGAGCAGCAGGCTGAGGATGCCCGCCGGCACGAGGCCGTAAGCCGCCGCGAACTCGGGCCGGCCGCCGCCGCGGCTCAGTTCGCCGATGGCCATGTACGCGATCAACGCCACGACGAGGCCGTAGGCGAGCTTCACCAAGTACGGCCGGCGGCCGTAGGCGTAGGTCATGATCTCACGCCACAGGATCGGGTTCTTCCACACGTCGCGGGCCTTGCCGGGGGCGGCGTGGGCCGTCGCCCGGTCCTTCGTTTCGACGGCGGCGTCCTCCGGGGCCTCTCGCTGTTGCACGGGTTCCCCGCTCGGGTTCCACGCCCGCAACTTCACGACGCCGAACAGCGTAAACGCGGCGCCCAACAGGAACATGTACGCCGTGAACACATAGGCCGGGTGGACGGCCATCCCATCTAGTGGAGGGTCGATCACGTACAGCATCGCCGTGAACGGGTCGAGCCACGCGGTAATCATCGTTGACGTGTCGGGCGGCAGAAATTGCCGGGCCAGCAACCCGGCCCCTTGGGCGAGGAACAAGTAAAACACGATGCCCAGTACGGCCAAGGCGAGGGCCTGAAAAGTGCGATCCCGCCACAAAGCGACCAACGCCCCGAGCGAGCCGGCCGCGAACGACGTGGCGGCCAGCACGAGAATCGTCTGAATCACTTGCGTGCCGGACACCCCGCCGAGCAACAGCAGCATGGAGAAGAACGGCACGGTGACGCCGAAGAGAATCGCGATGGGCAGCAGGCTGCCGAGCATCTTTCCCAACACAATTTCGTAGTCCCGCATGTCCGTGAGCAACAGCAGCAGAAATGTGCGGCGGTCCTTCTCCTGGGCGACCGTGCTGGCCGCCGACAGGGCCGAGAAGAACAGTAAAAGCGTGAGTTGGACGTAGGCCGAGACTTGGAACAACAGCGACCCGAACCGGGCCGTCTCGCCGAGGGCGGCGTCCTTGGTGAAGCCGACCGTCGCCTGCCACGCCGTGATGCCGATGACCCACAACAGGGCGAGCGAGGCGAGGCGGGTGGCGTGGTGGCGGTCCCGGCGCGGGACGGTCAGGAATTCCCGGTTGAAAATCGGACCCAGCACGCCCGCCCCCACGTCTTCGGCGAAGAATACCTATGATGTACCGAACCCGCCGCGGGGCCGACAGCCCGCCGCCTTGGAATCCCGACTCCCCCCGGGCCACCGGATGAAGTTCCTGCTGATCGCCGTCCACGGCCTCAACGCCCACTGGCCCGGCCCGTACGGCAACGAGTGGGTGAACACGCCGCAACTGGACGCCCTGGCCGCCGGCTCGTTTGTCTTCGACCACCACTTCTGTACGCGGCCCACCCCCGCCGGGTTCCGGGAATCTTGGCGGTTTGGGGACATCACCGCTTCGCTCAGCGGCAATGATGTTGCGTGGGCGAAGACCCCCCCCCGCCCCCCCTTGGCAGGGGGGGAGGAAGAGGCCAATGCCGCACGCGCTCCCATTTCCATCGGCGACCAGTTGTCCTCCCCCCCTGCCAAGG
>JAYTTY010000549.1:0-3875 GCA_043744795.1 Zavarzinella sp. | reverse complement strand
CGCATGGTCGAAGAGCAAAAGCTGGCCGACTGGCGCGCGAAAATCCAAGTCGGCGACACCGTCTGGGCCAACAAGTTCGGCAAGGCCGGCAAGGTCGTCCGCGTCAACCAGGCCAAGGGCACCGTCTTCGTCGGCGTCGGCATCGGCCAGTGGGAAGTGTTTTTGACCGAGGTGCTGCCGGAAGAGCCGCGACGAGTGGAATGAATATCGCGATTTAAAAGAGTTAGACGATGTTCGCATCTGCACTCAATATTTTCGTGCGTACAGCGATCGAAAATGCAAAGCTCAATGGCCATGTCGATAATTTGCAATCGATAAGCTGGCACGGCGAATAGTTTATTTGCCAGGCTTAAAAGATCAGCCCCCAACTGAGGTGGCTTTAAAGCCGAGTTTGTTATTCGCCTACGAACCTCGCCGTCTATAGTTCGCTCGTGAGCAGACGGTTCGCTCATCGTCGAATTGATCTCGGGAAGACAAATCGATACTGAATACCCACCTTCAGCCTGAATTTGGCACAAAAGCGCGTCGCGTCGCTTCAAAGTCGATCACCAATGACGGCACCCTGCGATGGGTGAGGCCCGACCGAAATTCGGTGGGCGGCCCCGGTGTTGAAGCTGGGACAATCACGACGGGTAACGTCTAACCCGCCCGTTGAGGTTTCGAATCGGCTTTGCTGGTCAGTTCTGCCCCGCCCTGGCCGGCGTCGTCGGCCGGCTGGCGATCGGGGTGACGATCGGCTCGACGCGGAGGTCGTCGAAGTAGACGGTGCCGAAGCCGGTCAGGGCCATGCGGACGCGCAGGTCGCCGGTCGTCGGGACTTTGCGGTAGAAGTGGAACTGCTTCCACGTCGGCTGGTCGAGCAGGCGCAGGGCGTGGGCCTCGCCGGCGGTCGTGTCGTAAAACATGACGCCGTCGGCCGACGCCCGGACCGGGGAGCCGGTTTTGATCCAGCCGGACACGCGCGCCCAACTCCCCGGCGGAAGCCGGACGGGCGGGCTGTTGACGGCCAGGAACACCCGCTCCAAGGCCTGCGGCTCCGGCGGCGGCTTGGCGCCGTCCTTCAGCAGCGTCACCGGCTTCGGCGTCACCTTGAGCCGGAGGACCGTGTTCCCCAACGTCGGCTTCGGCGGCGTCGGGTCTTCGATTTGCTTGCTCAACGCGGTCGGCGTGTAGTGCGGGCGCTTCTTGACCGGCGGGATAATGTCCGCGTCGTGGGCCACGTCGGCCGGCACGAACTTGGCTTCCATCAACACGTCGTCCAAGGCGACTTCTTGCACGGTCCACCCCGGCAACTGCGTGGCCGGGACGCCGCGGCGGTCCGGGACGGCCAAGCGCTCGAAGTCGCCGTCGGGCAGGGCGCTGGCGGCCAATTCGCCGCCGCGCAAGAGGTTGGCGAGTTCCCAGTGCTTCGGCAGCGTGTAAAAGCTGGCGGCGTACGGGCTGGCGGCCGGGAAGTCGAGGGACTTCGTCGCCCGCTCCCACTGGGCCCGCATCAGGATGCGCAGGGGCCGCAGCGCCCGCAGCGCCTCGTAGTACGCGGACTCGTCGTTGTTCGCCACGCGGTCCCGCTTGGCGAGCAGCAAGCGCTGCTCGGCGTTCCGCAGCAGCATGGCGGCCTCGGCCAGTGGCGGGGCAACTTCGTTCAGCCGGTCTTGGGTCTTGGCCACCTTGCGGAACTCCTCGTCGGCCATCTCCACGGCCCACGACGCGGCGTACCGGCTCACCCGGCGGGTGTGCTTCTGCCACATGGCCACCAAGCCGTCTTTCGCGTTGTCGCTGGTGAACACCACAGCGGCAGTCAGGTCGAATTCCGGCAGCGTCACCTGCACGCCCTCCGGCACCTGCTTGAGGTGGTTCTGCAGCGACTGCACGCGCACCGGGCTGAGTTCCCACGGCTCGGCCCCGTCCGGGACCAAGGGCACGGTGAACGTCAGGTTCGAAACGGCCCCCTGCGGCGGCACGTACTGCGCGCCGCCGCCGAGCCAGATCGGCAGGGCCAGCACGCCCTTGCCGTTGGTCTGCAAGACGGCGACCTGCACGTTCGGGTTCGACGACTTCACCCAGCGCACGTCGCCGTTCAGGTTGAGCAGCAGCGGCTCCAGCATTTCGATTTCCTGGTTCAGCAGCGCGATTTGCAGGAGGCGGTCCCGCCCCTGGTGGCTGTCCGCGAGGAACTTGTCCGACCAGAAGCCGATTCCCTTATTGCCGGACGCGAGGGCCAAGTAGGTGAGCAGGCGAATCTGCTCCGGCTGCGGGCCGATCGGCTCCGTGAAGCCGTCCGCGTAAGTCTTGCCGTAGAGCAGCTTCGTCTGCCACTCGGGCAGGTGCGTCTGAATCCACGTCCACTGGAACTTGCTGCCCGAGGAGAGGATCTTCCGCTGGGTCAGCCACCGGCTGTACTGGTCGAGTTCGAGCGAGGTCGTCAGCGGGTCGCGGTGCGTGCCGACGAGTTGGATCGGGATGGAGAACTTGTTGAACCCGTCCCACACGTCCGCGCTCACCGGCCGCCGCGGGTCGGCGGCCCGGATGGCCTCCACGGTGCGGACGACGCGCGGGTAGTCCTCGGACCGCACCGGGCCGAAGTCCCAGAACAGCACGGCGTCCCCGGCTTGGAACTTGCGGATCGCGGCCACCAGGGCGTCGGCGTCTTTGGTGACGAGCGGGTTCGGCGAGCCGTCCGGGTTGCTCTCCCCCACCGGCGGGATGTACGGGATGATCCAGAAGCCGTAATTGTCGATGGCGTCGTCGATCACGCTCTGCGGCGTGTCCACGGGCATGTACAAGGCGTTGAAGCCGGCTTCCTTCAGCACTTGCAACGGCGTGCCGCTGTAGCGGATGAAGCGCGGGAAGACTTTGACGCCGTCTACCGTGAGCATGCCACGCAGGTATTCCACCTTCCGGCCGCGCTGTTCACCCGGCGGCGGGGCGGCCGGCATTTCCTTGTCTTTCGAGGTCACTTTGCCGACGGGGGGCGGGTCTTTCGGCGTCACGGGCGGCGGCGGGTTGGCCCCGGCCTTCACCGGGCCAATTTCCAGGTTGTCCACGTACAGGTCGGTCTCGCCGGCCCCGCAGTACACGTTCAGCACGATCTGGTCGAAGTAGGCGTCCGTCAGGTCCACGTCCCGGCGCAGGCGGTTGCGCAGGGCCAGTTTCTGGGCCTGGATAATGTCGAGCGGCCGCTTGAGGACGAGTTTTTGCCAGTCACTGGCCGGGGCCTTGTACGTGTCGATCAGGACCGTGACCGTGAGTTGTTCGTCGATCTGCTTCGGGTTGCGTTCCTTGGGGATCACCAGCCGGCCGAGGAGTTGCACGCCGGCCCGGTTGGAGTGGACGTACAGGCTCAGGCTCAGGTCTTCGGTCAGCGGGGCGGCCGGCGTCGGGTAATAGTAGTAGGCGTAGTTCGTCTCGTTCTTGCCGGGCGTGCAATTCACTTTGATGTGTTCGGAGGTCGGCAGGCTGCGGGAGCGGTCCGCGGACAGTTCGTGGACCTTCTCCTCGGCCTTGACGTTGTCGTCCCCCTTAACGAAGCTCGGCGCCTTGCCCGAGAACGAGTGGCGGTGGATCTCCTCGGCCGCCGCTAAGAAGGCCAGCCCGCCCGCGGCCGCCAGCGCCGCCAAAATGATACGCAGGGTCATGTCGCCGAGTCCTCCGGCCGGCGCGCGGAATCCTTCCCGCGCGGTCGAACGGGGGCTAATACCCTGAGCCTATGAGGAAAACCAGATCAAAATCGAAATGAGCGCGCGCCGGCGTGAGCGGACGAAGAGAAGAGTTTGAACCACAGAGGACACAGAGACCACAGAGGAAAGACCGAGGAAAGGCATTTGGAAAAATGTCTCCTCTCTTGTCTTTTCTCTGTGGTCTCTGTGTCCTCTGTG
>JAYTTY010000548.1:0-15385 GCA_043744795.1 Zavarzinella sp. | reverse complement strand
AAGAGAAGAGAAGAGAAGAGAAGAACTTCACCACAGAGGACACAGAGAACACAGAGGAAAGACAGAGGCGGAGAAGACATTCTTATAAATGCCTTTCCTCTGTTTTGGCTTTCCTCTGTGCTGTCTGTGTCCTCTGTGGTGAAGTTCTTCTCTTTGCCTGTATCCGTGCTTATCCGTGTTCGATCCGCGGCTAAAAATGCCTTTTCAGCTTACCCGATCAACCCGTACCACTTCACCGCGTTCTGGCCCCACACTTTGGCCCGCGCCGCTTCGGGCTTGTCTTTCAGATATTGATCGACCAGCCCGAACACCGTGGCGTAGGTGGCGAAGAGGTCGGCCACCGGCCAATTGCTGCCGAACATCAAGCGGTCCTCGCCGAAGGCTTTCCACACCACGTCGATGGTCGGCTGGTAATACGCCATGTCCTTCGGGGCGGTACCGTCGTTTTTTCCGGAGCCTTCCACGAGGGCCGAAAGTTTGCAGCTCACCCGCGGGTGATCGCCCAAGTTGAGGATGTTTTCTGTCCAGCCCGGCGGGACAGTCTTCCCGTCGATGCGCACGTTGCCGATGTGGTTGAGCACGATGCCGAGTTTGGGGAACCGCTTGGCGAGCGTTGAAACCACCGGCACCACGTCCGGCCCGCCGTTCACGTCCACGGACAGCCCGGCGTCGATGACGTGGGCGAACCGGGCCGCCTGTTTCGCGTCGGCCAAGGCGGCCTTCAACTCCGTCTCGTTGATGCGGAAGCCGCGATACTTCTTTCGCCTGGCGAGACGCTTCAGGTGCTCGGCGAACTTGTCGTCGGCCACGTCCAAGCGGCCGACGACGCCGACGATGATGGGGTGGGCGTCGGCCAAGTCGAGCAGCCAGTCGTTGTCGGCCAGTCGCGGCGACGCCTCCACGACGACGGTGCCGGTCACGCCGTGCGGCGTGGACTGTTTCACGAATTCCGGCGGCAAGACCGGGCGGTACAGGGCCTTGTCGTCCTTGCCCGGCCAATCGACGCCGCCGGGCCGGGTGGGGTCGTAGAAGTGCGTATGCGTGTCAATGACCGGACTCGGCTCGGCCGCGTGCAGCGGGGCCAGCAGGCCCCCGGCAACGACGGCGGCGAATTCTCGACGGGAGAGCATGGGTGTTTTTCCGGAGTAAGTGACGGTCATTTCTTGTCGGCCACGTCGTAACACCAGACGGTTTCTTTTTCGCGGACGTACATTTTTCCGCCGATCACGACCGGGTGCGCCCAAGAGTTGCCGCGGCCGTTCGGCACGCGGAAAGAACTGAGCAGGGCGTACTTCGTCGGGTCCGCGTCCACGAGTGTCACCCAGCCGTTTTGGTAGCGGACGAACAGCAACCCGTCGGCATAAGTCATGCTCGCCGAGCCGCCGGCGTCGAGTTTGTCGCCCCGCGTCCACGCGATTTGGCCGGTCTTGGCGGCCGCGCACCAAATCTTGCCGGTGTCGTCGAGGTCGCCGTACAGGTAGTCGCCGACTTGGATCACGCCGCCGTGCTTGTTGCGCAGTTTGTCCGTCCAATACTCTTCCTTGACGCCGACCGCGCCCCCGCGGCCGAAGAGCGTCAGCAGGGCGGCCCCGCGGTCATACCCGGCCGTCACGAACAGTTGGTCCCCGGACACCACCGGCGACGGGATGTTGGCGGTGTTGCCGTGGAAGCGGTCCTTCGTGTCGCCGTACCGCCACAGGAGGGCGCCGTCCTTCGCGGCGAAGCCGACCAGACTGTCCCCCAACAGGGTGACGTACTGCTTGACGCCGGCCGCGAAACTGACGACGACGGACGAGTACCCGGCCGGGGCGCCGCCTTTGACGACGCCCTTCCACACGGCCGTGCCGTCATTCTTGTTGACGCAGAGGACGGTGGCGGTTGACCCGCCGGGCGTGCAGATCAAGTGGTCGCCGTCGATCAAGACGGACTCCGCGTACCCCCACCCGCCGGGCTGGCCGCCGTGGTCCTTGGCCAAGTTCGTCCGCCACACCTCGGCGCCGGTTGTTAACGACACGGCCACCAAGACCCCGTACTGCCCGAGGCCAAAGACCAAGTCGCCGTCAATGCTCGGGGTCGAGCGCGGGCCGGGGTAGCCGCCGCCGCCGCCGCCGTCGCCGACGCGGTACTGCCAGCGTTTTTTTCCGGCGGCCCGCGACACGGCGATTAAGTGACAGCCGTCTTTCCCGAGGTCGCCCATGGTGACGACGGTGTCCCCTTGGATGGCGACGCTGGAAAAGCCGAAGCCCACGTCGTCGGACTTCCAGACCACGGCCGGGCCGGCGGCCGGCCACTTCTTCAACAGCCCCGTGTCCGGCGACAGGCCGTCCCGCTTCGGCCCGCGGAACTGCGGCCAGTCCGGCTCGGCTCCCGCGGCGGAAAGAAGTGCGGGCAGCAGCAAGAGGAGGGCAGTCGGTTTCATGGCACGCTGAACGAGGAGGGACACGGCCGAGTATAGACGCCGGCCGGCGCGACCGCAACGGCGTCCTTTCGCGGCGATTGCGGGAATCGACGCTTTTCCCCGCGCGGGGCAGATGGTAGGATGCTCTGGCCTCCCCCCGCGTGAATTCCGATCCGTACTCGTTCCTCAAAAGGCTGTTCCGCATGGATTCCGCTTATCAGACGATGATAATCGCGTGGGCCGCGATGATCTGTTGGGTCGCCATCGTCATCGCGTTTAACCGCAAGCAGCACCCCAAGGTTTTGTTCTTCCTGTTCACCGTCGAGTTATGGGAGCGGTTCAGCTATTACGGGATGCGGGCATTTTTAGTCCTGTACCTGACCAAGACGGACCCGGCGGGCGGGTTCGGATTTGCGAAGGACATTGGGAACGGGATTTACGCGGCCTACGGGGCGTTGGTGTACCTGACGCCACTCGCCGGGGGGTATTTGGCGGACAAGTTGCTCGGCTTCCGGAAGAGCATCATTTGGGGCGCCGTCCTGATGGCGGCGGGGCAGTTCACTCTCTCGCAGAGTTCGGGCCAGCCGTGGGTTCTGTACACGGGCTTGGCGCTGTTGGTGACCGGCAACGGGTTCTTCAAGCCGAACATTTCGAGTCTGATTGGCCGACTGTATCCGGCGGGGGACATTCGCCGGGACGGGGCATTTACCATCTTTTACATGGGCATTAATATCGGGGCGTTCTTGGCCCCGCTGACGTGCGGGGTCGTCGCCGAGAAGGTCGGGTGGAATTACGGCTTTCTCCTCGCCGGCTCGGGCATGGTCGTTGGCTTGATTCTCTTCTTGGTCACCTCCAAACTCGGCTTGCTGGAAAACAAGGCTGATTCCCCGGCAGCCGCGGCCGGGGTGCGTGTGGCGGGCCTGCCCGTCGATTTCGCCGTATTCGTTGGCTCGCTTCTGTTCATTCCCGTCCTGTCGATGTTGATCCATCAGAACGACGTGATGGACTATATTCTCGGGTCGCTCGGGTTATTCGCCATCGTGTACATGTTCATTCTCTCCCTGCGGTTCGAGAAAGTGGACCGGGAGCGGATGTGGGTCGTGATGGTCCTCCTCGTGTTCACGACGATCTTTTGGACGTTCTTTGAACTGGCCGGGAGTGCGTTGAACCTGTTCACGGACAAAAACGTGGACAAGACCTTTCTGGGGCTGGAACTGACCACCAGCAGTTACCAGGCGTTCAACCCGCTGTTTATCATCGCGTTCGCGCCGCTCTTTTCCGTCATGTGGACGACGCTCGCCCGCAAAAACTTGGAGCCGGCCGCCCCGCTGAAATTCGCCGGATCCTTGCTGCTCCTCGGGGCGGGCTTCTTGGTGATGAATCTTGGGCTGCCGTTCGTCCACGACGGCCTCATGCCCGCCCTCTTCCTAATTATGCTTTACTTGCTCCACACATGGGGCGAACTTGCCATGTCCCCGGTCGGCCTGTCTTTGGTGACGAAACTCGCCCCCGCTCAGATCGCCGCCTTCATGATGGGCTTTTGGTTCCTATCCTCGTCAATCGCCCACCAAGCCGGTAAGCGGATCGCGAATTTGACGAACGTGGATGAGAGTGTGCCGCCCGAGCAAAGTTTGTCACTCGCGTTGGGCGTGTTCAACAGCATCGGGTGGGTGGCAATCGGGTGTGGGTTGTTCTTGGTGATCCTCTCGCCGTTCATCCGCCGGTGGATGCACGGGGTGAAGTGATTGAAAGCGTTGACTTTGTCTTGGTCAGCGAATGGAGTGAGTGACAGACGCCTCACTCCAATCGCTGACGCTCATGGCTCGCCAAGACAGTGCCCGTCGTTCGCCTCTGTTGGCTTTCTGGGTGACAATTCTCCTCCACCTGACGATAACAGTAACTACTTCCCTTTCTCCCGCAGTCGGGGTCTGTTCCATGCGTGGTCTCCTCTCGCTTGCCGTGATGGTCGCGGCCGGTTTTTGTCTTTCGGCGGCCGAGCCGAAGCCGCTCAAAATTCTCTTCCTCGGGGACAACGGCCACCACCGGCCGCACGACCGCTACCGGCAATTCGTGCAGCCGATGGCCGAGCGGAAGATCGACATCACTTACGCGGGCACGCCGGACGCGCTGAACGCGAAGACGCTGTCGGCTTACGACGGGCTGATCGTCTACGCCAACACGGACGCCATCACGCCGGAGCAGGAGGCGGCCCTGCTGGACTTCGTCGCCTCGGGCAAGGGGTTCATCCCGCTGCACTGTGCGTCGTACTGTTTCCGCAACTCGGAAAAGTATGTGCAACTTGTCGGCGCCCAATTTCAAAAGCACGGCACCGGGGTCTTCCGCGTGACGCCGCCGGCGCACGATCACCCGATCACGGAGAACTTCAGCGGCTTCGAGAGTTGGGACGAGACCTACGCCCACACCAAACACAACCCCAAGGACCGCGTGGTGCTGGAGTACCGCGAGGACAAGGACGGCAAGGAGCCGTGGACGTGGGTGCGGACGCACGGCAAGGGCCGCGTGTTCTACACCGCTTGGGGGCACGACGAGCGGACGTGGGCGCACGCCGGGTTTTTGAACCTCGTGGAACGCGGCGTCCGCTGGGCCTGCGGGCAGGACAAGGATCTGGCCGCCGCCTATGTGGATCAGCCGAAGATGACGGGGCCGGCGAAGGACTTAAAGAAGCCGGAGTATGTGGAAGCGAAGGTGCCGAACTACCCGCCCAGCGAGAAGTGGGGCACGATCGCGGAGCCGATTAACAAGATGCAAAAGCCGATGGACCCGGCCGAGAGCGTCAAGCACTACCAGCACCCGGCCGACTTCGAGATGAAACTGTTCGCCAGCGAGCCGCACTTCGGCGGCAAGCCCATCGCCATGAACTGGGACGAGCGCGGCCGCCTGTGGGTCTGCGTCACGGTGGATTACCCCAACGAGATGCAGCCCAAGGGCCAAGGGCGGGACAAGATCGTGATCTGCGAAGACACCGACGGCGACGGCGTCGCGGACAAGTACACGACCTTCGCGGACAAGCTCAGCATCCCGACCAGCATCACGTTCGCCTACGGCGGGGTGATTGTCCACCAGGCCCCGGACACGCTGTTCCTGCGCGACTCGACCGGCGGTGACAAGGCCGACGAGCGTTACGCCCTCTTCACCGGCTGGGGGACGCAGGACACGCACGCCGGGCCGAGTAATCTGCGGTATGGGCTGGACGGCTGGTACTACGGCATGGTCGGCTACAGCGGATTCAACGGCACGGTGGCCGACGAGGCCAACAAATTCGGGCAAGGGTTCTACCGCTTCAAGGCCGAACAGGACGCGAAGACGAAAAAGGTCAGCGTGTCCAAGTTGGAGTTCCTGCGCGGCACCAACAACAACTCGTGGGGCGTCGGGTTCAGCGAAGAGGGGCTGTTGTTCGGCTCGACGGCCAACGGTTGCGCCAGCGTCTTTCTCGCCGTGCCGAACCGCTATTACGAGAAGGTCCGCGGCTGGTCGTCCAGCGTGCTGCCGAACATCGCGTTCAGCAACACGTACCACCCGATCACGGACAAGGTCCGCCAAGTCGATTGGCACAACGGCTTCACGTCGGCCGCCGGGCACGCCTTGTACACGGGCCGCAACTACCCGAAGGAATACTGGAACCGAACCGCCTTCGTCAGCGACCCGACCGGCCACCTGACGGCCACGATGGTGCTGCAACCCTACGGCAGCGATTTCCAGGCCCGCTACGGCTGGAACCTCGTCGCCGGCACGGACGAGTGGAACGCCCCCATCGCCGCCGAGGTCGGCCCCGACGGCAACATGTGGGTGATCGACTGGTACGCCTTCATCGTCCAACACAACCCCACCCCCGTTGGCTTCAAGAACGGCAAGGGCAACGCCTTCGAGACCGAGCTGCGCGACAAGAAGCACGGCCGCATCTACCGGCTGGTCGCCAAGAAAACGTCCCCCGTGCCGAACCTCAAGGATGCGACGGCCAAGCAACTGGTCGAGACGCTCAAGAACCCGACGATGCTGTGGCGACTGCACGCCCAGCGGTTGCTGGTCGAACGGCAGGACAAGAGTGAAGTTGCCGAGTTGGTGAAGCTGGTAAAGGATAAATCGGTCGATGAAATTGGGCTGAACGTAGGAGCCATTCACGGCGTTCAACTCATTTCTCAACTTGGGCTGGCCGACGCCGAGTTTGCAACGCTTCGGGATGCGATTCTGACACATCCGTCCAGTGGCGTCCGACGAAACGCAGTGTTATGCGTACCGCCGGATCGGTTGATGAATGCGCTATCATTGTTGGGTGCCGGCATCAATTCTGGAAATATTGCCGCAGAACCGCGTTGGTCAGGATTTATGGAGACTGACCCGCAAACTGTTTTGGCCTGCTTACTGGCCTTGAGCAACGCGAAGCCGTCGAAAGAAATGGGAACGTTCTTGCGTAGATTTAGTATTAATGAGAATGAACTCCGCGACCGATGGATTCAGGACGCTTACGTTTCTGCTGCGGCTACGCACGACGCCGCTTATCTCACAGCCGCGTGTGAGGGGGGTGTGGACGACCGTCTGCTGAAGGCCATCGCAATTGTCGCCGAACACTTCGCTCGCCGTACGCCTGTCACTGAACAAGACGATCTTATCTTAGCGATGCCGAATGCGAAGCCGGCCATTGCTGAGGCCATCGTCACTGCGATGGCCAAAGGCTGGCCCAAGGGGAAGACGGTGAAACTCTCCCCGGAGGCCGAGAAAGCATTCACCGCACTTTTCGCCAAACTTTCACCTGCCTCGAAGGGTTCTCTTGTAAAGCTCGCGAACGCGATGGGCAGCACGGCCCTCGACAAGTTCACGGCCGAGATTGCCAAGGCGCTGACCGAAGCCATTGCCAACGAAAAACTTTCGGACGAGCAGCGGGTAGCCGCCGCCAAGCAACTGGTGGAGTTCCGGCCGAGCGACGAGCCGACACTGTCGGCCGTCTTGGAAATCATCACCCCACGCAGTTCTCCGGCCTTGGCCGCCGGGTTGCTGGACGCCTTGGGCCAAAGCACGGCCCCGGAGGCGACGGCGGGGATCATCAAGCAGTACCCGACGTGGCCGCCATCGCTGCGGGTGGCGGCCTTGCGGGTGTTGCTCGCCCGGGCGCAGTCGGCCGGGCAACTGCTCGCGGCGGCCGAGGCGGGGACGATTTCGCTGAACGACTTGGCGTTGGACCAGAAGCAGGCCCTCGCCGAGCACCCGGACAAGGCGCTGGCCAAGCGGGCAAAGTCCGTGCTGGCCAAGGGGGGCGGGTTGCCTAACGCCGACAGGCAGAAGGTGATCGACGAGTTGGCCCCGCTGCTGAAGAAGACCTTCGACGCCACGGCCGGCAAGTTAATGTTTACCAAGCACTGCGCCGCGTGCCACACGCACTCCGGCGAAGGGGGGAAGGTCGGCCCGGACCTGACGGGCATGGCCGTCCACCCGAAGGAAGAACTGCTGGTCCATATCCTCGACCCGAGCCGCAGCGTGGAGGGAAACTATCGGGCGTACACCGTGCGGACGGCCGACGGCAAAGTGCTGACCGGGATGCTGGCCTCCGAGACGAAGACGAGCGTGGAGTTGATCGACTCGCAGGCTAAAAAGTTCACGCTCCTGCGGGAAGACATCGACAGCCTGACCGCGTCCAACAAGTCCGTGATGCCGGAGGGCTTCGAGAAGCAAATGACCCCGGACGAGTTCGGCAATTTGCTGGAATTCATGACGAAGCGCGGCAAGTTCCTGCCCCTCCCGCTGAACAAGGCGGCCACCATTGTCAGCACCAAGGGCATGTTCATCGACGAGGCGGCCGGCGTCGAGCGGCTCATTTTTCCCGACTGGATGCCGAAGGTTTTTGAAGGCGTGCCGTTCGTCTTGGTGGACCCGCAGGGGGACAAGATTCCGAACGTGATCTTGCTCAACAGCAAGTCCGGCCCCATCGCGGCCCGGATGCCCAAGTCGGCCACGGTGCCGGTCAACTCGGCCGCCAAGACGATCCACCTCTTAGGCGGCGTCGCCGGCTGGGCCTCCCCCTTCGGCGAAAAGGGGACCGTCTCCATGATCGTGAAGCTGACCTACGCCGACGGCAAGACCGAAGATCATCCCCTCAAGAACGGCGAACACATCGCCGACTACATTCGCCGCGTGGACGTGCCGGGGTCCAAATTCGCGTACAACTTGGCGGGCCGTCAGGTGCGGTACTTGGCGATCACCCCATTGCGGCCGGACGTGATTAAGCAAATCGACTTCGTAAAAGGCCCCGACGCCACCGCCCCGGTCATCGTGGCGGTGACGGTGGAAGGGAAATGAAGAGAAGACTCACCACAAAGGCACAAAGATCACACGAAGAAACACGGAGAATACAAAGCAAGATACTTCTTCTTACCTCTTCTTTGTGAAACTTCGTGTGACCTTTGTGCCTTTGTGGTGAGTCTTCTCTTCGCTCTTACTTCGCTGAATACGCCATCTCGGCCGCCGCCACGCCGCTGCCGGGGGTGATATTCACGCCGGCTTCTTTGAGGCTCTTTTCGAGAGCCGCCAGCACGATGAATACGCTGGACGGCTTGCTGTTGTAGCCCATCAGGCCGATGCGCCAGACCTTGCCCTTGAAGTCGCCGAGGCCGCCGCCGATTTCGATGCCGAACTCGGCCAACAGCTTTTTGCGGATCGTCAGGTCGTCCACGCCGGCCGGGATGTACACGGCGTTCAACTGCGGCAACTGGTGGCCTTCCTGGGCCGAGTAGTTCAAGCCCAAGGCGGTCAGCCCGGCTTTCAGGGCGACGTGGTTGCGCTGGTGGCGCGCCCAGCGGTTTTCCAAGCCTTCTTCCATCACGATTCGCAGGCCCTCGCGCAAGGCGTAGACCATCGAGATCGGGGCCGTGTGGTGGTACGCCCGGTCGCCGCTGGTCCAGTAGGTGCGGATCATGGTCAGGTCGAAGTACCAGCTCTGCACCTTCGTCTTGCGGGCGGACATCGCCGCCTCGGCGCGCGGGCCGAACGTCACCGGGGACATGCCGGGCGGGCAGCCGAGGCCCTTCTGCGAGCAGGAGAACACGGCGTCCAGTTCCCACTCATCGACCTTCAACGGCGTGCAGGCGAACGACGTGACGGCGTCCACGATCAGCAGGCAGTCGAACTCGTGGCACAGCTTGCCGAGTTCCGCGATGGGCTGGAGCGCGCCGGTCGAGGTCTCCGCGTGGACGATGCCCAGCGCCTTGGGCCGGACGGTCTTCAGTGTCTCGCGGATCACGTTCAGGTCGAAGACTTGGCCCCACTTCTGTTCCAGCACGGTGACTTGCGCCCCGCACCGGCCGGCCACGTCGATCATGCGCTGGCTGAAGTAGCCGGCGTAGCAGACCACCATCTTGTCGCCCGGCTCGATCAGGTTGACGACGCACGTCTCCATGCCGGCCATGCCGGTGGCGCTCACCGGGAACGTCAGCGGGTTCTTGGTCAAATACACGTCCCGCAGGAGTTGCTGCGTCTCCTGCATCAGTTCCAGGAAGAACGGGTCGAGGTGGCCGAGCAGCGGCGTCGTCATGGCCGCCAGCACGCGCGGGTGGGCGTCGCTGGGGCCGGGGCCGAGGAGCAAACGGGGGGGCGGGTTCAACTGGCCGGGAATGCTCATGGGAGAAGGTCCGAGGTACAAGGATCGAAATCAAGAAAGTTATGGTACGAACCGCCCCCGCCTGTTGACGCCCGCGAAAACAAAACCGTAAGGTAAGGGTGTTGCGTCCCGTCCCCGGGGGTGGAAATGGCGTTCCGCGACCAGTTTGCCGGCATCACCAAGGCGGACCAGCCGCTGGCCCCGTTCACGCACCTGCGCATCGGCGGGCCGGCCGCGTTCGTCGTCACGCCGCGCACGCGCGCCGAGTTGGCCGCCGTGCTGCAAGCCTGCAAGCGCGAGAAAATCCCCGCCCGCGTTTTGGGCGAGGGCACTAACCTGTTGATCCGCGACGAGGGGGTGGCCGGGGCCGTCATCCGGCTGACCGCCCCGGAATTCACGGCCGTGACGGTGGACGGCAAGACCGTGACCGTCGGCGGCG
This sequence comes from Zavarzinella sp., assembly GCA_043744795.1. Taxonomy (GTDB): domain Bacteria; phylum Planctomycetota; class Planctomycetia; order Gemmatales; family Gemmataceae; genus Zavarzinella. The sequence goes on along the minus strand of JAYTTY010000548.1, from coordinate 4,942 downwards.
GGGCGAAACTGTCCCACCTGATCGACACCGCCTGCCGGGCGAACCTCGCCGGCTTCGAGACGCTGGTGGGCATCCGGGCCACGGTGGGCGGCGCCGTGCGGTGCAACGCCGGCGACCGCTCCGGCGAGATCGCGGACAACCTCGTGAAGCTGGACGTGCTGGACGAGGCCGGGCAGACGAAGACGCGCGACCGCCGCGAGATCCGCTTCGGCCGGCAGGACAGCGACCTGGACGACCCGGTGATTCTGTCGCTGGAGTTCCGGCTCGAAACCGACCAGCCGGGGGCCATCGCCAAGCGGATGCGGCGGGCCTGGATCAACCGCCGGGCCGCGGAGCCGTTCCTGTACCAGTCGGCCGTGCGGATGTTCAAGAACCCGTCCGGCCGCACCGCCGCCGAGGTGATCGAGGAGGCCGGCCTGGTCCGCGAGAAGGCCGGCAACGCCGAGGTCAGCGACCGCAACGCGAACTACCTGATCGCCCAGCCCGGCACGACCTCCGGGGACATCCTGAGCCTGTTGCACACCGTGAAGGAAAAAGTCTTCCGGCAGACCGGCGTCACCCTCGAACAGGAACTGAACGTGTGGTGAACGAGGTGCCGAACCGCTGGCCGCGCGTGCTGATGCGGGTGACGCTCGCCCTCGCGGCTGTATGCCTCGTGGTGGGCGGCCTCGTGGCCGTCGGCAACTTGGCCCGCGACGCGCTCGGCCCGGCCGACCGCTACAAGGTCGATTTCGCGGCCATCGACTGCCCGGCCCCGCCGGGGATGACGCGCGAAGACTTCTTGGCCGAGGTGCAGTACGCCGGGGCGTTCGGGGACGACCTTTCCGTGCTGGACCCGGCCCTGCCGGACAAGCTGCGGGCCGCCTTCGCCAAGCACCGGGCCGTCGCGGCGGTGAACCGGGTGACGATCCGGCCCCCGAAGCACATCACCGTGGACCTGACGTTTCGGCCGAACCCGGAGTGACTGCCATGCGGCGACTGCTGATGGTGTTGTTGGCCGCGTGCCCCGCCGTCGCGGCCGACGAGCGCACGACGGACAAGCAACTCGAACTGACCCTTCGTGACGTCCACGACCGCGGCGCCGCCCTGCACAACGCGGGCGACCCCGGCGGGTGTTACCGCATGTACCAAGGCGGTTTGCTGGTCGCCCGGCAAATGATGCCGCACCGGCCGGAGTTGCAAAAGACGATCACGGCCGGGTTGCAAGCCGCCGAAAAGCAACCGCTCGTCGCCAACCGGGCCATCGCCCTGCACGAACTGATTGAGACTGTCCGCGGCGAAATCGCCAAGCCCGTCAAAGGGGCCGGGCCGGAAAAGATCACGATTCCTCCCCGCGAACTGAAAGTCGAGCCGAAGCCCACGGCTCACGTTGGTGAAGTGACCGACGGCATCGTCGGCCGCGTCATCTGGCAGGGCAAGCCGTTAAAGGATGTCGAAGTGACGTTCGTCTCCCCCGGAATACCGCTGCCGACCATCCGACAAACGGTCTCAGGAGAGCAGGGCGTTTACTCGTTGCCGAATTTGCCGCCGGGGATGTACACCGTCGTCATCAAGCCGACGCCGATTTGTGCGGTGCAAAAACTCCCCGCGCGGTACGCGACGACGGCCACGACGCCGTTGCGGGTGGAGTTGAAGGGGCAGGGGGAAAAGTTCGACTTGGTGTTGCAGTGAGGGCCGCCATGCCGATGCTTTCCTACGCCCACGGACCTTCGTCCATTCCGCTGTTGGGCGAGACCATCGGGGAAACCTTCCGCCGGTCCGCCGAGCGGTTCGCCGACCGCGAAGCGCTTGTCGTTCGCCATCAACACTTCCGAGCCACCTACCGGGAACTCGCCGTACTCGTGAACCGCGCCGCTCGGGCCTTGCTGGCGCGCGGCGTGAAGACCGGCGACCGCGTCGGCCTCTGGGCGCCAAATCGCTTCGAGTGGGTTGTCTTGCAACTGGCCACCGCCCGCGTCGGGGCGATCCTGGTCACGATCAACCCGGCGTACAAGGCCGTCGAGTTGGAATACGCCCTCAACAAGAGCGGGGTCAGTTTTCTCGCGCTGGCCCGCCGGTTCCGCCAGTGCGACTACGTCGCCGCCTTGGCCGAAGTCCGCGGCCGCTGCCCGCTCCTCCGCAATACGCTCGTTCTCGACACCGAATGGGAAGCCTTTCTCGCCGAGGCGGACCGCGTAAGCGGTGCGGATCTGGAGGCGGCGGAAGCAACCCTCCAGTTCGACGACGCGATTAACATCCAGTACACGTCCGGGACGACCGGCGCCCCGAAAGGGGCGACCCTCTCCCACCACAACATCCTGAACAACGGCTACTTCGTCACCGGCCGCATGGGGTGTACGGAGCACGACCGCGTCTGCTGTCCGGTCCCGTTCTACCACTGTTTCGGCATGGTCGTCGGCGTCTTGGGGAGCGTGTCCCGCGGGGCGTGTCTGGTCGTCGCGGCCGAGGCGTTCGACCCGCTCGCGGTCCTCGAAACCGTCGCCGCCGAGCGCTGCACCGCGCTGTACGGCGTGCCGACCATGTTCATCGGCGTCCTCGGCCACCCGCGGTTCAACGAGTTCGACTTGTCGAGCCTGCGCACCGGCCTGATGGGCGGCGCCCCATGCCCGGCCGAGGTGATGCGGCAGGTGCAGACGCGCATGCACATGGAAGAAGTCGGCATCATCTGCGGGATGACGGAAACCTCCCCCGTCTCCACGCAAACGGCCCCGAATGACCCGCTTGACAAGCGCGTCGAGACCATCGGCCAAGCTCAGTCCCACGCCGAGATCAAGATCATCGACCCCGAGACCGGCCGCGTCGTCCCGCGCGGCACGCCGGGAGAGCAATGCACCCGCGGCTACTTGGTGATGATCGGCTACTGGGACGACCCCGCCGCCACCGCGAAGGCCATCGACTCGGCCGGGTGGATGCACACCGGCGACTTGGCGGTGATGGACGCCGACGGCTACGTGCGCATCGTCGGCCGCCTGAAAGACATGATCATCCGCGGCGGCGAGAACGTGTACCCGCGCGAGGTCGAAGAGTTCCTGCACGCCGTCCCCGGCGTGGCCGACGTACAAGTGATCGGCGTGCCGTGCCCGAAGTACGGCGAAGAAGTGGTGGCGTGGGTGCGCGTCAAAGACGGCTTCACGCTGACGGCCGATGGATTGAAAGCCGCGTGCGTCGGCCGCATCGCCACCTACAAAATCCCCGCCCACTGGAAGTTCGTGGACGCTTTCCCGTTGACGGTGACGGGCAAGGTGCAGAAGTACCGCATGCGCGAGATCGCGGCGGCCGAGTTGGGGCGGGTGTGACGCCCGTGCCAAGTCAAAACCCGCAAAGCCTCCGCGTCGCGGCTTATCATCTTGGACGATAGGCAATGATTGAGGCGGGCGGCGGTTGACGCTGGAAGGTCACTCTCCGCTGACCGGCCGGCCCGTTCAGGCGCCGGCCGCCGCCCAGACGGCGTGGGCCACTTCGGGCTTGTCGATTTCGTTGTGCGCGCCCGATGAGCCGCCCCCGCCAATGATGAAGTCGCTGCCGTCCAAGTTGTAGACTTTGCCCGCCGCGAACCCGTAGCGGCCGTCGAGGTCGGCGCTCATCGGCAGGAACGTCACGTCCGCGCCCGGCCCCTGCGCGCCGAACGTGCCGAGGGCGGCGTAGCGCGGCGGTTTCGCGAGGTCGAAGTCGAGTTGGCGGGCCACGCCGGCGGCGTACGGGTACCACCGGCCCACGGCGGTGTCGTGCTTCGACTGCGTCGTGATGATCGGCCCGGCGACGCGCCCCTCGGCGATCAGGCGGTGAAAGTACCCGGCTTTCCCGCGGGCGTACGGGATGTCCGCGCAGTACGACCAGACCGACAACGCCCCCTGCACGAGCGCCAGGGATTGGACGCGGAACGGGGCCGCGGCCCCGGCCGGGCCGGCCGCCGCCGCCGACGCCACGATGCAGCCGAAGCTGTGCCCCATGACGTGGAACTTCACGTCGCGGCCCGCGGGCACGGCGGCGGCCAAGTCGGCGAGCAGCCGGTGCGCCGCCCCTTCGCCGAACCGGGCGGCGAGCGCCTTCATCCGCCAGAACGACAAGTTGCGCAGCGGGGCCAAGACCGCGCCGTCGAACCAACTGCCCAGCCCGTAACTGGGCATTTCGTTGATCGCGTCTTGATAGGCGGCTTCGGCGTCGAACGGCAGGCGGTCGGAATCCGGCGGGGCGTCGGCGTCGCCTTGGCCGAGTCCCGCGGCGGCGTCTAAGGCGGCGTAGGCGGCCGTCACGTCGGCCGGCAGGCGGGCCGGGGCGGCGTCATCCAGCGCGGCCGTGAGGATTGTCCGCAAGGCGGCCCGGACCGCGGGCGTGTCGTCGGCCACCGCCGCGGCGCACTCGTCGATCAGCGGCTCGACGGGGTCGGGCGCGGCCCCCGCCGGCAGGGCGAACGAGATGTCGGCGGGGTCGAGTGTCTCGTCGCCCCACGGCTTGCTCGGCCAGTGCAGGCCGATCAACAACGGCTTGAACCCGGGCCGTTTTTCCCGCATCCGTTGAACGTCGGCCGGGCAGGCGGCCATCGCGCCGATCCACTTGTCGTACTGGCGCCGCGCCGCCGGCACGTCGCCCATCCAGCCGTGACTGAGCACGAACACGTCCGTGTACGGTTCGGCCGCCATCGCCGCCACCGCCGCGCGGCTCAGGGGGCCGTCGGGGCCGTTGATCTCGGCGCCGGCCTTGTCGTAGGCAATGAGGTAATACCGCAGGTCGGTCCCGGAGACGGTTTCCATTGGCATGGCGTCCTCTCTTCCAAAGGGTGATTGCCTTGGGGGAGAGTGTCGCACCCTTCCGGCCGCCGATCCGCCGTAAAACATATTTTTCTTCACAACTGTCCGGCTATAAGTCGAACAGTGACAATTGTTTAGGGTCAGTGATATCCTTGTCTTGCGTTTTCGGCTTCGACAACGCTTGGAAAAGCGGG
>JAYTTY010000547.1:0-3882 GCA_043744795.1 Zavarzinella sp. | reverse complement strand
GCGCTTTGATTGTACTTATTGGCTTCCAGCTTTGGCAGCTGTATAAAAAAATAAAAAGTGGCGTAATGGGTAGCCGCCTTACTTTGCGCTTGCTAGGCTGGGGTGAGGTGGCCTTTCGCGGCGAGCGCGATCATGGCGGCGGCTTCGCTCACCACCCCGCCGTCATCGGGCGCGTGTTCCACTTCCGGTCGTAGTCCAGCAGTGCCGGCGGCAGTTTCACGTCGGCCCCATACGGGTACTTCGGCATCGCCCGGAACGGCAGCGGATGCACATTTCCGCTGGTGCCGGTGAAGGGGGCGGAGTCTTTGCAGTAGCCCCACGTGCGCAGGACGAACGTGCGCTCCCAGCCGTCGGGCACGGGGGGCAGGTCGGCGGCGAAGCGGACCGTGACTTCATCGCCGGGGCCGCAAATCACGTGGCGGTCGTCGGTCGCGTTGAGCAGTTCCGTCACGTCGCCGGTGCGGGTGAGCTTGCCCTTCCATTTCGTGACGGCCACGGACTCGGTTTTGGAATCGTCGTAGGCCACCGGGTCGGTCGGGCCGGCCGGGGGGATCTCGCGCATGAAGCCGCGGTGGGCCAAGTGGGCGGATGTCATCTTGGCGTGATACACCTTCGCCAAGGGCGAAAGTGCGGGGCTCGGCTCGTCGGCGGGGAGGACGGCCTCCAGCGGGGCGAGGGCGATTTGGTCCCAGTAGATTTGCAGGTTGGTGCGGACGCGGAACTTGCCGCCGGCCGGCGGGAGTTTGCCCGTCACCTCGGCCGTCATCGTCTTGGGCAGGCCGGCCGGGAAGCCGATCTCGCCGACGGCCTCCCACTCGCCCTTGGCGTTGGTCCGCTCCAACAGCGGGGCCTGCATCTTCACCCCGGCCTGGTCGGCCGCGAAGATCGACTCGGGGTACGGGTAGTCCGTCCACCCGTGCAGGACGAGGAACCAGCGCTGGCCCGGCTTCGCGTCCGTCTCGCCGAAGTCGAGTTCGACGTGGTGATCTTCGGCGAAGCCGAGCCACGAGCGGCGGGCGAAGGTGTCGGCCGTCTTGCCGTCGCGGTCGCGCACCTTGGCCGTGATGTCCGCGCCGCGGTGGTCGCGGGCGGTCTTCGGCAACAGCCACTTGCGGAAGGCCAGCAACTCTTGCGACGGCGGCGGATCGTAGAAGCGTTCGTCGGGGAACACCTTCCAGTCGGCCGGGTGGTCGATGGCCGTCAGGCGGGCGCGGTCGAGGTACATCACTTCGTCCATCGGCTCCGCGAGTTTCAACACGTACTGGCCGTCCTTGGGCTTCAACTGCCGGGCGCTGAATTGCAGAGACTCCTCCGGCCGCGGCGCGCGGTAGGAGCCGTCGGCGGTCATTTCCCCGACCGACCCGCCGCCGAGACAGTCCGTGACGTAGGCGAACTGAGCGCCGTCCCACGTCATGAGGACCGGGCAGGAGACTTGCTTGCGGCTCATCTCGGCGATGCGGTGCGGCTCGCACGCGGTCCGGTTCGGCTCCGCCTGCGGCACGCCGTCCGGCCAACGGATGCGGATCACGTCGGCGGCGTCGTTCTTGCCGATGCCCAGCGTCAACGGCAACAGCGACTGCCCCGGCCCGGACGACAGCGTGACGTGTTCGACGGACGTGGACAGTTGCCCCGCCAGCGCCCACACGCGGCAGCCGATGCCGTCCGCGTTGGTGCGCAGGCTAGCCCCCTTGTCCTGCCGCCCCGACGGGGCGACGCGCACCGCCCGGTTGCCGTTCCCCAAGTTGCGGCGCCAGCCGAGGCCACTCTTCTCAGACCAGTACAGCAAGTCGGGCTGACAGTCGCCGTCGATGTCCGCGACGGCGACGGCGATGATGTCCGGCGGGAAGCCGTCGGCCGGGCCAAAGGGGGCCTCCGTGGCGACGAACTTGCCCGCCTCGTTGTGCAAAAGTGTCGGCCGGGCCGGCTTGCCGGCTTCGGGGGCGGTGAGGCCGACGATGTCCGTCGCCCCGTCGAGATCAATGTCAAAGGCGACCGCTTGCATCAGGCGCGGGCCGGCGAGTACGTCCGCGGCGAACTTGAGAGCAGACGGCGTGTCGTCCCCGGTGAGTAAGGCCGGTGGGCCGTCCGCGGCGAGCATCAACACTTCGGAGCGGTCTTCTCGCAGCGTGGTCAGCGCCAAGCCAGACAACCACGTCTTGCCGGCCGGGGCCGCGGACGGGCCGACGTGGAATCGCAGCAGTCGGTCGTTGTAGACCGGGCGGGGCTGGCCCTCAATCGTCACCATCATGTCCACGTCTCGGTCGCCGTCGAGGTCGGCGATCATCACGGCGGTGACGGGTTTCCCGGTCACTTCCTTGGGCAGCGTCTCGCACCGCTTGAACTTGGCCGTCAGCGGGGGCGGGTCGTTCGCCTCGGGCCTCATTGGGGGAGCTTCTCCGACGTTGAGCATGAGGACCAAGCCGTCCTCGGTACCCACCTCTAAGGAAGCGAATGCCAGCACCAAGTCGAGGTCGCCGTCTTGGTCGATGTCCGCCCACAGACAGGACCGGCAGAAGCCGTTGAGCTTGCCCAACCCGGCGGCGGCGGTTACGTCCGTGAAGCCCTTGCCGCCATTGTTGCGGTACAGGGCGACACGGTCATGTCCGGCAAGGAACAGGTCGGGGAAGCCGTCGTTGTTGAAGTCGCCGACGCACACGGCCAAACACGGCGGGCTGTCGAGGAGGCCAAATTCCCGTGTCACGTCGCGGAACGCCCCGTTCCCCTCATTGCGCAGCAAAAGGTTGCGGACGCGGCCATTCTCGACGACGGACATCGGCAGGAACACGTCTGGCTTGCCGTCGCGGTCGAAGTCCAAGAGCGTCATCGCCCCGCCGGCAGGTTCGCGAGCCCCCCTCAACCCGGGGCCGATCCCTTCCCACGTCACGCCGGCCGGCAGCGTGACCTTCAGGGGCGGGTCGGCGGCGAACATCGGCAGCGGGCCGGCGGCCGGGCGCGGGGCGGTGGCGTCGCGGCCGATCAGGTCGCCGTACTTGCCCATCTCCGTGTACTTGATGTCGAACGGGCTTTCCCAGTTGGCTTCGCCGAGGGCGTTCATCTCGGCCAACAAGGTCTCTTTCTTTTTCTGGTCCGGCTCCTGCATCGCCACCGCGTACCGGGCCGCCCGCATGTACGGGTTCAGTTCCAGCGCCTTGCGGAAGGCCGCCTTGGCCTCGGGCGACTCCCGGCCCTTCGGGTGGGTGTCACCGAACTTGTACCACGCTTGGGCGTCGGCCGGGTCGATCTTGGTGACGGCCTCGAAGTACGGGGCCGACTCCGCGAACTGGCCGCGGTACGAGAGGATGATGCCCAGGTTGAAGTTGGCGTGCGCGTCATTCGGGTCGGCCGCCAACAGCTCTTTGAACACGGCCGTCGCCTTGTCCAAGTTGGCCGGCTCGGCGGTGTTCAGCAGGGCGATGCCGAGATTCACTTTCCCCGGCCGCCAGTCCGGGGCCTTGTCCGCGACCTGCTGGAAGATCGCCGCCGCCTCGTCGAACTTCGTCATCTGGTCCATCACCCCGATGCCGCGATTGTTCAGCCGGGCGATTTCCTCCATGTCGATGCCCGGCTTGCCGGTGTCCGTCTTCTTCCACGGCTTCCAGAGGAAGAGGCCGACCGCGACGACGATGAGGAGCAGAGCGAAGATCGGGAGCCGGAGGCGGCGGGCGGGGGTCGGCATGGGGGAGGACTCGGGATGATGACGAACAATCGCAGTGGCCGCAAAGCAACCTCACCCCCCGCCCCCTCTCCGCGGCGGAGAGGGGGAGCAAGTTGGCGGTAGCCGCTTTGGTTTGGTCCCCCCTGGTATGTTACGTCAGAGCCTATAAATGGCTCTGACGATTGCGACCTGCGGCGGGTGAGTTCGATACCCCCTTGGCCCGTGAG
>JAYTTY010000546.1:0-15404 GCA_043744795.1 Zavarzinella sp. | reverse complement strand
GAAAATCCGCTTCGACGAAGAACTCCCCGCCTGGAACTATCGTGCCATCCCGCACGATTCCGACCAAATGGGACAGTTAATAAATTCGTGATCCTAAGCTCTTCTCTTCCGCCTTTATCCGTGTTTCGTCCGTGTTCGATCCGTGGCTAAAAATGGTTTTCGGCTTCATGCGTTCGGCTTCCAAAACCGCCCGGCCTTGGCCAGCTCGGCCTCGAAGATCTTCTTCAGCGTCCCGGTGTCGGGGACGTGGCCCTCGCACACGGAGCGGTAGTAGATGCAGAAGGCCCGGCCGAGGGCGAACGTCATCCCGAAGGCGAGGGCGGCCCCGGCCGCGGACCCGACGCCGGGGATGAGTTTCACCATCTCGCGGGCCGCCTGCCGGGCCAGCACGCCGGCCCCGAGGCTGGAGGCGATTTCCCAGAACCGCTCGGCCGTCAGCGGCTGGCCGTACACGGTGGCCAGGTCGGCGATCATCTTCGCCTGGATGCCCGGCAGCAGCACCATGTCGATGAACGGGATCGGGATCGCCCCGGCCCCGGCCGCCAGCGTGCTGTAGCTGAGGATCACCGGCATCGCCCGCGTCATCGACTCGTCGCGGAACTCGCTCGTGACCACGTCCAGCGACAGCATCGTCTGTCGGATGGCCTTCGGCAAGTGGTCGAGGATGGACCGCTTCAGCGCGTCCCCGCCGTAGTTCGGCTCGGCGAACCCCTCCTCCGGCTTCGTCAGGTCGATGGGAATGATGTCATCGACCAAGTTCTTGAAGCGGTCCTGCTGCAACGCGATCGACCGCGTCAGGTCTACGGGGATGTTCGGCGGGTAGAGCGATGTGCCGAACGGGTACGGCGTCGGGTGCTGTTGCTGCGGGTACGCTTCATGCAGGCACGTCAGCAACAGCAGCACGGGCCGGTTCGGCTTCGCCTTGCGGATGATGGCCAAGTTCTTCAACAAGTTTTCTTGGGCGTCGTCCAACACCTTCACGGTGACGACGAGGACGTGGGCCTTGTCGTTGAACTGGGCCAAGTCCTCGGCCGGGTCGTACCCCGGCTCGTCGATGCCGCGGGTGTCGAGGAAGTTCAGCAGCGGGGCGTCCGGCGTGGGGAACGGGTACTGCCGGGAGAAGCGCGTGCAGGGCCGGAACCCGGTGCCGATCTCGGCCTCCGGCGCCCCGGTGAGGAAGTGGATGACGGACGTCTTGCCCGTCTGCGTGCGGCCGAGCATCCAGAACACGGGCGTGTTGGCCCGCGTCCGCGCGTCGGCGATGCCGGCCTGGAACTTCCGGTCCCGGCCGGCGAACAGGGTGGCCAAGTTGGCCCACGAAGGATACATGAGGGCGCTCTGTCGCGGTTGGGGGCCGTTCGGGGTCATTTTATGTAGCGGGGGTTTCAGTTTTCAAATTAGAAGTCCGGCGCCACATTCCCAACAAGACACGTCATCGCCGGAAACTAGTCGGCGCCCTTTCTTCACCGACGATTCTCGGGTACACTCAAGCCCACGGCGATTGAGCGCATGAGGATATTTGATTGCGTTGGACTTCTATAATCAAAATCGTCCCGCGGCCGCCCGGATTTTGACATGCCCCTCACGATTCAGTGCCCGAACCTCGCCTGCAACGCCGCGTTCAACGTCGCGGACGCGGTCGCCGGCCGCAAAGTCAAATGCAAGAAGTGCGGCACGCTGTTCAAGGCGTTGCCGACCATCGACGGGGAACACGGCGACACGAAGCCAAACAAGGCGGTGTCTTCGCACCAACCGTTCGCCGCGCTCCCGGCGGAGTTCGGCCGGTACCGGGTCTTGAAAAAACTCGGCCAAGGGGGAATGGGCGCGGTGTACCTAGCGGAAGATACCACGCTCGGGCGAAAAGTCGCGTTGAAGCTCCCGGCGTTCGACGCGGGGGAAGCGCCGAAGCGAATCGAGCGGTTCGTGCGGGAGGCCCGGTCCTCGGCGGTGTTGCAGCACCCGAACATCTGCACCGTGTTCGACGCCGGCGAGATCGGCCGGCGGCCGTTCATCTCGATGGCCTTCATCGACGGCAAGCCGCTGGAAGACCTGATCGACCCCGACGCCCCGCTCCCACAAGCCCGCGTGGTCGAATTGGTCCGCAAGATCGCCCTCGGGCTGGCGCACGCCCACGCCAAGGGGATCGTCCACCGCGACTTGAAGCCGGCCAACGTGATGCTGACGGCCGACGGCGAGCCGGTGGTGATGGACTTCGGGCTGGCCAAGCGGGTCGCCGACATCGACCCGGACGAGGCGCGGCTCACCCGCGACGGGGCCGTCATGGGGACCCCGAGCTACATGGCCCCGGAGCAAGTCAACGGGGAAACCGACCGCATCGGCCCGGCGACGGACGTGTACGCCCTCGGGGTCATCTTGTTCGAGTTGTTGACGGGCCGCACGCCGTTCAGCGGGCCGATCGGCGTGGTGATGGCGCAAATTCTGACCGTGCCGGCGCCGGCCGTTCGGGCGTTTCGCCCGGACGCCGACCCGCGGTTGGAGGATCTGTGCCGGCAGGCGATGGCCAAAGACCCCGCCGACCGCCCCGCGAGTATGGCGGCTTTCGCGGCCCGGCTCGACGAGCGCCTCCCGAGCCAAGACACCGGGCCGGCCGCCGCGGCCCCGACGCAGTTGGCGATGATCGCCCCGCCCCCGGCCGCCAGTCTGTTCGATCACTTGCACGAGGACGCCGGGGCGGCCGCGGGCGGCGGCCACCCCGAGCCGCCGACTCGGGGGCGGCGCAGCCGGGCCGGGAAGTCGTGGGGGCCGTTGGCGGCGGGGGCGGCCGTGTTGGGCGCGCTGGTGATCGGGGCCGTCGTGGTCTTGACGGTGCGCGGCAAGCACGGGGAAGTCGTCATCGAACTGAGCGACCCGACGGCGAAGGCGGACGTGAAAGTGGACGGCGACCGGATCGAACTCACCGGCTTGGACAAGCCCCTGACCCTGACCGTCGGCGAACACGGGCTGACCGTCACCGGCGGCGACTTCGAGGCGGTGACGCAACAATTCACGGTCAAAAAGGGCGACCGGCAGGTGGTGAAAGTGACCCTGAAGCCGAAGGCGGCAGTGGCCCAAGGGCCGAAGCCGAAAGAGACGATTCCGCCGCCGAAAAGCCCGCCGACGCCCGCCGCGGAGACGCCGAAAAGCCCGCCCGCCCCCGAGCCGGAGACGCCGAAGGAGCCAGCCCCGAGCGCCGAACCGGCCGCCCCCGTACCCGAGGGGTTCGTCCCGTTGTTCACCGGCAAGGACTTGGCCGGGTGGGAATACATCGGCAACACGTGGGAGGTCGCGGGCGGGGCGGTGACGGGGAAGTTGGCCCCCGGGCGGGACAAGCACACCTACCTGTGCAGCCGGCAAAGCTACAAGGACTTTGAAATCCGGTTCCAGGTGCGGTTGAAGAACGGCGTCGGCAACAGCGGCCTCCAGGTCCGCAGCAAGGTCGTGGACCCGGCCGAATTCATCGTCGCCGGCCCGCAAGTGGAAATCGAGGCGGTCAAGTACGCCGGCGTTTACGGCGAGAAGACCACCGGCAAGTTCATGAAAGAAGTCCCGGCCGCGGACGTGCCGCGGTTCTTCAAGGCGGCCGCGTTCAACGACTACGTCGTCCGGTGCGTCGGCAAGCACATCACCGTGACCGTGAACGGGACCACCATCGTCGATGACACGTTCCCCGAAATCGACACCGCCGGGATCATCGCGTTCCAACTCCACGGCACGGCGAAAGTGGAAGAACTGACGATCAAGGACGCCGTGATTAAGGACTTGTCGGCGAAGGCCGCGGCCCCCAAGGCCCCGGCCAAGCCGGCCGCCGAGAACAAATTTGTCCCCCTGTTCAACGGCAAGGACCTGACGGGGTGGAAGGCGGTCGGCACGCCGAAGTGGAGTTGGGCGGCGGGCCGGCTGACCGGGACGCCGCCGCCGGCCGGGGGCGCCGGCTATTTGATGACGGAGGCGGAATACGACAACTTCGAACTGGAGTTGCAGTACAAACTCGGGGCCGGGACCGGCAGCGGCCTGTTCTTACGGGGAAACGCGGACGGCGACATTAACGGGGGGAGCCAAATGGAGGTGCAAATCCTCGACGACGCGTTCCCCCAATACGCCGCCCTGCCCGTGACGAGCAAGACCGGGTCGCTTTACAGTGTATTTCCCCGCACGGCGGACCCGCCCTTCAAAAAGAACGATTGGAACGCCATGCGGGTGCGGCTCGACAAGCGGCAAATTCAGGTGTGGGTCAACGGCGTCCAGACGATCAACGCCAGCCTGGACGACCCCGCCGCCCGCGACAACTACGTCAAGAAGCCCGGCCTGCTGCGGCCGGCGGGCCGCATCGGGCTGCAAGTCAACCAGAAGACCGGCGTCGAATTCCGGGACGTGAAGATCAAGCCCCTCGCCGGCGGCTGAGCGGCGAAACGTGGCTTTGGAGACGCACAAGTGGCCGTCCGACTCATTGTCACCGCCGGCCCCCATGCCGGCAAAGAGTTCACCTTCGACCGGCACGACACGTTTTTGGTCGGCCGGGCGAAGGACGCGCACTTAAAGCTCAACTACGACGACCCGTACTTCTCCCGGCGGCACTTCCTCATCGAAATCAACCCGCCGCGGGGCCGCATTCTGGACCTCGGCGGCCGCAACGGCATCCGCGTCAACGGCCAGAAAGTCGCCCACGCCGAATTGAAGGATCAGGACGAAATCAAGGCGGGGCACACGGTCTTCAAATTGGAGATTCCCCCCGCCGACGCCGAAGCGGAACTCACCCGCGACCTCCCGGCGGAGGCGCCGCCGGACGACCTCCCCTGCACGGTCACGCAACCGCCCACGGCGTCCCTGATCCCCGATTATGACCTCGGGGAAGAACTGGGCCGCGGCGCCATGGGCGTCGTCGTCCGCGCCGTCCGCCGCCGGGACGGCCTGCCGGTGGCCGTCAAGATGATCTCGGTCGCCGCGGGCGTCGGGCAAAAGCAAGTGGACCGCTTCCTGCGCGAGGCCCGCGTGCTCTCGCAACTGGACCACCCCAACATCGCGGGCTTCATCGACAGCGGCGGGCGGGAGCCGGCGATCTACTTGGTGATGGAACTGGTCGACGGCCCGGACGCCGGCAAAACGCTCAAGGCCAAGGGGCCACTGGCGGTCCCCCTCGCGGTGCGGTTGGTCTGCCAGATGCTCGCCGCGCTGGCGCACGCCCACGACCGGGGCATCGTTCACCGGGACGTCAAGCCGTCCAACGTCTTGCTGGGCGGCGGAAAGGGAAAGAGGGTCGTCAAACTGGCGGACTTCGGCCTCGCCCGCGCGTTCGACGATTGCAAACTCAGCGGGCTGACGTTCCAAGGCGAAGTGGGCGGCACCCCGGCCTACATGGCCCCCGAGCAGGTAACGCACTACCGCGACGTGAAGCCCGCCGCCGACCAGTACTCCGCCGCCGCGACCCTCTACCACTTGCTGACGGGCTTCTACCCGCACGACTTCGTGAAGGACTTGGGGAAGCAGTTCACCCAGATCATCAACGGCACGCCCGTGCCACTCTTGGACCGCAAGGCCGATTTGCCGCCCGAGTTGGGCGAAGTGATTCACCGGGCCATGGCCCGCGAGCCGGCCGACCGCTTCGAGAACGTGACGGCGTTCCGCGACGCCCTCCTGCCCTTCGCCGACGTGAAGCGATGACGCCCCGCGTCGCGGCCGGCCGATTTTCACTAACAATACGGACATGCCTCTCCTGAAAATCGCCGGCGGCACCGTCCACGACCCGCTCAACGGAATCGACGGCGCCGTCGCGGACGTGTGGGTGCGGGACGGGGTCATTGTCTCCCCTCCCGAGCACGAAGCCCCGGACAAGGTGATCGACGCGGCCGGGTTGGTCGTCATGCCGGGCGGGGTGGACATGCACGCCCACATCGCCGGGCCGAAGGTCAATTTCGCCCGCAAGATGCGGCCCGAGGACCGCCGACGGCAGCCGGCGATGCGGCGCACGGCCCTGACGCGCTCGGGCACGTTGGGCAGCACGCCCAGCACGTTCGCCACGGGGTATCTGTACGCCGGCCTCGGGTACACCACCGTCTTCGACGCGGCCATCCCGCCGCTCGGCGCCCGGCATACGCACGAGGAATTCCACGACACGCCGATTATCGACAAGGGCTTCTTCGTCCTGCTCGGCAACAACCTCTACGCCCTCGAACAACTGGCGGCCGGCGAGACCGACCGCCTGCGCGACTACATCGCGTGGATTCTCAACGCCACGCGCGGCTACGCGATTAAAGCCGTCAACCCCGGCGGCGTCGAGAACTGGAAGCGCGGGGCCGGCCACGACACCGGCATCGACGACCCGATCTCGGGCTTCAACCTGACCCCGCGGCAAGTCATCAGCGGATTGGCCAAGGAGATCGACGCCCTCGGCCTGCCGCACTCGCTGCACCTGCACTGCAACCGCCTCGGCCTGCCGGGGAACTGGACGACATTCCTCGATTCGATGAAGAGCCTCGATGGCCACCGCGGGCACCTCACGCACGTCCAGTTCCACAGCTACGGCGGCGGGCCGGACGACCAGGGGACGTTCTGCTCGAAGGTGTCGCCCCTCGCGGACTACTTTAACAGTCACCCGAACCTGACCGTCGATGTCGGCCACGTCGTCTTCGGCGAGACTACGTCCATGACCGGGGACGGCCCGCTCGGCAGTTACCTGCACAAGGTCACCGGCAAAAAGTGGTTCAACAGTGAGACCGAGTGCGAGGCCGGGTGCGGCATCGTCCCGATCGTGTACCGCGAGAAGAGTTTCGTCCACGCCCTGCAGTGGTGCATCGGCGTCGAGTGGTACTTGCTGGTAAATGACCCGTGGCGCATCGCCATGAGCACCGACCACCCCAACGGCGGCACGTTCCTGGCTTACCCCGAGATGATCGCCGTCCTGATGGACCGCGACTACCGCCGGGAAGTGTTGAAGAAGCTCCCCGAGAAGATTCGCCCCCGCTGCGTGTTGTGGGATTTGGAGCGGGAGTACACGCTCAACGAGATCGTGATCGTCACCCGCGCCGCCCCGGCCAAAATCCTCGGCCTGAAGCACAAAGGACATCTCGGCGTCGGGGCCGACGCGGACATCACCATTTACACGCCGGGCCGGGACATTAAGGCCATGTTCGAGTTGCCGCGGATGGCGCTGAAGGCCGGCGAAGTCGTGGCCGAGAACGGCGAGTTGAAGGCCACCCCGTTCGGCCCGACGATCCACGTTCGGCCCGGCTACGACAACTTGCTGGAAAAGAACCTGCGCCCGTGGTTCGAGAAGAACTACTCGCTGGCCTTCGAGAACTTCCCGGTGAGCGACCTGTACCTGTCGCGCGGCAGCCGGGTGGTTTAATTGCCGAAGCGCCAGCGAGGGAGGCGAGCCAGAAGCGTTAGCGACTGGAGGGCGCGCGTGAGTGAGAAAGCAGGAGGGCGAGTCTTCGAAGCCCGACCCCTTGGGCGAGAGGCGTCACCCCTGAATGCGAACCTCGAAGACTCGGTTCGCGGCGTACTTACTCAGGAAGTTCCTCCAGAGCGCTAACGCTTCTGGCTCGCCTCCCTCGCTCCGCTCGGATTCTAAGCACGATGACGCTTAATTCACTGCTCCTCGCCCACGCGCTGCGCTTCGCCCCCGACCGGCTCGCCCGGCTGTGCGAAGCGTCCCGCGCCTTAACGCCCGGCGAAGAACTCGTCATCATCGACGTGGCCCGCAAGCGGGCGTTGCCGTCGGACTTGGCGAATCACCCCGTCCTGCGGGCGTGCGGGTTCGCGCAAGCGCCGTTGCTCGCGGACTACCCGCGACTGCTCGCCGAGGCCGGGTTCGTGGCCGTGCAACTCATCGAACAACCGGGCGGCCTCGATGAGTTGATCGCCCGGTATGACGCGGCGACGGCACGCGAGTCGGCTCCCGTGAAGCCGATCACTGACGAAGAGTGGATTGCTTCCACCCAAGCATGCTGCGGGGTCAGCGCCCCGAAACCAGACCGCTTGAGCGAGATTTTGAAGTGCGATGACGCGAACGCCCTGTGGGCAGTCGTGCGGGTCGTCACCCGCCGGTCATGAAGATTCGGTGAAACCGCCAACCTCACACGTCCTTCATATCCCCTTCACCGTTCCTTGGGTTAGCCTCTCTAAGTTGATGGCACGCGGCGCCAATCCTTTGCCGCCTACTTGCCTCATTGCTATCCTCGGAGACCGGCTCATGACGACCGCTCAACCCCGCCGGCGTGCCTTCACGCTGATCGAACTGTTGGTGGTGATCGCCATCATCGCCATCCTGATCGGCCTGCTGCTGCCGGCCGTCCAGAAGATTCGCGAAGCCGCGAATCGGATGAAGTGTACGAACAACATGAAGCAGCTCGGGCTGGCGATGCAGAACTACCACGACACGAACAGCTACTTCCCGGCGTCGTCGTGGACGAAGCCGGGCGTGGCAGTGAATCCCGGCAACCCCTCCGGCACCTTGCACAGTTGGCGGGCCTTCACCCTCGACTACATCGAACAAGGGAACGTCGGCAAGTTGTACGACGTGAATTTGAACTGGTACGACCCGGCCAACCGGGCCGCGATCCTCACCCAACTGAACACTTACATTTGTCCCTCAACCCCCGGGAGGACGCCGTTCTTGGGGACGAAGTTCGGTCAAACCTTCTCCAGCCCTTGCGGCCCGACGGACTACGACACCATGAACACCTTCAAGCCCGGCCAGTACGGCGGCGTGTTCAACCTCGGGCGCGTCGGCACCACGGACGAAATCAACAGCGTCATGTTCAAGGACCAAGTCTCGACGATCGCCCAGATCACCGACGGCACGTCCAACACGGGTATGATTTGGGAGTGTTCCGCCCGGCCGGACATTTGGCTCAACGGCAAAAAGGTCGGCCCCGCCCTCAACGACCAGGGGTTTAGCTGGGCGGACAGCGACGGGCCGTTCAGCGTGGACATGACCAACCCGAACGCGACGCCGGCCGATTACGCCGGCAACGTCCCCAACTCCAACGTGTTCTGGAAGAAGAACGACTTCAACCCGGCCAACCTCGCCAAGTTCAGCGCGGGCATGAACGCCTCGAACGACAACGAAGTGTTCAGCTTCCACACCGGCGGGTCGAACTGCTGCTTCGCCGACGGGCACGTCGCCTTCCTCAAGGCGTCCATCGACGCGAAGACCTTCGCCTCCATCGTCACCGCCCACGGCGGCGAAGTCATCGCCGGCTACTGACGCCGACTTCGGCCGGGTCGCCCGCGCGGGCGGCCCGGCGCGGGCTCTTTTCGCAATCCACGCCTCCCAACCAAAGTTCAACCCATGCGCTTCCGCCTCCTCGCCCTCGTTCCGTTCATCGCCCTGGCTCCGGCCCGGGCCGAGGTCACGCTCCTGGGCGTCGGCTCCCTGCCGGGGGACGCCACCGACTTATCCGGGCTGACGGGCAAGCAGACGGACGGGACGCCGAACAACCGCCTCGGCGGGCACGGGTCCGCCATCGCCTACACGGGCCGCGGGGCCGACTACATTTTGGCGTCCGACCGCGGGCCGAAGGACGGCGGCACCGACTTCGCCTGCCGGGTCCACCGCATGACGATCACCGTCACGCCGGGGACGGCCCCTGCCGTCTCGCTGAAGCTGACCGCCACGACGATGCTGACGAACGACGCGGGCCGGGCGTTCGTCGGGACCGCGGCGGCCATCGACCCGGACCCGGCGAAGTCCCGCCGGCTCGACCCCGAGGGGGTCCGCGTCGGCCGGGACGGCCACGTCTTTATTTCCGACGAGTACGGCCCGTTCGTCTACGAGTTCGACGCCAAGGGCCGGCGGGTGAAAGAGTTGCCGGTGCCCGCCAAGTTCCGCCCCCTCGCCGTCGGCCCGAAGCCGGAGGACGAGTTGCCGCCGAAGAACACGGCCGGCCGCCTGCCGAACCGCGGCATGGAGGGGCTGGCCATCACGCCGGACGGGGCCAAATTGGTCGGCCTGATGCAAAGCCCGTTGATCCAAGACGGGGCCTTGGGCGCGGACGCGGCCCGCGTCGGCCTCAACTGCCGGCTGTTGGAAATCGACCGGGCGACGGGCAAGACGCGGGAATTCGTCTACCCGCTCGACGACGCCGGCAACGGGGCCAGCGAGATCCTCGCCGTGAACGACCACGAGTTTCTCGTCATCGAGCGCGACAGCAAGGCCGGGAAGGAGGCCGCGGCGAAGAAGATTTTCCTGATCGACCTCGCCTGGGCCACGGACGTCAGCGCCGTCGAGCGCTTGCCGGCCGCGGGGCTGCCGAAGGGGGTCAAGCCGGCGGCGAAAAAGTTGTTCTTCGACCTGCTTGACTCGCGGTTCGGGATCGCCGGGCCGGACTGCCTGGAAAAGTTCGAGGGGCTGGCCTTCGGCCCGGACCTGCCGGACGGCCGGCGGCTGCTGCTCGTCACCGCGGACAACGACTTCGTGGCCGACCGGCCCTTCCGGGTGTATGCGTTCGCGGTCGGCCGGAAAGACCTGCCCGCGTACAGCCCGCAGGCGTTTGATTGAGCCGGGCGACGGCCGCGAAATGGGACAAAGCGAGCCGAGGGCCGTGAGTGGAGGCTTCGGCGCACCACCCGGGGCCTCACGGCCCTCGGCTCGCTTTATTGGTCATTGGTCATTCACAATTCCACCCACACCTGCGGCTGGGACTTCTTCCACAGCGAGTCCACGTACCGCTTGGCCTCGCGCTCGTAAATTTGGGCCTGCACCTTCTTCTTGATGACGGCCTGCAGCTTTTCATCCAGCGGCCGGCGGCCGGCGAGCGTGCGCTCCGTCACCTTGATGATGTGGAAGCCCGTTTCCGTCTCTTGGATCACCGACTGGCCGGCCTTCACCCGCATCACGGCCGGCTCGAGTTCCGGCGGGAAGATGTCGCCCGGCTTCTCGCCGATGCCGGCCCCGTCCCGCAGGGCGCTGTCCCCGTGCCCGTACTTGACGGCCAGCGGCCCGAGGTCGGCGCCCTTCTCGATTTGCGCGTGCAATTGCTGGGCGTACTGCTTCGCCGCGGCCGGCGTCGGGAACTTGCCGGTCATCACGAACAGGTCTTGCCACTTGACGGCGTCCTCGGCCAGGAAGTCGTCGCCGTGGGCGGCGTAGTAGTCGCGGACATCCGCGAGGCTGACGGTGTCCATACGGCCGGACACCTTCTCCTGCATGTAGATGCGCATCATGGTGCCGCGCTCGATCTGCCGGCGGATGCCGGCCATCGTCAGCCCCTGCGCCCGCAGGACGGCCCGGAACTCCTCGTCGGCCTTCACGCCGCGCTCGGCCTTGAACGCCTTCAACATGGCGTCGGCCTCCTTGCCGGCCGACTCCTTCAGCTTGGTCAGGGCGGCCGTCTGCTTGCGGGCCGTCAGCGTGCTGACCATTTCGTCCAGCACCAGTTCCCGCTCGATGATGCGGCGCAGTTCTTCCTTGAACATTTCCTTCTGCTTGGCGGCCCGCTCCCGGTCCCCGAGCTTCAACAAGTCGCCGAGCCGCTGGTACACGGCCTCGCGGACTTCGCTCTCGTAGATCGGGGCGTTGCCGATGCTGGCCACGATGCGGACTTGCGTGTCGCCCTCTTCGACGGCGGGCGCGGCCGCCCGGCCGGAAGCCGGCTCCACGACGGCCGGGCCGCCCACGCTCGCCGGGTCGGCCACGACGGCCCGGCCCGACGGGTCGGCCGTCGGCTGGCCGATGCGCACCGGCGGCAACATTTCCGGGACTTGGGACCGGACCACGTTCGGCCGGGCGGCGTCGTCCGCGCGGGCCAGCGCGTCCTTGGCCGGGCGGCCGCTGTCCTTGACGAGGCACTTGCCGTCCGAGCAACACCCGGAGAAGCCGCTGATCGCCATGATGCCGGCCAACGCCGTCGTGGCGCGTCGCTTTGTAAGGGCCATCCGTGCGCCCCTCCCGTCCGTGCGGAGTGTACCGTTGCCGGCTTATACCGGCAGTCGCGGGGAACACAAGAGGGAAATCTGGGATGACACGGTCACCGTGTCACTTCCGAGAAATCGGCTTCCCAAACACCTGCACCCAATACGGCTCCCCCTGGTCGTTCTTGGCGACGGCGGCGCCGATCTCGGTGTACTCCTTGGTGAGGATGTTCTTCTTGTGCCCTTCGGAGTCCATCCACGCGTCGAGGGTCTTTTGCGGCGTGCGGGTGTTCTTGGCGATGTTCTCGCCGGTCATGGCGAAGCAGTACCCGGCGGCTTTCACGCGGTCGCCGGGCGTCTTGTCGTCCAGCGTGTGTTCGAGCATGTCCTGCTTCGCCATGTTGGCGGCGTGCCCGCGGGCGGCGGCGAAGAGCTTGGCGTTCGGGGCCAGCGGCGGCAAGTCGGCCTTCTTCCGCTCTATGTTGGTGGCGTCGATGACGGCCTGCTCGTCGGGCGAGAGCTTGAACTCCTCCGGCGGGGCCTCGGCCCGCAATGGGTTGAGGACGCAACACGTCAGAAGGAAAGTGGCGAGGATGCGGGACATGGAGAGGCTCCTGGGGGCGGGAGGTGACCGAACGGGACGGCCGTCAGTCGCCTTGCCGCCTTCGGAAAATCCTATTGCGTCACTGGCCGCGAACAATCGATTCGCCCGCCGGGCCGGCGCCGGTCAGGCGGGCGAGGCCGTTGCTCAAAGCGTTGAGGGCCTGGGCCGCGTGCTCGATTTCGCGGATCGCCGCCTTGTTCCGCGTCGTGACGTGCTCGATCTCTTTCATGGCCTGATTGATCTGGGCCATGCCGTTGGCTTGTTGCTCGGCCGAGGCGACGATCTGGGCCGCCGACTGGGCGGTCTGGGCGAGCGTGTCGGCGACCACCTTGATCGTCGCGCCCGCCCGGGCGACCACGTTAGCCGCCGCGGCCGCCGCCGCGGTCCCCTGCTCGGCGGAGTGGGCCGTCGTGGCGGTGGCTTGCCGGATCTCGCCGAGGATTGTCCGGACTTGGGCCGTCGCCTTCTTCGACTGGTCGGCCAAGTCCTTGACGTTCCGGGCGACGACGGAAAAACCCTGGCCGTGTTCGCCGGCCCGCGCCGCCTCGATGGCGGCGTTCAGGGCGAGGAGATTGGTCTGCTCGGCGATTTCGTTGACGGCGGCGATGATTTCGCCGATGGTCAGCGCCCGCTCGGTGAGCGTCAGGATGTTGTCGGCGATCGACGCCATCCGCCCCTGGACCTCGCCCATGGCGACGATCGCGTTTTCGACCGCTTGGCGGCCGTCCTGGCTGACCGCGACGGCGACGTGGGCGTTCTTGCCGACCTCTTTGACTTGTTGCGCCGCGTGGGCGGCCGTCTCCGCGATCTGGGTCATGCTGCTCACCGTCTGTGAGATGGCGGAGGCTTGTTCCTGGGCGCCGGCCGCCTGCCGGCCGGCGTTGGCGAGGAGGCCCGCGCTCGTCGCGGTGAGTTTGCCGACCGCCCGGCGCATGGTCTCCAGCCGGAGCCGGGCCGTCTGGGCCAAGTACACCGTCACCGTCAGTAGCAACGCCATCAGGATCCCCACCGCGAGTACGAGGCGGGGGAGCGGGGAGCGAACTTCGGCCACGAGTTGGGCTTGGCGGGCGGCGGGCAGCCGCAGCCCTTCGGCTTCAATGACCCGCTCAATCCGCCCGACCTGAGTAAACTCTTGGGAGATCATGGCTTGCCACAGGCACAGTGCGGCCGTCAGGGCGCCGATGCCGACGGGGACGGGGAGCCAGCGCGGCGCGCCCGTCTCGGCCCCGCGGCCGTCGCGCCACGCCACGGCCATCATGCCGGCCCCCAACATTGCGAAACCGACGGCCGTGTGCAGGGCCATGGAGAGGAAGCCTTGCCAGCCGGCGGTGTCGACGTCAAAAATGCGGCCGAAAATGGACGTGAATCCCAGGGCGATGTCGACGGACCCCGCGAGGCCGACCGCCAAGGGGCGCCAGCCGCGCAGGGCCGGCCCGCCCATGAGCGCCAAGGCGACGCCCGTTAGCAAAAAGCACACCGCCGTCTGCGGGGCCATGCGCCCGGGGTGGGGGTTGGCCGTTTTTTGCCACGCCTCCATCAGGAGTTGGTCAACGCCGAGGGTCACGCCGAAAACAATCTGGCAGAGGTTGGCGCCGCCGAACGCGGCCGCGGCAAGCCCGACGCCGAGCGCCGCGCGCGGCCGGCGAAACACGAGCGCCGCCAGCCCGGCCCCGCACAGGACAAAACAGAGGGCCGTGTTGTAGACCATCGCGACGAAGGTCGGGTGGATTTGCAGCAGCCGCTCGTTGTGCGTGTGCCACCCGACCATGACCGCCACGCCGAGCGCGGCGGAAAGTCCCCCGGCGACCGCCACCACCACGTCGGACCAGTCGCGTGCGGTTCGCATGACCTGTCTTTCACGTCAGAACCTGAAGCCCAACTGTGTGTACAAGGCATTGGCGTCCCTGCCGGCGCCGGTGTTCGAAAGGTACTTGCCGGCGAAGAAGTGGCCGTAACTTATCAGCAAGTCGGCGTGCGGGGTGAGGAGAATCCGGACGTTGAAGTCCACCTCCCGCCCCACGTCGTCGCCCGCCCGGCCCGTCCGGTCCGTCCGGAGGGGCGCGCCGCCGTTATTGTAAAGGGAGTCGCGGGCGGACGCGAGGCGGAAAACGTGGCCTTCCACACTCAGGGCGAAGCGCTCGGCCGGCTTGACGACGAGCGAGAAGTTCACGTCCTCGATATTCTGGCGCCCGAGGACGTCGGTCACGCCGAGGTACTTGTGGGCGTGCGCGAAGAGTTGGTTGAACGTGCCGCGGCGGCGGTCGTCCGGGTCGGAATCGCCCGACGCCCAGTCGTAGTAAAGCCAAAGGACCGGCTGCCACGGCAGACAAGAGAAGTCGTAGCCGACGCCGCCGACGGCGAAGCCCGCGGCTTGGACATCCCCGGAATGGCGGCCGAACTGATACGCCCCTTCCGCCTCCCAAAGCCACTGGCCTTGCCGGCCCAGCCAGCGCCCGCCGACGGTGTTGGCGTCGAAGGGGACGAGGGGCGCGTCGCCGCCCCGGACTTGCTTGGCCCGCTCCAACCGCAGGGCGTACAGGTCAACCGTATGGCCCGTCACTTCGTGCCACGTGGCGAACACCCCCGAGAACCGCTCGGTGGAATCCGGCGGGCGAAAGTCGCGGACGGCGGCGGCGGTCCGGGCGAAGGGGACGGGCAACGTCCAAAACGTTTCGACGTCCCAACTCTTGCTCTTCCAGACCGCCGTGACGCCGTCGAAGGTGTTGCGGTCGTTGGCCCACTCGGCCGCCCCGAGCAGCCGTTGGCTCCCGAAGTCCAACTCCTGCCGGCCCACGCGCGTCCGGAGCGCGCCGCCGGCGCCGTCGCCCGCCCACTTGATGTCGAGGAATAGGTTATACTCCACTCGCGGTGAAATGACACAAATTGCTCTCGCAACAAATGAGGAAAATGCAGCAAGATGGCAGTGAATCCGGGGAGGCCGACGACGGTC
>JAYTTY010000545.1:0-15433 GCA_043744795.1 Zavarzinella sp. | reverse complement strand
GGAACAAACGACTGGCGGGACGCCGGTCCCACCGCACGCCAGCCGCCACACAGAAACTGAAAATGCTCTCGATTTTAGAAGTGTTTTCTCTCTTCTTCCGTTTGCCTTTATCCGTGTTTATTCCGTGTTCGATCCGTGGCTAAAAAAACGTCTTTCATTTTTACTTCCCCGCGTCGAGATACACGTCCACCTGTTGTCCCACGTACAGGTTCGGGTCGCGCGTCTCAATCGCGTAAATCACGTGCAGCACGCGGGTGTCCACCCTCTCCGTCCCGGCGCCAGTCAGCGTCTTCTTGGGCACGACATACGGTTCCACGCGCACGAATTTCAGCGAGACTTCCCGCTTGTTCGCCCCGCGGGTGATGGCCTTTCCCGGCAACTCCTTCTTGAAGCGGCTGATGTCGTTCTCGTCCACGTCCATGCGGACGTACAGCGTGCTCACGTCGCCGACGACCATCAGGGCTTGGCCGGGCGGGATGCCGACGTACTCGCCGGGCCGGACGTTCTTCTGCAACACGCGGCCGGCGACGGGGGAGGTGACTTCCAGCCGCTTCATCTCGGTCTCGGTCTGTTTCACTTGGGCCGTCGCCTGCTTGACTTGCGCCTCGGCAACCAGCAGATCCGGTTTCCACGCGCCGGTGCGGAGCAGCTTCAACTCGGCCTCGGCCTTCGCCAGTTGGGCGGCGGCCGTGGCGACGGCGAATTTGCGGCGGACGAATTCGTCCTCGGCCACCGCCCCGGTGCGGTTGCCCTGTTCGGCCCGGGCGAATTGGGCCTTGGCGTCGGCCAGCGCCGCCCGCATCTCCTCAACCTTGGCTTCCGTGATCGGCAGTTCTTCCGGCCTGGGTTGGTTGCGGAGTTTTTCCAGCATCGCCTTGGCCGACTCCAACATGGCCTGCCGAACTTCCAACTCGGCCCGCAGTTGCCGGTCGTCCAGCCGAAAGAGCTTGGCGCCGGCGGCGACTTCGGTGTTCACGTCCGCGAACACCTCGGCGACGACGCCCGGCAGGTGCGAGCCGACGGCGATGTTCTCGCTCATCGGCTCGATCATCCCCGCCCCGGCGATGGCCGACTTGAACGGCGTCCGCACCGGCTCGACCGGCGGCGGCTCCTTCGGCGGCTCCTGGTCCGCGATGACGACGTGCCGCAAGGCGAACAGCACGGCCGCGAACGACAGGAGCGGCAACCCGATTTTGAACAGCATGGCCCGCCTGACACGTAAGAAAACTCGAAGAATAGGAGTTTCACGCAAAGCTCGCAAAGAGGCAAAGCTCGCAAAGAGCAAACGAAACAATGTGATGTCTCATGTCCGGCCAGCGCGCCTATTCTTTTCTAAATCTCTTTGCGAGCTTTGCCTCTTTGCGAGCTTTGCGTGAAACTCTTGGTTTTTCAGTGACTAATGGCGCCCTCTCCGGTCGTGACGCTTTCCACTCGGCCGTCCGACATCGTGATGATGCGGTCCCCGAAGCGGAGGACGCGGTTGTCGTGCGTCACGATGATGACCGCCCGGCCTTCGCGGCGGCCGACGGTTCGCAGAAGTTCCATCACGGTCTGCCCGCTCTTGCCGTCCAAGGCGGCCGTCGGCTCGTCGCACACCAACAGCCGCGGCTCGTGGACCAGCGCGCGGGCGATGGCCACCCGCTGCTGTTGCCCGCCGGACAATTGGTGGGGGTAACTCCGCAACTTGTCCCCCATGCCGACGAGATTCAACACGTCGCCCGCCTTGGCGACCGCATGGCTCCGTTTCACCCCTGCGATGATGAGCGGCACTGCCGCGTTCTCTGCGGCGTTCAACGACGGCAGCAGATTGTACTGTTGGAACACGAACCCGACATTGGCGCTCCGGAAGGCCGTTTTTTGCCGGCCGCTCATCTGGCTGAGGTTCTCGCCCAATACCGTGACGTCTCCCGAAGTTACGTCCAACAGGCCGCAGATCAGCGAGATCAGTGTCGTCTTGCCGCACCCGGACGGCCCGACGAGAAGGGTCATTTCGCAGTACGGCACCTCGGCGTCGATGCCGCGCAGCACTTGGACTTTCGTCTCGCCGCTCCCGAAGTCCTTGGTGACGCCACGGCAGACGACGGCGTTCGGCGTTGATGGTTCGGCGGCGGTCATGAGCGGTCTCCAGTTTCCCGGGGTTCGCAAAGCCTCACCCACGGGCTACATTCCGACGCCCCATCCGGGGCTAAGACACGGGGTTGGTTTTTAGCCCTGGAAGGGCGACGGAGTGTAGCCCGTGGGTGAGGCTTTGCGAACCCCGGGATTACTTTCGCCTCGCTCACCGAAACACCACCGCCGGCTCCAGCACCAACACCTTCCGGATGCTCAACAAACTCGCCATCACGACGATGACCGACACCGCCGCGGCCGTCCCGGCCATCACTTGCCAGAGCATGTGAAAGCCTTTGAGCGGGATCGCCCCCTGCGTCAGCGTGAAGAACAGGGCGGTGCCGCCGACGCCCAGGCCGTAGCCGATGAGGCCGACGACGAGGGCTTGCGTCAGGATCATGCCGACGATGCGTGGGTTGCTCGTCCCCATCGCCTTGAGCGCGCCGAATTGCTTCAGGTTCTCGATGGTGAACAGGTAAAACGTCTGCCCGGCAATGGCGACGCCGACCACGAACCCGAGGACGACCGTGATGCCGAAGTTGAACGGGATGCCCGTGTTCTTGACGTAAAACTGGATCGTGTTCCAGCGGAAGGTTTCCTTCGTCAACGCCTGCAACCCGGTGTCGGCCTGGATGCGGCGGGCCACCTCGGCCGCCGGCACGCCCGGCTCCGGCTCGACGATGACGTAGGACAGCAGCCGGCGCTCCGGCGGGGAGAACTGCATTGCCCGCGAGTATTTCGTGTAGAAGATCGGCATCGACTGGAACGGTTGGCCCACCTCGCAGATGCCGACGATCTCGGCCCGGCGGTCGGTCATTTCGATTGTTTGCCCGACGCGGTGCGGTTGGCCGGGGAACAGGTAAAAGTACCCGGCTTCGTCGATGATGACGCCGTCCGGCTTGCGCAGGTCTTCGACGCTGCCCATCAGCATCTTGCGCGGGGCGCCGACAAGGGTGGCGTCGTCCAGGCCGATCAGCACGACGCTGCGGAAGTCGCCGTGCCCGGCCGGGCCGCCTTCCGGCAGTCTGGCCCGGACCGTGCCGCGGTAGAACTTGACGGCCCACGCCACGCCGTCCACGCCGCGGACGCGGTGCAGGTCGTCGTCCGAGAGGCCGATCACCTCGTCGGCCTGCCGGACGGTCGGGTCCATCACGAAAATTTCGCCCTCCTGCACGTTGCGGATCAGCGACGTGCAGCGGGCCATGATGCTCAGGAAGATCGAGACTTGGTGCGAGATCAGCATGGAGGCGAACGCGACGCCGAAGACGATCCCCACGTACTTCGTGCGGTCGCCGGTCAGCATCTTGAGTGCGATCCACACCATCGCCGGTCACTCCGCTTCTCGAACACCGACCGCCGCCAACGTGAAGTCGGCGATGTGGCGCGCGAGGTATTCCGCGTCGTAGTTCTTCGTCACGTCCCGGCCGAACAGCACTTCGCCCACCACGCGGTTCTGCCGGTAGTACAGGCACTGGCCGATGACGCTGAAGCCGACCAGCACCCGCTTCTCGAACGGCACGCCCGGCAACAACGCGGCCAGGATGTGCGTCAGCAGGTCCGCCATCGGCTTGATGTTTTCGCGCACGGCGTGGGCCGTGATGTCCGACGGGGCGATCCGCGTCATCTCGCGGTTCATCAGGTGCATCGCCGCCGGGCGGGGCACTTCCAAAAGCCGCGTCATCATCACCCGGATGAAGTCGCGCAGCTTTTGCCGCGGCGGCGTCCCCGGCGGCCATTCCGGGAAGGCCGCCCCGCTCACGCAGGTGGACATCGCGAACTGGACGGCTTCCGCGTAAAGCCGTTCCTTGCCGTGGAAGTGGTAGTTGATCGCCCCCACGTTCCGCACGCCGGCCCGCTCGCAGATTTCCCGCGTCGTGGCCGCCTCGAAGCCCTTCTCGGCGAAAATCTCCTCAGCCGCTTCCAGCAAGCGTTGCCGGGTCGCGTCGGCCCCCGCAAGTCCGTCGTCAACCGCTATTTCTTGCGCCATGTTGATTCAAAGATCAGGGAGAGAAGCAGGGTTTTGAAACAACTGCTTTAACTTCTACGCGAAGACAGCGACGCTGTCAAGCAGATGCTTTAACAGAGTGGTCATTTGAAAGACCGTGAAGATACGATCCGTTTGATGGCCACGCAAACGGAAAGCCGGCGTTGTGTCCCGATTATGGCAAATCGGTCGCGCGCAATGGCAGAGATGTTGGCAGAGCTTCACGATTCCTTCACATTGCGTGACTGTTCGGCGAAGAAAGAAACGCCGAAATTTTCTCCCGCGTCAGATGATCGATCAACTCCTCCGCCTCGCCGCGAGTCAGATCGTCGGCAAACAAGAACGGCGGCCTTTCCATGACCGCGTCTGCGCCGTCGGAACTGAGGCCGCGCAGCGTGCAGAGTCGAGCTTTCACCGCGTCAACTGCCGGCAGCGGGTAGCTGCTGACGAAGACGGACGTGGTCTTCGGCGGCCGCACTCGTCTGGTGAGCCGATCAAGGTCCGTCAGCGCGAGGACGACCAGCAACCGCTCGCCCGGCTGCACCTTCTGCAAGGCGTTTCGGTACTCCTTGGGCTTTCCCGCCGCGTCGAACACGGCCACCGGCAGAAACCCGTAGTCGATGGCGATGGCCTTGAGTGAGCGCCCGATGAATTGGTGCTCGTCCGCGTCGGTCACATTCAGTTCCACGGCCGCCAGCGTCCGGCCGTTCGCTTGGAACAAACTGGAAACGCGGTCCCCCAACAGCCCGGCCGCGAACGCGGGTGCCGCAAGGTCCGGCAACGACAGGGCCATCTTCACGCCGGCGGCCGTGCGGGCCGTCTCCGCGAGCGTGCTGTCGCCCAACCGCACGACGACGCGCTGGTTCGGGTTCCCCTCGCTGACCAGCATGGCGATTTCCAAATTCAGCAAGTCGTCCGACGTGGCGCAGATCACGGCCCGCGCTTCTTTCACCCGCGATTGCCGGAGAATTTCCGGCAGCGTGCCGTCGCCGACGATCACCGGCACGCCCATGCGTCGGCAGCGGTTCACGAACGCATCGTCCTTCTTCGACTCGATCACCACGGCCCGCTCGCCGAGTTGCACCAGTTCCTCGACGACGCGAAAGCCGACGTTGCCGAGGCCGATGACGACGACGTGCCCGCCATCCGGGATGCGCCGGACCTCGAACACGCCGCCCAGTTTGGCCCGCAGCAAAAAATTTGTCAGGATGGCCGTGAACGCGGCGACTAACGCGGTGCCGAAGATGCGCAGGCCGCTGACGAACACTTTGCCCCAGCCCTCGTAATCGCCGGCGCCCAATTCCGCGCCCGTGGCGATGACACTGATGGTGCGATATACCCCGTCGGCCCACGAATGGCCGAGGCCCCAGTGATACGTCGCGGCGCTGCCCGACACGACGACGGCCAGCGTGATCGAGCAGATTTTGACCGCCAAGTCCGTCTCGGCGAACGTGCGATAGACGATGCGGCCGGCACGCCGGAGCTTTCCGGCCCAGAGGACGACGTCGAATTCCGTCTCGCCGGGGGCGTTCAGTTTTCGCAGGTCGGCGGGGCGGCCGGCGAGGGTGATTTTCTCGCCGGGGTCAAAGCGGTGGTTTGGGTCGATGTCCCGCAGAAAGTGGACGGCGCCGCCGGCCGTGGCATGGGAAATCGGCAGGTACTCGCCGACCCCGTTGACCTCGGTGATCGTATGCCCATGAAGCGGGGATTGCTCGGCCACCGTGAGTTCGACCACCTGAAAGCGGTCGGCACCGACGGCGAACATGCCCGCGACTTCGCCGGTGACGGCGTTCAACGCGAGCAGCGGGGCCGCCAGCGCCGAGACGCTCATGGGGACCACGTTGGCCACCGTCTTCCCGAGCCGGTTCAGGAGGTTTTGGTTGAACAGTCGAATCACGACCCGCACGCCGGGGGCGAGTTGCCGCACCATCAGCGTCGCGGAGAAGTTCACCAAGTCGTTGCTGGTGAGGATCAACACGCCCCGGCACGTCGGCACGCCCGCCTCGGTTAAGAGCGCACGGTCTCGACAGTCACCCGTCAATACGCGAATGCCGTGCAGTTGCGGATCGTCCGGGGAAGCATGGGTGTCGATCACGACGACGGGCACGCCGGTGGCCCGCAGGCAATCCAGCACGCGCATGCCCAAACGGCCCAGCCCGCACAGAATGACCGGCCCGTCTGTCGCCGGCGCTCCTGCGGGGGTCATCGGTCCGCCGGCGGGAGTATCCACGATAAGGAAGTCCGAAGTGTCACGGGAGAGAGTGGTTGCACAAGTCTGTCAGCAAGGAGTTCGCCCGGCGGGTGGTGAACATTCGCTGTTTCCTACAATATGGCGAATCGATTGCGTGAAACATCCCTCTCACCGCCGAATGCCGGCCGGCCCGTGCAAGACTCGGACGCGGCCCCCGTATCGTCCCGCAGGAACCGACGCATGAGCGCGCCCCCCCTGACCCGAGCCAGTTTGCTGGTTCGCCTCCGGGACCCGAACGACGCGACCGCGTGGAAAGAGTTTGTCCAACTCTACGCCACCATCATCTACGGCTTCGCCCGCAAGCGCGGCTTGCAAGACGCGGACGCCGCCGACCTGATGCAGGAGGTGATGCGGTCCGTCTCCGGGGCGATGGGCCGGCTGAATTACGACCCGGCCAAGGGGACGTTCCGCGGATGGCTGTACTCGATCACGCGCAACAAGATTTACACGTTTTTGGAAGCGCGGTCCCGGCAGGCGCGCGGGGCGGGGGACAGCAACTCGCACCAGCGGCTGGAAGAATTGCCGAACCGGGCCAGCGAGAGCGACGAGTGGGACAAGGAGTACGAGCGGAAGACGTTCGCGTGGGCGGCCGAGCGCGTTAAGCACGAGTTCAAGCCGGCCACGTGGCAGGCGTTTTGGAAGACGGCCGTGGACGGCCTCAGCCCGAAGGACGTCGGCCAGGAGTTGGGCATGTCGCCGGGGGCGGTGTACGTGGCCAAGAGCCGCGTCATCTCGCGCCTGCGGGACGAGATTTCCCAACTCAACCCCGAGTGACGAGTCACCGAGCATGAACGCCGATTTGACGCCCGCGACCGCCGCCTGCCCGGACGACGCCACGCTCCAGCGCATGGTGTCCGGCATTCTCTCGGAGACGGACGAACGCCGCGTCGTCCGCCACTTGGACGCCTGCCCCCCGTGCCAGGAACGCATCGAACAAATCGCGGTCGGCACGACGGGCATCATGGAAGCGGCCCGCTCGGCGAAAGTGGACACGCCGCCGGAGGTCCGCTCCGCGTTCTGGCCGGCCCTGCGCAATGTGGAAATCGAACTGCAAACGCCGAACCCGGCGGTACTTTCCCCGGCGCTCACGGTGACCGCCGACTCGCCCGCCGTCACCGACTCCGGGACGACGCGGCCGAAGGCCTACGCTTTTCTCGACCCGGCCGAGGAGCCGGAATACCTGGGCCAGATCGACCGCTTCAAAATCGTCGAGCTGGTCGGCAAGGGCGGCATGGGCATGGTCTTCCGGGCGTTCGACGCCTGCCTGCAGCGCACGGTGGCCGTCAAGGTGTTGGACCCGCAGTACGCGAAGAATGAACAGGCGCAAGGCCGCTTCTGCCGCGAGGCCCGGGCCGCCGCGGGGGTGAATCACGAGAACGTGGTGACCATTCACCACGTCGAAGAGGTCGAGGCCCGCGACCTGTCGTTCATCGTCATGCAGTTCGTCAAAGGGAAGTCCGTCCAAGAACTCTTGGACCAGAAGGGGCCGCTGCCGGTGCGGGAGGCCGTCCGCATTGCCGCGGCCGTCGCGTCCGGGTTGGCGGCCGCCCACGCCACCGGGCTGATCCACCGGGACATCAAGCCCGGCAACATCCTCATCGAACAAACCACCAACCGCGTCCTCATCACCGACTTCGGGCTGGCCCGACTGAACGAAGACGTGAAGATCACGCAGACCGGGTTCGTCGCCGGAACGCCGTTGTACATGTCCCCCGAGCAGGCCCGCGGGGACCAACTAAACGCTTTAACGGACTTGTTCAGCCTCGGCGGCGTCATGTACGCGATGTTGACAGGCAGCCCGCCGTTCAGCGGCTCCTCCGCGTTCGTCGTCCTGCGGCAAGTCACGGAGGCCCGGCACCGCTCGGTGCAGGACGCCAACCCGGCCGTGCCGGCGGCCGTCGCCGAGATCGTGGACCGGCTGTTGGAAAAGAACCCAAAAAACCGCTACCCGGCCGCCGTCACGCTGGCCGCCGTCCTGACCGCGGAACTGGCCCGACTGCCGGCGAACGACCCGCCCGTGTTGGTCCGCCGCAGCTCGCGATTCATCCCGACTTACGCCCGCGGTTGGTGGCGACGAAACGCCCCGATTACTGCCGCCGTGCTGTTCGGGCTGTTGGGAACCGCCGTTCTTTTGGAAGCGGCCAAGTTCACGAAGTGGACCGTCTTGGGCCAGCGCGGCACGCACCTCGTGGCGAATGTTCCCCCGCCCGCGGAAGACCGCACGGTCGCCGCGAAGTTTGCGCTGTCCGGTCAAGACGGGGCGGTGTGGGGCGTGGCCTTCGACGCGACGAACGGCGTGCTGGCTTCCGCCAGCGAAGGCGGGATGGTGAAATTCTTCGACACCCGCGACGGCAAGGATCTCGGCGCGTTGAACAACGCGAAATTCAAGTCCCCCGTCTGGTCCGTCTCGTTCAACAAAGACGGGTCCAAGGTGGCGACGGCCAGCGACGATGGCCACGTTCGCATCTGGGACGTGAAGTCGAAAGAACTCGTTTCCGAACTCGAACACACGTTCCCCGTGCGGTGCGCGGTCTTTTCCCCCGACGGCAAGAAGATCGT
This sequence comes from Zavarzinella sp., assembly GCA_043744795.1. GTDB lineage: Bacteria > Planctomycetota > Planctomycetia > Gemmatales > Gemmataceae > Zavarzinella. The sequence continues at coordinate 6,530 of JAYTTY010000545.1, read as the reverse complement.
CAGCGGCACGCGGGACGGCACCGTGACTATTTGGGACGCCGAGGCCAAAGAGCCGGTGCAGTTGCAGTCATTCAAGGCCCACGACGGCAGCATCGTGATGTCGGTCGCCTTTTCGCCGAAGGGCGACTTGGTCGCCACCGCCGGCAGCGACCGCATGGTCCGCGTGTGGACGGTGAAGGACGGCAAGGTGTACACAAACTTCCCCGGCCACGTCGGCCCGGTGTACGCCGTCGCCTTCAGCCCGGACGGCAAGACACTTGCCTCGGCCGGGTGGGACCACACGGTCCGGCTGTGGGACGTGGAGAAGGCCGGCCCGAAGGCCAGTTACGACGCGATCCACGACGAGGACATTTGGGCGGTCGCCTTCTCCCGCGACGGCAAGCATTTCGTCACGGCCGGACAAGACCGGACGGTGAAGTGGACGGACGCGACCACCGGGAAAGTGGAAGCCGTCCTCGGCGGCCACGGCGGCCCGGTCCATTGCCTGAATGTGTCCGCGACCGGCGGCCTGATCGCCGCCGGCGGGCGCGACGGGTCCGTTCGCGTGTGGCAGGCGGAATAAAAATGGCCGGCGACACTTGTAAGGGTCGCCGGCCTATTTGATTCGCGGAGCGAAAAACTTACTTCTTCGCGTTCGCCAAGTTCTCTTCCACGGCCTTCCAGTTCACCGTGTTCCACCAGGCGTCCACGTAGTCGGGGCGCTTGTTCTGGTACTTCAAGTAGTAGGCGTGTTCCCACACGTCCACGCCGACCAGCGGGACCAAGCCGTCCATCAGCGGGCTGTCTTGGTTCGGCTTCTTAACGGCTTCGACTTTGCCGCTCGTCGGGTTGTACACCAGCCAACTCCAGCCGCTGCCGAACTGGCCGAGGGCGTTTTCCTTGATCTTCGCCTTGAACGCGGCGAAGTCCCCGAACGAGGCCTTGATGGCGTCGGCCACGGCCCCGGACGGCTCGCCGCCGCCGGTCGGCCCCATGACCGTCCAGAACAGGCTGTGGTTGTGGTGCCCGCCGCCGTTGTTGATGACCGCCTGCCGGATGCCTTCCGGCACGGACTTGATTTCTCGCAGCAGCGTTTCGATCGGCTTGGCCGCGAGGTCCGGGTGGGCGTCGAGGGCCTTGTTCAGGTTGTCCACATACGTCTTGTGGTGGCGCTGCGAGTGGATTTCCATCGTCAGGGCGTCGAGGTGCGGCTCGAGGGCGTTGAAGGCGTAAGGCAAAGTCGGCAGCGCGTGAGGCATGAGTCTCTCCAAGAGGGAAGTCAACCGTTGCTACGGTCTGGAATAGGCATAGATGCCGGAACGGAGAGGGCGGATTCACGAAAATCGGGTCACAGTTTGCGGAGGTGATACCCGCCGTCCACGTGAATCACTTCGCCGGTCGAGTACGGCAAGTCGGCCGTGACGAGGGAGGCGACGGTGGCGCCGACTTCGTCCGCGGTGCCGAGGCGGGGCATGGGGGTCAATCCCTTTTTGATCTCTTCCTTGTAGAGGTCACGGGCGGCGGCCGTCATGTCCGTGTCGATGATCCCCGGCCGGACTTCCAGCACGCGAATCCCCTTGTCCGCGAGCCGCAGGGCGAAGAGTTGCGTGACCATCGCCAGGCCGGCCTTGGAAACGCAGTAGTCCCCCCGGTTGGTCGAGGCGGCGAACGCGGACAGGCTGGAGATGTTGACGATGGCCGGGCGGGCGAGCTTGGCCGGGCCGACGTGGAGCATGTGGTTGGCGACGACCTTGGAGAGGAAGAACGGCCCCTTGAGGTTGATGGCGTGGACCGTGTCCCAACTCTCTTCGGTCGCTTCGAGAATGTCCAGCCGGCCGAGCGAGGTAATACCGGCGTTGTTGACCAACAGGTCGATCCGGCCCCACTGAGCGGAGACCTCGCGCACCATGCGGTCGCGGTCCGAGGCCTTGCCCACGTCGGCCTGTACGGGGAAGGCTTCGCCGTCGCCGATCAGCGTACACGTCTCCTCGGCCGCCTTCCGGTTCCCCGCGTAATTGACCGCGACGGCGTACCCCTTGCGGGCGAGCGCGAGGGAAATCCCGCGGCCGATGCCCCGGCTCCCCCCGGTGACGAGGGCGACGGGGCGGGGGTGCATGGTCATGGGCCGACTCGCTGAAATAGGCGGGGGAGAAATGGCCCCGCCCTCATGTTCAACGAATCGGCCCGGCGGCGGCAAGCGGGCCGCGGTTAGTCTTTGCGGTTTTTCAGGTGGTCTTCGAGCTTCAAGTGCGGCACGCCCGTCGCCCACCAGTCCGGGGCCGGCTTGCCCATCAGGTGGTGGTCGAAAAATTCCTTCATGCGCACGGCGTAATCCCGGCGGTTCTCCGGCTTCACCAACCCGTGGTTCTCCCCCTTGTACTGGAGCATCACCACCGGCTTTTGCAGCCGCCGCAGCGTGTTGAAGTACTCGATGCCTTGGGTCCAATCGACGGCCCCGTCCTTGTCGTTGTGCAGGAGTAACAGAGGGGTTTTCACTTTCGTGGCGTGAAACACCGGGGAGTTGCGGATGTACGCCTCTTGTTGCTCCCAATACCCGCCGGTGAACCGCCCCTGGCTGGACTCGAAGATCGGCTGGTTGGCCGACCCGGTGTTCCAGTACACGGAGGAGTACATGCTGATGAGGTCCGTCAGCGGGGCGCCGGCGATGGCCGCCTTGAAGCGGTCGGTTTGCGTGATCGTGAAGGCCGTCTGGTAGCCGCCCCACGAGTGGCCGTGCAGGCCGACCTTGTCGCCGTCCACGACGCCGGCGGCGACGGCCGCGTCGAGGGCCGGCAGGATGCACTTCACCGCCGAGACGCCGGGGTCGTTCAGCTTGTACGTAATGTCCGGCATCAGCACCGCGTAGCCGTTGCTGGTGTAAATCGACTTGTTGAACCCGGAGGCGCTGGGGGCTTGGTAGCCGTGCAAGTTTTGCGACAGCTTCTCGTAGATGTACACGACCGTCGGGTACTTTTTGCCCGGCTGATACGCGGCGGGCAAGAACAGGGCCGCTTGCGATTTCTTGCCGTCCTGGCCGACATAGTCCACGAGTCGCACTCCCGAGGTCCACAGGTAATTCGCCTGCTGCGGGTTGGAAACCGTCAGCTTGCGCGGATTCTTGAGATCGGCGTCGGCGACGTGAGCTTCCGGCGCGTCCACGGAAGTTTCGCGGAGGTAGACGAATTGCTCGGCGTTGCGGGCTTTGCTCAACCCGCGGATCAATGCGTCCTCGAAGAGCAGGGGGGTGACGCCCGGTTTGCCCGCGTCCACCCGGCCGTAGCCGGACTTTTTCGTCCACTCGCCGTACATGGCGAGCAGCATCGGCTTCGTCAGGTCGATGCCCTTTTCCTCAGGGTCCGTCACGACGCGATCGCGGTAGCGAATGCCCTTGGCTTGGCCGTCGACCGTGAGATTCACGGCCGACTCGCCGTGTGAGCCGAGTTGCCACAAGTCCCAGTTGTCCGAAACGAGAGCGAACTTGCCGTCCAGCGACCAGCCCATGAAGCGGGTCGGCATCTTGTCCACGTTGTGGTCGTCTTCCGTGTTCACGAACGGCTTGGGGGCCTTTTCGTCCAGAACAAACGACTTGAGCGTGGCGAGTTCCAAGGCTTTGAAGTGGCCGTCTTCGTAATAGGCGAGTAGCGTGCCGTCCGGCGAGACACCGAACACGTAGCGGGCTTTGGTGAGCGCCTTCTTGCGTTCGCCCGTGGTCAGGTTGATCGCGTAGATGTCCTCAAAGTGCTTGCCGTCCAGCGTGCCGGTGAGTTGGTACGGCTTCGCGTCGATGCCGATGGCGAACTGGTGCTTCGGGGCCGGCAGCACGGTCTTCACCGTCTCGTCCGCGAGGCGAAGGAACTTCTTTTCCTTAACGCGGAAGACGCTCAAGAAGTTGTGCGCTTTGTCTCCCGCCGCTTGCACTTGCTGCTGCGGTTGGAGCCGTTCGTCCTTCCAGTGCCAAATCACCACGTCCGGCTTCGGAAGTCCCGAGAGGCGCGGGGCGGGGGCGACCTCCGCCTTCGGGGCGTCTTTCTTCGGCTCATCCTTCTTCGCGTCCGGCCGCTTCTGTTCGGAAATGCCGATGAAAATCCCCCCGAGGTCGTCCGCCCACGACGGGGTTCGCCCGGCGGCGATGCCGAAATCTTTCGGGAACGCGGGGTCGGTCTTCGGCTCGAACACCACTTTTTTGGTTGTCGGGCCGACGTCGCTGAAGCCGATCACGGAGAACACTTTCCCTTCGACGCCCGTTTCGTCCACGCCCTTCAGGACGGTGAAAGCGTCGCCTGTGTCCTTCCAATTCAACGACTTGTACTCGGCCTTGCCGGTGTCCAACGTCTGCACCGTTCCAGTCTTCAAGTCCCGCAAATGGAGGCCGTTGCCGATCTGGCCCAATGAGTCAATCGTCATCGCGAGGTGCGTCCCCTTCTTGTTGAAGGCGAACTCGCCGACGTTGCCGAGGATCAGGTCCGTGCCCGTGGCTAAGTCTCGCAGGATCAAATCGTTATTGGGAAGGGCCGGGGCCGGGGCCGGCGGGCCGTTGGTCGGCGGGGAGGGTTGCGGCGTCTCCGCGTTCGCCTTGCGAAAAGCGATGTGCGTGGCGGCTTCGCCGTTAAACGCGAACGATCGCAGCCCCTCGAATTCGGTCTTCTCGTTGGTCCCCAAGTTGATGAGCACGACCTTCGGGGAGGGGCGTTTGCCAGTCGGAGCCGGGTTGCCCGGCTTCGGTGGCGACGGTGCGACGGTGTACGCGAACCACTTGGAATCCCGCGAAAAGCCGATGACACCGGCCGACGACCCGCCCGGCAGTTTCTGTTGCGGCTTGTCCCCCTTCACGGGTTGCAGAATCACCTCCGAGTCGGCCTCCGCGGAGCCGACGCGGCAAGCGAACCAGACGCCGTCGTCCGAGAGGGTCGGGGCGATCACGCTCTTCCACGTCCCGGCCTCGTTGATCGTCAACGGCTTGCGCACCGGCATCGCCTTCAAGTCGGCGATTTGCTTCTGGATGGCCGCGATCTGCTTTTCCAACTCGACGATCTGCTTCGCCCGCTCGGCCTCGGCCGGGTCTTGGGCGGCCGCGACGGCGGTGAAGCCGAGCAAGGCCAAGGCGGCGAGCCGCTGGAAAAATCGTGTTCTCATGGACGCGGGAACCTCTCGCGGTGCGGGGCGTGTGGTGTCGGCGCTTCATGCGTAGCGGACGGCCGGGCGGGGCGCCGCCGAGCCGGCATAGGTTTTCCAAACCGGCCCTATTTCCCGACCGGAATAACCCGTATCATCCCGACATTCGGTACGGAAGGACGATTCTTCATGGCGACCATCTTGGTAACGGGCGGGTGCGGCTTCATCGGCAGCAACTTCATCCGCGAACTGCTGACGACCGACGCCGAGACGGACATCGTCAACTTCGATGCCCTGACCTACGCGGGCAACCTCGCCAACCTGGCCGACTTCGCCGACCACCCCCGGTACCGGTTCATTCGCGGGGACATCACGGACCGCGACGCCGTCCAGAAAGCGCTCGCCCACGGCGTCCAGGCCGTCATCAACTTCGCGGCCGAAAGCCACGTAGACCGCAGCATTTTGGACAGCGGGCCGTTCATCAAGACCAACGTGGTCGGGACGCAAATCCTGCTCGACGCCGCCCGGCAGGCGAAGGTGCCGCGATTCGTGCAGGTGTCAACGGACGAAGTGTACGGAACCTTGGGCGCCACCGGCCTCTTCACCGAGGAGACGCCGTTGGCCCCGAACAGCCCGTACTCGGCGGCGAAGGCGGCGGCCGACTTGTTGGTGCGCGCCTACGTCCACACCTACGGCATGGACTGCGTGACGACGCGTTGCTCGAACAATTACGGCCCCTACCAGTTCCCGGAGAAATTAATCCCCCTGTTCATCACGAACATCATGCGGGACCAGCAAGTGCCGGTGTACGGCGACGGCATGCAGGTGCGGGACTGGATCCACGTCCGCGACCACGCCCGCGGCGTCGAGATGGCGTGGCGGCGCGGGAAGGGGGGCGAGGTGTACAACTTCGGCGGCCGCTGCGAGATGGCCAACCTGCACCTGACCAAAAAACTGCTCGCTCTCCTCGGCAAGCCGGAATCGCTCATCAAGTACGTGCAAGACCGGCCGGGGCACGACCGCCGCTACGCCATCGACTGCACGAAAGCCGAGCGGGAACTCGGGTGGACGCCCGAGGTGACGTTCGAGGAAGGGCTGCGCCAGACCATCGAGTGGTATCAGGCCAATCAGGAGTGGGTGAACCACGTCCGCAGCGGGGAGTACCTGAAGTATTACGACCTTCAGTACGCCGGGCGACTTTCCGGGTGACTTTTTTTAGCTCCAACGGAGCGTCCGGTTGTAGCCAGCCCCGGAAGGGGCTGGTATGCGATGGCCCCTCACCCTTCTTCAAGCCCTGAAGGGGCGGCCGGAACTGAGACGCAGGTCCGGCCGCCCCTTCAGGCAACGCCGTGAAGGATTTTAGGCGGCCATTTTTGCCTCGATTTCTCGTAGTTTTGTTCGTTCGTCCGGCGTCAGGGGTCGGCGGTCGGGGTCGCCGA
>JAYTTY010000544.1:0-15450 GCA_043744795.1 Zavarzinella sp. | reverse complement strand
CCCGTGGGGGCTGCGACGGATGCCAACAGCGACCCCCGCCTAAATTTCCCTCTGCCCCGGCCGGAAACCTACCCTTGTAAGGGGCCGGGGGGTGAGGTCGCCTTTACGCGGCCAGCCAGACTACTGATGGGAATTCCTTGACTCTCCCCCGCCATCACTTACATTGGCGCGTGCGTTTACATTTCACCGCGGGGTCGTCATGGGCCTGTTCGACAACCTGTTCGGCGAGAAGTCCACGGCCTCGCGGGCACTCACCGGGCCGGAGGCGTTCGCGGGCATCCTGGTGGCCGCCGCCGCGTGCGACGGCCACGTCTCCGACGAGGAGCGACAGAGCCTCGCCACCGTCACCGAGCGGATGGCGCTGTTCGCGGACGTGACCCCGGCCAAGTGGGGGGCGATGCTCGACGTGCTGCTCAAGGTCCTGAAGAAGGACGGCCCGGCCGGCCTGGTAGACCGCTGCGCCAAGGCCCTGCCGGACGGCCTCGCCGACTGCGCCTTCGCCAACGCCTGCGACATGGTCCTGGCCGACGGCGTCGTGGAGGACGAGGAGAAGGCGTTCCTCGAGCACGCCCAGGCGGCCCTCGGCCTCGACAGCGACACGGCCCTGACGATTGTTGAAGTGATGATTACGAAGAATAAGGGTTAAATGACCGATTCGGTCATTGGTCATCCCCTCGCCGCCGCGGGAACGGCGGCGGACCTTTCTTCGTCGCGGGCGGCGCATCTTCCTGCGCGAAGCCGTCGAAGTGGGCGGTCGGCGTGACTTTGATGAGCCAGGCGGCGTGCATCTTGTCCTGCATCAGCAGGATGGCCCCGAGGCTCTTGAAGTCCATGCGCAGGATGCGCTGGCGGGCCATGCCGAGTTGCTTCAGCAACTTGTCGATCCACTTGCCGGTGACGAACGTCTCGGGAATCTCCCGCAGCAGTTCTCCCTCGAAGATCAGGGTGTCGAAGTTGGTCCCCTTCTCGACGTTGGCCATCGCCGGCGTGGTCATCTCCTCGGCCTGTTGCAGGCACTTCTTCAGGCCCCGGCGGCCCTCCTTGAGTGTCTCCATTAGGTCTTCGAAGAACCACGGGGGGATGTTGTCCTTGAAGTGGTTCAGCCCCTCCAGGATGTCTTCGACGCGCTCCTGCGTGAAGGCGATCTTGCGGTGGATCTCCTGCAGGCGGATGTGGAAGTCGTAGCGGTGGACCAACTCTTTTTCCCACGTGATGCCGAGCTGCTTGGCCATCTGGGCGTGGACGAGGTACACGCGGCGGTCGAACGACGTGAACCAGTCGATCACGTCCTTGAAGTCGTCCTCGAGTTCGTCCATGCGGCGGCGGTCGCGGCCCTTCGGCTTGCCGAACGTCTGCCGCATCAGCTTGCGGATGTCCCGGCGGATGTCGTAGAAGTCGTCCACCTTGCGCTCGAGCTTGGCGTACAGGCGGGCGTGGACGCGGGTGATGCGCTCGCCGTCCCAGTCCTCGGCCTTGGCCAGCTTTTCCAGGTCGTCGAAGTCGCCGAGGTACAGCGGCCGCTCGTCGTAGCACCCGGCGTACTTCGGGTCGTAGGTCATCTCCGCGTGCTCGTCGTCGATGAACCCCTGCACCTTGGCGGCCGGGGACAGCGTCACCGTCTTCTTCACCCGGAACGCGACGCGGTAGAAGCGGTACGACATCCGCTCCCGCAGGATTTCCGCGTCGCCGAACAGGCCCCACGGCGACCGCTCGTCCGCGGCGGCCGGGACGAACTGCCCCTTGGCGTTCGCCTCCCGGTCGTAGTTCGACGGGTGCGACTTCCACATCTCCGGCGTGTTGTCGTCCTCGTCGTCGTCCTCCCGGAAGACGCGCACGTCCTCCCCCTCGTGCGGGGCGTCCAAGTCCGGCGGCAGGCCGAGCCGGGGCTTCTTCTTCGTGCGGCGCAGGTGGCCCATGGCGGCCGTCTGGTGGTGGTACAGGTCGTCCGTGTACAGCTTGTGCTGCGCCGCCGTGTCCAGTTCCTTGACGGCCTGCCCGAGCGACTCGCACGCGAAGTCGAGCCGGGCGAGGGCGTGGACGATCGCGTTGCTGCCGGCCACGCTGACGGCGATGCGGTCCGCGTGGAACTCGTTGGCCCGCGACATGGACAGGTACGCCAGCGTCAGCAGTTTCAGCACTTGGTTCATCACGAAGCGGACGCCCCACACCGGCGTGCCGACGACGACGACGTACCCCCACGCGAACATCACCGCGGCGTCTTGGCCGCGCCGCGTGTGGGCCTTCGCGCTTTGCAGGGACCGCTCCAGCCAGTCCTGCCCGACGACGAGGTTGACCATCACGCGCCGAGCGAGGGCGACGTAGGCGGTCATCCGGCCGGTCTTCTGCGAGAAGTGGCCGAACTCGTGGCCGACGACCGCCTTGAACTCGCTGAGGTTCAGGGCGTTGACGAGGCCCAAGCCGACGACGAGGTTCTTCTTGGGCGGGACGAACAGGTTGATGAGCGACACGTTCTGGGACATGGCCGCGTTGACCTCGGGGACGAGAAACACGCGGTCGGGCATCGGCGCCCCGATCTCGTTGGTGATGCGGCGCAGGAACGCGAAGAACATCGGCTGCTCGTCCGGGTCCAACTCGAACGTGATCTCCGGGTTGACCTCGTCCCGGTTGAAGATGCCGAGCAGCAGAATCAGCCCGACAATGACGGCCACCACGCACATGCCGAGGTCGATCAGCACCAGCCCGGTAAGGTGCTTCGTGGCCGTCAAAATGAGGACGGCGGCGCAGACCATCATGGTGCCGAAGTAGGCCGTCAGGAACAGGAACAGCCCGGCCAGCACGGCCATGATGGCGGCCGTCGACTCGGCCGGCGGGTCGGTCAGGTCGTCCGGCACGTCCGGCGGCGACGGCGGGTACGGGAAGGCAATCCGGGCCATCAGGCCGCCTCCGGCGGGCGAGTTCGGGCGGAGAAATTGGACCAAGTTTTAAGATACACTGCCGCGGCGGGGCGGTCAACGCGATGGAAGGAGGCGGCGAAAGGCCAGCCCGTCACGGCTTCACCACCACCGCCTGATTCCCCGTCACGCCCTTCCGCACCACACTCCCCTTCCCATTCGGAAGCATCACCTCCACATCGACCACGGCTTCTTTGCCCAGCCCGAAGTGGGCGACGGCCTCTTGCCCGGAGCAGTAGCCGTAGCCGACGCTGATTTCGCGGGAGCCTAACAGGGCGGCCGCGTCCCCGAGTTTGCCGGCCGGGTAGACGCGGACGCGGGCGCCGACGCCCATGCGGTTGACGCCGGAGGCGTCCTCGACGCGGACGGCCAACCAGTTGCCGCCGGGGGTCTCGTTGCGAAGCAACAGGGACCGCGACTCGACCCACCAGTTGGCGAGGAAGAGGTCGAGCTTGCCGTCGCGGTCGAAGTCCGCGGCCGGGCCGGCGGCCATGTAGATGACCTTCTTGTCCTTGAGGACTTTGTCGAACAATGGCCCGGAGCGCTTGAGCGCCTTGTCCTCGGCGTTGGGGAAGTCGTTGACGGCCCACGCATCATCGCGGAAGCGGGGGAGGCCGTCTTTGACGCCGAGATTCTTGAAGATCACCGGGCACGGCTTGCCGCCTTGGAACTTGACGATGCTGACGTAAATGTCCGGCCAGCCGTCGTTGTCGAAGTCTTGGATCTCGACGTGCGGGGCCTTCATCGCCAACGGCGTGAGGCCGCACGCCTCGGTCACGTCCTCGAACGCCGGCACGCCGTCTTTGACGCCGCGATTGAGGTAGAGGCGGACGGGGGCCGGGGTCAGCCACGGGCTTTTGAAGTGATTGCCGATGACGATGTCGGGGAGGCCGTCTCGGTTGACATCGGCGATGCACACGCCGGCGGGGGCGTCTTCCGCTCCGGCGAGCTTCCAGCGGAACACGTCGCGCGCCCCCGGGGCCTCGCGGAATTTGCCCTTGCCGTCGTTGAGCAGCAAGCGGTGTTCGCCGCCGCCGTGAGTGAGGAAGATGTCCGGCCAGCCGTCGCCGTTCACGTCGGCCGCGGCGACGCCCAACCCGCCCAGGCCCGCGGGCAACCCGGCCGCTTCGGAGACGTTTTCAAAGTGGTAATTGCCCTTGTTGCGGTACAGGGCCGGCCCGGTCTGCACCTTCGGGGAGTAATACTGCTCGCACGTCAGCAGGTCGAGCAGGCCGTCGCCGTCGAAGTCCAAGACGGTCAGGCCGCGGCCCAAATACCCCGGCGGGCAGGCGCCGCTGTCCGTGGACACGTCGGTGAACTTGCCACCGCCGTCGTTGCGGAACAGCAGACTCGGGGCGGCCAACACGCCGTCCTTGCCGTGGGCGCAGTGCGAGACGTACAAGTCCAACCGGCCGCTATTCGTCAGGTCTGCGAACAAGGCCCCGCTGCCGATGCCGGAGGTGCGCAAGTGTTCTTGCGGATCGAGGGTAAACTTCCCCTTGGTGTTGCGCAGCAACATGCCGGCCTTCGACCCCGCGTTGTGGAACGTGGTGACGAACAAGTCGGGGAAGCCGTCCCCGTCAACGTCGCCCCACGCCACGCCGTGCCCGCGAATCCCGGCGACGTGCGGGAAGACGTGGGCGTCGTCGCCGACATCCTTGAAGACGAAGGGATAGTCGGCCGCGTGGGCGGCGGGGACGCAGACGAGGGCGGTGAGCGGGAACCAGAAGCGGAGAGGCATGGTGAATTCTCTGGGCGAAGCCCACGGATGGCCATCCGTGGGCGTCAGATGCGTGGGCGTTATCGTTCCGACGCCGGGATGTGAATCACCGTCAGCGCGCAACAGTCCCAGACTTTGCCGCCGCGGTTGACGTTCCACGTGACGTAGAGCTTATCCCCCTTCGGGTCCACGGCCGAGCTGAAGGTGCCGACCAGTGTGGCGCCGAAATTGTCTTTGATGTGCGGGTGCAGGAAGGCGATCACCTTCCGCGTCTTAGTCTTCGTGTCGAATTGGACGACGGCACTTCCGTCCTTCTCGCTGCCGCCGTGGGCGCCGGGGACGTAGTACAGGTAACGCCCGGTCGGATCGGCGTCGAGCGACGTGATGTATGAGGCCGACCCCACGGCCGCCGGCCCCAATTCCTCGGCTTTCTCCGTCTTCGTGCCGAAGGAATACAAGGTCGCCTCACCCGCTTTGCCCCCCTTGGCCACGGTGTACACAACTCCCTGTGGCGTCTCTTGCGTGGCCGCCCGCAGGCCCAGGACGGCGTCGATCTTCACCGGCGCGCCGCCGACGGCCGGGTCGAACCGCACCAGTTGGCCGCTGCCGTCTTCCTTGCCGGGGGCGAAGTAGACGCGGCCGGTGGACTTGGCGAAGATCATGTAGCGCGCCGGCCCGTCCGGCCCGGAATAGAGAAGCTTCTTGTTCTTCACGTCGTAGGCGAAGAACTGGATGCCCTTTTCGGCCGCGTCCGTCCCGGCGGCGGTGCCGCCGTAGAAGATCAGCCGGTCGGGGTCCAGCACGCTGCACGGGATACAGTGCTTCGGCACCGGCCCGCGGGCGACCACTTCGCTCCGGCCGGTCTTGGGGTCGCAGCGCAGAATCCAGTCCCCCTCGTAGTGGTTCTTGTCCGCGGTCACGGTCGTGGACCCGCGGTGCGTCGCGCAGTACAGCCAGCCGTCGCTCCCCATGTCGAGCCGGCTGTGAATCTTGCCGGGCACATAGTGGTCCGCCGGCAGATTAAGGAGTTTCGCCACGTCGAGCAACAGGCGGAACGACTTCGCCTCCGGGTCGTATTCAAAGACGCGCCCGGTCCCCGTGCCGTTCGCGCCCTTGCCGCCGACCGCCAAGTGGTCCCCGATGGACGCGTAATACTTCCCGTTGACCGCCACGCTGTCCCCCCAATTCGACCACGGCTTCCCCTCGTAGTCCTGCCCCGGGAAGTAGAGGAAATCCACCGTCGGGGCCGTCTTCGCGATGGCAACGTCCTTGCCAATGGTCGCCGGCGCCTTGAGGAAATCGTCCGACGTGACGGTGACGACTTGCTTGCCGTCGGGCAGCGCCGGGGGGAAGGGAAGCGAAGCGGCTTTCGGTTTCGGGGCTTGGGCGGCGGCGAAATGGCCGGTGAGGATGACCAACGGACACGCAAGAGAGGTCCAAATTCGCACGTCATGCCCTCAGTCGGCCCAGTTTTCGACCCGCAGGCCCGGCACCTTGCGGAAGTCTTTCAGGTTGCGCGTCACGAGAGTCGCCTTGCTGGCCAACGTCGTCGCGGCAATGAGCAAGTCGCCGCGACCGATGCGGCGCAGCCCCTTGACCGCGAGTAGGGTGTCGAACTCGGCCGCCGCGGCGTCGTTGAGCGGAAGAATCGCGAAGCGGGCGAGGTCAACCTCGGTGTCGATCAGTCGCTCGTAAGCGGCGAGCAGGCGGTCCCCGTCTTCCGCCTTAAACACCGCGTCGAAGCGGCCACGGAGTTGTTCCATGCGAGTGGCCGCCGCCAGGACGATCTCCTCTTGGCATTCGCCCACCCGCCTCTGAACCCGCGGGTTGTCCCGGAGCAGCAGCGTGAGGGTGTCGGTGTCGAGGACAAACATGCTCGTTTCTCCGGTCACGGTCGGCCGACGCCGCTGTAAGTGCCGTCGTCCATGAGTGGCCGCCCGCGGCGGCGCATCGCGTCCTCGACGATCTGAACAAGGTCCGGGTCGTCTTTGTACTTGCCCGCCAGGGCTAATATCGCCGCGTTGCGCGCCTTGACCGTCGATTGGCTGGCACTCAACCACCGCTGGATCCCCGCCTGAGAGAACCGCCACTCGCCGTTGACTTGTTGGCCGGGCAGGCCTTGAGCGTCCACGGCGGCAAGGATGTCCCCCTCCGGCAACCGCAGGTGCGCGGCGGCTTCGGCCAACGTCAGCACGTCGCCGACGACGGCGCCGTTGACGGCCGGTTCCGGGGTCACGTTGGGTTTCTTCTTCGTCCGCGGCATGATTCAATTCTCCCGCTGCGTGGGGCGGTCGTGTTCAGTGTAGCCGAAAATGACGGCGGGCGGCTATGCTGGGGCGGGGGGGCATTCACATGGCCGACGTGTACAGCCGAGAGCAGCGGTCGAAGGTGATGGCGACGGTGCGCTCGACGGGGAACAAGGTCACCGAGTTGCGCATGATCGTCGTGTTCAAGGCGGCCGGCATCACCGGCTGGCGGCGGCGGCAACCCGTGTTCGGGCGGCCGGACTTCGTGTTCCCCAAGGAGAAGGTCGCCCTGTTCGTGGACGGCTGCTTCTGGCACGGGTGCCCGAAACACTACACGATCCCGGTGCAGAACGGCGAGTTCTGGCGCAACAAGAAACTCCGCAACATGAAGCGCGACCGCCTGGTGACGCGCACCCTGATGGCCCAAGGCTGGAAAGTCGTCCGCGTGTGTGAACACGCCCTGCGGAAAGGCGGCGGCCCGGCGGTCGGGGCGCGGGTGTTGCGGGTGTTGGCTTTGCGGCGAAATCCGACCCCCCCCGGCCCCCCCTTGCCAAGGGGGGGAGAAAAACCGGATGCCGCGGAAACGTCACACTCGTCGCGGCCGGCCAATTCTTCTCCCCCCCTTGGCAAGGGGGGGCGGGGGGGGGCTTCGCCTTCCCCCGCTTCGGGTTGACCAACCCGCCCGTCCCGTGCGAAGATGCCCCCTTCTCATCACGGAGGGTGGGCGGACATGGCGACGGATCGGCCTCGGCACCTCGGCGCGTGGGCGGCGTACCTCTGGTCTTCGGTCCTCTTTCCTGGGCGGGAAACGGGGCCGGTCGGCGTCCGGCGAACGTCGCTGTTGATCCTGTTGTTCCTCCCGGCCGTTCTGCTGTACCCCACGCTGAACTTCCGGCTGCTGGAGCCGGACGAGGGGCGCTACGCCCAAATCCCGCGCGAGATGTTGGCCCGCGGGGAGTATGTGGTGCCGACGTTGCAAGGGCAGCCGTACCTCGACAAGCCGCCGCTGTTGTACTGGCTGGTGATGGCGAGCTATTCCGTCTTCGGCGTCTCCGAGGCGGCGGCCCGGCTGATTCCGGCTCTCGCGGTTCACATCACGATTCTGCTCGTCTATCTGCTCGGGCGGCGCAGCCTCGGGGAACGCTCGGCGTTCTGGGGGGCGTTGTTGCTCGGCCTGATGCCAGGGTTTATTGGCATGGGCCGACTGCTCACGATGGACGGCCTGCTGACGATGTGGGTCACGCTGGCGCTGCTCGCCGGGTTCGAGGCGGTGCGCGGGCCGTCGCTGCGGCGCGACTGGTGGTATCTGGCGGCCATCGCCTGCGGCTTCGGCGTGCTGACCAAGGGGCCGATCCCGCTGATCTTGCTCGCCCCACCGCTTTGGCTGCACGGCCGACTGACGGGCCAGCGCGTCACCATTGGCTGGAAGCAGATTGCCGGGTTCCTTGGCGTCGTGTTCCTGATTAATGTGCCGTGGTGCGTCGGCATCTTCCTGCGCCAGCCGGTGTTCCTGCGCTACTTCTTCTGGGAACACAACGTCCTGCGCTTCATCAAGCCGTTCGACCACCTCGAACCGGTGTGGTTCTACTTGCCGGTGATGCTCGGCGGGTTGCTGCCCGCGTTAATGTTGTTGGTCGCGTTCGCCCGACACTTGATGAGTTCCGACGAGGCGCTGGCGAAGACGCGCACGCCGGAACTGGGCTTCTGGCTCCTGGCCGGCGGGTGGTGCGTGCTGTTCTTCTCGCTGTCTGGGTGCAAGCTGCCGACTTACGTGTTGCCGGCCTTCCCGTGCCTGCTGCTCGCCCTCGGGGACTTCGTGGCCAAGACGCGCTGGCGCACGGCCTGGCAAACGCGCGCCGGCGTGAGTTGCACGGCCGCCGTGTTGGCCGTCGCCTTTTATGTGCTGATCCCGTGGTACGCGGAACTGCGGTCGCCGATGGGGACGCCGGACGTGGCCGCGAAGCTGCACGCGGCGGCCAACGAGACGGTCTACTGCTTCCCGCGCAACGTGGACTCCGTGGCCTTCTACACCAACCGGGACGACTTGAAGAGTATGCGCAGCAAGCAGTCGCAGGAGCTGATCGAGACGCTAATGAAGCGGGACCGCTCCGTGGTGCTGTTCACGCACCGGCACTCGCTGGAGAGTTTCAAGGCCGTGTTGCCGCCGGAATTGACGGTGGCCGAGGCGACGCCGGCCCGGCACCGGGGCACGGGGGCCGACCTTTTGGATAAGATTGTCGGGGACGGCCCGTGGGGCCTGTGCGACGTGGCCGTGATTCAGAAGGTTCCCAGACGTTGACGCGGGGGGCGGGATGATTTCGATTGACGCGATGACCCCGGCCGACATCCCCGCCGCGCTCGCCGTGTGGGCCGACCAGCCGGGCATCACCCTGCGCGAGGCCGACACGCCCGAGATGCTGACGAAGTACCTGACCCGCAACGCCGGCTGTAGCTTCATCGTGCGGGACGCCGGAACGGTGATCGGCGCCGCCCTCGCCGGCCACGACGGCCGCCGCGGCTTCCTGCACCATGTGCTGATTACGGAAAGTCACCGCCGCCGCGGCTTGGGCAGAAAACTGGTGGAACGGTGTTTGGACGCGCTGGAAGCCGACGGCGTCGTGAAGACACACATCTACGTGAACCAGGACAACGAGGCCGGCAAAGTCTTCTGGCGAAAACTCGGCTGGGGCGAGCGGCCGTTCCTGGCGCTGATGTCGTTCACGCGGGGGCCGGAGGGGGCGTGAGGCAAAATCACCGCCGGAGGCGGTCGTGTTGGAGTCCCGCTTTTAAGCGGTCTGTGACCTGACACCCACGGTAGGCCGGCGAACCGAGTCTTCGAGGGTTCGCCTTCACGGGCGAGAGCCGTTTGCCCTCTGGGTCGGACCCTCGAAGACTCGGTCCTCCTGCCTACTGCGGCGGGGAGTTCACGGACCGCTTAAAAGCGGGACTCCAACACGACCGCCTCCCGGCGGTTATCCTTGACTCATTCCGCCAGCGTCGGCCCCGTGTCGCCGGGCAGCATGATGCCGCGGATGAGCTTGATCGGCGTGCCGCCTTGCTTCACGAACTCGTCGTGGAACTTTTGCAGGCTGAACGCTTCCCCCTTGGCCTTCTTGTAGTCGTCGCGGAGTTTCAGGATTTGGAGTTTGCCGAGGGTGTAGTAGAGGTACGTCGGGTTGTACGTCCCGCGGCGGGTTTCCTGGAAGGCGACTTCGGGTTCGATCAGGCCTTCCTTGATGAAGTATTCCTTGCCCTGTTCGACGGTCCAGCCCTCCGTGTGCAGCTTGATGCCGACGACGTAGCGGCAGTCGCGTAACAGCGCCTCGCCGAGTTGGGCCAATCTCACCTTGGGGTCGCCGGCCCCGTAGCCTTCGTCCACGATCATTTGCTCGGCGTAGTGCGCCCAGCCCTCGACGTTGCTGCCGCAGGTGTAGAGCTTGCGCACCTTCGTCGGGAATTGCTTCGAGTACAGGAACTGCATGTAGTGGCCGGGGAACGCCTCGTGGATGGTGATGATGTCCAGCCCCAGGCGGTTGAACTGCCGCATGTGTTCGGTCTTGCGGCGCTGCTCCCACTCCTTCTCCGGCGGCGTCACGTAGTAGAAGGCTTCCGTCGCCTTGGTCTCGTAGGCGCCGGGCGTGTCCATGGAGGCGAAGCCGCCGGTGCGGGCGAACGGCGGCGTCTCGGCGATGGTCGGCCGCACCTCGGACGGGACCGAGATGATCTTCTTGTCGGTCAGGAATTGCCGCGTCCGCTCGATGGTCCCGCGCGTGGCGGCCACCAGGTCGTCCGGCTTCGGGTGGTCGTCCCCCAGGCGGGTCAGCACTTCCTGCGGCGTCAGCTTGGGGTCAATCAGTTTGGCGGTGGCGACGAACGCCTCCTTGTCCTTCTTCAAGTTCGCCTCGCCGATGGCCAATAACTTCGGCAGCGGGATGTCCAGCATTTCCTCGTAGGCCAGCTTTTTCATGAAGGCGTCCGCCCCGATGGCGTACTTCCCCTTGGCCTTCGGCAACAACTCCTTCTCGACCCACACGGCGGCGTCTTCAAACTCCTTCCGCACCGCGTCGTTGGCGGCCGTGAACTCTGCCAGCAACTTCTCGTCCTTGCCGGCGGCCGTCTTGGCCCACAAAGGCAAGTCCGTCTTGAAGAACGACACGGACCCCTTGGCCACGATCAGCCCCAGGTCGGCGAACTCCTTCGGCGGGTTCTCGACGTTGGCCTTCATCGCCGCGAACAGCGGCAGAGACGCCTTCAGCCGGCCGATCACGGCTTTCAGCCGCACGTCGGCCGGGGCATAGGTCCGCTTCATCAGCAAGTCCATCGACTCGGCCGGCTTGCCGAGGTACAGCACCGGGTTCCGCTTCCAGTCGCGGACAACTTCCAGTTCCAGCAACTCAGCGTTGATGGCGTGGGCCAAAATGATCAAGTCCGTCCGGTCTGGCGTGGGCAGCATGGTCCGCTGCAATCGGGCGTTCCGGGCCGCCTGCGTCTGGAGCAGCTTGATGCGGGCGGCGACGGCCGTCGCGCTGAGGTCCGAGAGTCGGCCGTCGAAGTCGTGAATGCCGGCGTAGGTCGCCTGCGTCGGGTCCCACTGAAAGTATTGGGCGTAATAGTCGTCCACGAACTCCTGGAACGGGGTCCGGTCATCGGCGCGGAGCGGCCACGCGGCGGACAGCAGGGCGGCCACGCAGAAGATGCGGATGGTGAACATGGCGGTCCGTCTGAGATGCTCGGGGGAGGTGAGGGGAAGGATACCGCGCGGTCGTTGCCTTGGCGAGCCATGAGCGCCAGCGCTGACCGTTCATCCGCTATCATTTGTCAATGACAACGATGTGATGACCGGTCCGCGCTCATCCTCATGGCTCGCCAAGACATGACCGCGACGCCGCGCTCGGCTTCGAAACCACTTCGGAAGCGAAACCCAATGCCGTCCAGCTCCGCTCGCTTCCTCGTGACCGTGTTGGCCATCGTCCCGTGGCTGATGGCCGGCGTCCAATGGCTGGTGATCCTGCCGCGGTTCGACCGGCTCTTCCAAAATTACGGCTTACAACTGCCGACATTCCCGCGGGCCGTCCTCGACCTCGCCCGGTGGCTCGGGGACAACGTCCTGCTCGCCGGCTGGGCGTTCCTCGTCTGCGTGATCCTGTCCCTGTTCCGCGTGTGGAAGGTGATGGGCCGAGACATGCCCGCCCGTCAAAGAAACTGGCGGCTGCTGGCCGTGTTCGCCGTCCCGCTGGTCCTGTTCTTGCTGGCGTGGGTGGGCGTGGCGGGGCCGTACTCTAAACTGAGGGAAGCTCTGGCGCGGTGAGTTCCAAATTGCCAATGATCGTAACCATCGACGGGCCGGCCGGCTCCGGCAAGAGCACGGCCGCCAAGGGGTTGGCGAGGCGACTCGCCTTCGAGTACCTGGACACCGGGGCCATGTACCGGGCGATTGCGTACGCGCTGAACCGGGCCGACATCCCGTTCGGGGACGAGGTGCGCGTCGTCCCGTTCCTCAGCGAGTGCAAGCTGGAGATGCCGCCGGGGAAAGTGACCCTGAACGGGGAAGACATCACGGAGGCGATCCGCACGCCGGCCGCGTCGGAAGCGTCGAGCCTCGTCGCGGCCCAGGGGCATGTGCGGGCGATCCTCGTCGGCTGGCAGCGGCAAATCGCGATGGGCCGGCGGATGGTGTGCGAGGGGCGGGACCAGGGGAGCGTGGTGTTCTCCGACTCGCCGTGCAAGTTTTACCTGACGGCCAGCGTCGTCGTTCGGGCCGCGCGCCGGCTCGCGGAACTGACGGCCAAGGGCATCCCGGCGACGCTGGAGAGCGTCGCCAAGGACATCGAAATCCGCGACCACCGCGACAAGACCCGCAGCGTCGGCCCACTGGTGCAGCCGAAGGACGCCATCGTGATCGTGACGGACGACTTGACGCCCGAGGCCGTGCTGGACCGCCTGGAACAGGAAGTGACGAAATGCACCCGTGGGTAGCCCGCCGGTGGTACGACTTGGCCTACTCCTCGACGTGGGCCTTCCTGTCGGTGTTCGCCAGCCTGCGGACCAACGGCCGGGCCAACATGCCGACGAGTGGGCCGGCGCTTCTGCTGGCCAACCACGCCTCGTTCCTCGACCCGCCGATGGTGGGCATCTCGGCGCCGCGCTACATCAGCTACATGGCCCGCAAGTCGCTGTTCGCCAAGAAGCGCCTCGGCGGCCTCATCACCAGCCTCGACGCCATCCCCATCGAGTACAAGGGCTTCTCCCGCGAAGGCCTCATGGCGACGATTGACCGCCTCGAACGCGGCAAGGCCGTCATCATGTTCCCGGAAGGCGAGCGCAGCCACGACGGCCGCATGAGCGAGTTCAAGCCCGGCCTGCTGCTGCTCCTGAAGCGGGTGAAGTGCCCCCTCATCCCCGTCGGCATCGCCGGGACGTACCACACCTGGAACCGGCACATGAAATGGCCCAGCCTGTGTCCCGTGTTCACGCCCCCCGACGAGCGGTGCTTGGCCGTGTCGATCGGCAAGCCGATCCCGCCGGCCGTCTACGGGCAGTGGTCCCGCGACGAGTTGATGGGCAAGTTGTTCGAGGCGGTGCAGGCGCAGGAGGGGGAGGCGAAGAAGTTGCAGCGCAAGCGGCGTGAGAATTGAGAAGAGTTTTTAGCCACGGATCAACACGGATCACCACGGATAAAGACCAAATCGAAAAGTAAGACGGATGAAAACCGGATTCACACGGCAAATACGCTGAATGACTCGCGTACTGAAACGGTGTTTATCCGGTTTTCATCCGTCTTACTTTTCGATTTGGCTCTCGTCTTTATCCGTGGTGATCCGTGTTGATCCGTGGCTAAAAACTCTTCTCTTTAGGCCAAGATCGGCGCAATCACCGCCCCCTTGGACAGCGCGATCGGCCGGCCGCCCTGGTCGTGGATCTCCCCGGCGGGATCAATCCCCAAGCAGTGGTAGATCGTCGCCACGAAGTCGGCCGGGGTCGTCGGGTTCAACGCGGGGTACGCCGCGTTCTTGTCCGACTGGCCGTGGACGACGCCGGGTCGGATGCCGGCGCCGGCGAACAGGACGGTGTAGCAGTCCGGCCAGTGTTCACGGCCCATGTTGCTGCGGGTGATCTTCGGGGACCGGCCGAACTCGGCGGCCACCACCACCAAGGTCTCCGACAGTTTGCCGGAGCGGTCGAGGTCCGTCATCAGGGCGTTGAACGCCTTGTCGAACGGCGGGACCAAGTCTTCCTTGTGGGACGTGAAGTTGTTCCAGTGCGTGTCCCACGCGAAGCCGTCCTTGCCTTGGGACCGCTGCCAATTGCACTGCACTAGTCGGGCGCCGGCGTCGAGCAAGCGCTTGCCGAGGAACACCGATTGGCCGAACGTGTTGCGGCCGTAGCGCTCGCGGTTCTTCGGGTCTTCCTTCGACAAATCGACGGCCTTCCGCACCGCCTCCGACGAGATCACGTCCAGCGCCTTCGCTTGGCTTTGGTGAATGCTCTGGCTCATGGCCAGGTCGTTCATCTCGGCCCGCTGCTGGTTCAACTGGTCCACGAGGGAGAGCCGGCGCTTGAAGACTTCTTCCTTCTCGTTGGGGACGAGGGGGAGGTTGTCGAGCTTGTAGCCGTCGTCGTTCGGGTTCCCGCCGGGCCAGAGCGGGTCGTACTTGCCGCCGAGGGAGCCGGCGAACTGCCCGGAGCGCCGGCCGCCGGCCACGTCCATGCGGTGCGGCACCATGGCGAACGGGAACATCGGCCCGGCGCCGGGGGCCAGCTTGGCGAGGCACGACCCCATGTGCGGCATGTCGGCCCGGCTCATCGAGTTCACATCACTCACGGACCCGAGGTACGGGTAGCCGGTGAACATCCAGTACGAGCCGCGGCCGTGGTCGTTGTGGTCGTGGGACATGGTGCGGACGAGGGCCGACTTGTTCATCCACTGCGCCGCGAGCGGCAGCAGCTCCGAGAAGCGGACGCCGGTGACGTTGGTTTGGATCGTCTTGAACTCGCCGCGGATGTCTTCCGCGGCGTCCGGCTTCGGGTCGAACGTGTCGAGCTGCGCCGGCCCGCCGGACAAGTAAAGGATGATGCAGTTCTTCGCCTTGCCGAAACTCTTGCCCTTGGCCGCCGCCGCCGGGGCCGGATTCGCCGACAGCAGGCCGGGGAGCGTCAGCCCAGTGATGCCAAGCCCGCCGAGGCGGATCAACTCCCGGCGGTCGATGCGGTCGGCGGCAACGCGGGTGTTCCAGAGTCGGAGCATGGGAGGACTCGGTATTTTGGCGAGCGGGGAGGGGGACTCCCCGTCTTCTTCGGCGGGACGGCGCAATCTTCTTGCGTCCGGTTATGAGTGAATGTACCATACACCACCCACCGTGAGCAAATGGATTCTCCCACCAAAGGCAACCTCACCCCCTAACCCCCTCTCCGCGGCGGAGAGGGGGAACCAGAGACCGACGAAGACCGAAAGCGATTGACCACGACTCCCGCCCACTTGCTCCCCCTGGTATGTTACGT
Organism: Zavarzinella sp.; assembly: GCA_043744795.1. Classification (GTDB taxonomy): domain Bacteria; phylum Planctomycetota; class Planctomycetia; order Gemmatales; family Gemmataceae; genus Zavarzinella. The sequence goes on along the minus strand of JAYTTY010000544.1, from coordinate 73 downwards.
CAGAGCCTATAAATGGCTCTGACGATTGCGACCTGCGGCGGGTGAGTTCGATACCCCCTTGGCCCGTGAGGCC
>JAYTTY010000543.1:0-3898 GCA_043744795.1 Zavarzinella sp. | reverse complement strand
TTCCTCTGTGGTCTCTGTGTCCTCTGTGGTGAAGTTCTTCTCTTTGCCTTTATCCGTGTTTCGTCCGTGTTCGATCCGTGGCCAAGAATGTCTTTCGGGGCTTGGCCGCCGCGGACTTGGGCGCCCGTCTAAACTATCATTGTCCGCCGCACCTCTCATTGGAGTCCCTTCATGCGTCCGCTGATTCTCTTTTCCCTCCTCACCGCCGGAGTCTCCGCCGTGAACGCCGACGACCCGCCCGTGACCGTGAAGCTGGTCGCCAAGAAGGCGACGTATGCGTGGCCCGTCCAAAAGCCGGCCGAGTTCGAGAAGGCGTTGAAGGAGACGCAGAAGGCCATCCAAGACAAGAAGGAAGTCGGCGTGCCCGACGCCCTGATCGTGGACTTCGTGCTGCGATTCACGAACACGGGGACGGAGGCGACGGAGATTTACCTCGGCGGGGACATGAACACGCTGGCCTTGGAACTCACCGGCCCCGGCGTCGTCACGCTGGCGCCCAACGTGGCCGTCACCACCGAATTCCGCAATCCCAAGCCGGTGAAGATCGAACCGGGCAAAACTTACGACATGCCGATCGCTCGGTTGTCGGACGGCTTCCGCGGCGCTTCGCGCAGATTGTTCTTCACCGCCCCCGGCGATTACACGCTGGCGGCGACCTACCAACTCGCGGACGCCGAGGGGAAGAAGGGGATCATCTTGAAGAGCGAGCCGGCGAAGTTTACCGTCGAAGCCCCTAGATAATTTCACGATGGTGACAACGTCTAAGTGGGGAAATTGAGAGGATTTCGGCAAATCGCCATTGTGGGGCTTGGGGCCGCTGTTACCATGTGGGTGTGGGTTGCATTAACGTAATGCAACGGGTGCAAGCTCGACAACGTCTGAATACCAAAGGACGGCGTCGGGGGGGCATTTTGCGAAGGAGGTGGTCAAGTGATTTATGGTAAACAAGTGCGGCAATCCTGATTGCTGCTGACGAGCGGCGTCAGCTTGCCGCCAGTTTCTCGAAGCCCCCGGCGACCTGCCGGGGGCTTCCTTTTTTTATGGGGCGGTGAAGAGGAGAGTTTTTTAGCCGCGGATGAACACGGGCCGGCACGGATACAGGAAAAGGTGAAATCAGAAGACGGATGAAAACCGGATCAGCACCGGACAGAAAAGACATTTTTTAGCCACGGATGAACACGGACCGGCACGGATAAAGGCAAAAGCGAAATCGGAAGACGGATGAAAACCGGATCAGCACCGGAAAAAGAGTCAGAAGACCATCCGCTTGAATTCCACTTTGTGACGGCCGAAGTTGATCAGCAGGCCGACTTTCACGCCCGACCCTTTTAACTCGTTCAAGAGTTGCGGCTCGTTGTCGGGGCAGTATTCCCGGGCGGCCTTGAGTTCTACCATCACCGCGTCACCGACCCACAAGTCGGCTTTGTAGAAGCCAACGTCTTCGCCCTTGTACGTCACCCGGATTTCAGGCTCGATGGCGGCGGTCACCCCCCGCCGGTGCAATTCGACCTGCATGGCCCTCTTGTAGACTCCCTCCAAAAATCCGTACCCCAAGACACGATGAACCTCGAACGCGGCCCCGATGATTTCCCCGGTGAGGTCTTTATGCCAAAGTTCGACGGCCGCTTGCTCGGTAGCCATGTCCAATGTTCCCAGTGTTTTGGTTCTGTGCCAATCCGTTTTTCATCCGTCTTCTGATTTTGGTTTGTGCCTTTATCCGTGTTTTGTCCGTGTTCGATCCGTGGCTAAAAAGGTCTTTTCTTCTCACTCAACACCCTCTCCAAGTACCCCAGCAACTCGCTCTCGTACCGCCGCTTGTCGAACGTCAGCGCCTTCTCACGCGCGTCTTCCACCTTCAAGTTCCCGTGTTCCCGTTCGCACGTCTCGATGGCGGCGACCACCGATTCCACCGTCTGCTCCTGGAACCAAAACCCGGTCGGCTTTTCTTCTCCCCACGGCGTGATCGTCTCCGTGGCCCCGCCCTTGGCATAAGCGATCACGGGCGTGCCGCAGGCGTTGGCTTCCACGGGGACGATGCCGAAGTCTTCTTCGCCGGGGAAGAGCAACGCCCGGCACCGGCGCAAGTGGGAGCGGAGATCCTCGTTAGGCTTCCACCCGAGGAACTCGGCAGCCGGGCCGGCCATCGCCTTGAGGCGGGCGGCGTCTTGGCCGCTGCCGATGATGACGAGGCGCTTGCCGAGTTTGCGGCACGCCTCGATGGCCAAGTCCACACGCTTGTACGGGGCGAACGCGGAGAGGATCAGGTAATAGTCCTCCCGCGGCACGGCCGGGTCGGGGGTGTAGAAGTCGGTGTCTACGGGCGGGTAGATGATGACGCTGTCCCGGCCGTAGCTCTCGCGGATGCGGCCTTGAATCGTCTTGCTGATGGCGACGAAGTGCGTCACGCGGCCGGCGGTGCGGCGGTCCCACTCGCGGATGGCGGCCAGCAGTCTGTTGACGGCGAGAGACTTCAGCCCGCCGAGGCGGCCGGCGAAATACGACTCGCGCATGTGCCAGGCGTACCGCATCGGCGTGAAGCAGTAGCAGACGTGCGGCGCTCCCGGCGGCGGCGTGGCCGCCTTGGCGACGGCGTGGCTGAAGCTCACCAGCAGGTCACAGTTGTTGATCGGCCAGTTGGCGGCGAAGGGCATCAGCGGCAACGTGTAGCGGTAATGGCTCACGATGCCGGGGATACGATTCAGCCAACTCGGGCGGATCGCCATCCCCTCGATGGCCGGGGACAAGGCCCCTTTGGCGTGCAAGAGCGTGTACAACTTGGCGGCCGGGAAGCGCCGGCACAGGGCCTCCAGGCACTTCTCCCCGCCGCGCATCCCGGTGAGCCAATCGTGGACCAAGGCCACGCGGGCGGTGTCGAGAGCCTTCATCCCGTTTTCTTCCCCTGCCCGGCGTGCCGGTTGTGCCGAATGCGCCGCGCCCCGCCCCGGAAAACCATTTCCCCGGAAATTTGGCGCGGCCCCCCCGGAACGGTATATTAGTTAAGCTAAATCAATTGAGCGGATTGCGTCGGCGGCGGACACGCCGCGATGCGTCACACGTCATCCGGCCGGCCAGCGCGAGAGTTCCCATGGCATTGTCACTGAACATCGGCAAGAGCACCAATCTCGGCAATTACCGGGAGAACAACGAGGACTCCGTCGAGGTGAAGACCTTCCCGGACACGGGCCTGTCCGTCGCCGTCGTGGCCGACGGCATGGGCGGGCAGGCGGCCGGGGAAATCGCCAGCAAGCGGGCGGTGGAGATCATCCCCCGCGAACTCCGCAAGACCTTGACGGCCGGCGTCAACGCCGAGGCCGCCAAGGTGATGATCCGCCGGTCCATTGTTCAGGCGAACGAAGAAATCATCGCCATGGGCCAGTTGGACAAGGAAATGAAGAACATGGGCACCACGGTCGTCTCGGCCGTGTGGCGCAAGGGCGGCGAAATGTACGTCACCGGCGTCGGCGACAGCCGGGTGTACCTGATCCGCGGCCGCAAGATCACGCAACTGACGGTTGACCACTCGCTGGCCCAAGCCTTGGTCGAAGCCAAGACGATCTCGGCCGCCGAGGCGAAGGACCACAAGTTCCGCAACGTGTTGTGGAAGTACCTCGGCAGCAAGGAAGTCGGCGACGGCCCGGACGTGGCCGTGGTCCCGATCCAAGCCGGCGACCGCTTCCTCCTCTGCACGGACGGCCTGCACGGCGTCGTCACCGACGACAAGCTGCTCCAGTTCTGCGGGGGCCAACCCGAAGCCCAATCCTGCGCCGACGGGTTGGTGCAACTGGCCTTGGAATCCGGCTCGCGGGACAACGTGTCGTGCGTCGTGATCGACGTGGTTTGAATCGACGCCCATTTTTAACCGCCAAGGCGCCATGACGCCAAGAAGACAAATCATAAT
>JAYTTY010000542.1:0-3910 GCA_043744795.1 Zavarzinella sp. | reverse complement strand
CTTGCCAAGGGGGGGAGAAAGAACGTCCACGCGCGGCCGCTTCAGCCTCATTCAGCGGCCGAATTTCCTCCCCCCCTTGGCAAGGGGGGGCCGGGGGGGGTCTTCACCCGCCGCCGACTTCCATTGCTCGTCGTCGCGCTAAGTCTGCTCCCCACATCGCTCCAGGCCGAAGAACCCGCCGCGGACCGGCCGCCGGCGTTGAACCGGCCGCTCGAACCGTTCCCCGAATTGCTGAAAAACCTGCCGCCGCCCGGCGAGCCGGACACGCCCGTGGACCCGCCGTTGGGGTACGCGGGTCCGAGCCGCGTTCAAAATCGCTCGGGCCGCAACGCGGAATTCCAGACCGTGGAAGACCGCTGGCGCATCGGCTTCCCGCCGTGGGACCGCTACGGCCAAGGCTTCCCGGCCGGCGTCGATTACCCGTACAAGACGGGCGAGGCCGCGGACCCGTACAACCAGAACGTGCTGAAGGGGGACTACCCGATTCTCGGGCAGAACATCTTCCTGAACCTGACGGGCACGTCGTCGTCGCTCTTCGAGTATCGGCAGTTGCCGACGGCCACCACGCCGTTCGAGAGTACGCAGGGGGACGGCCCGCGGGAGTTCTTCGGCAAGAGCGGGCAGTTCGTGTACAACCAGTTGTTCCTCGCGTCGGCCGACCTGTTCCAGGGGGACGCGGCGTTTAAGCCGCCGGACTGGCGGGTGAAAGTCACCGCGGCCGTGAACGACCAATACTTGGCGGCGCAAGAACTGGGCGTCGTCAGCCCGGACGTGCGCGACGGCCTGACCCGCAACCGCGGGTGGGTGACACTGCAAGAGTGGTTCGGCGAACTGAAACTCGCGGACACCAGCCCGCAGTACGACGTCGTCTCCGTGCGGGCCGGGGCGCAGCCGTTCACCAGCGACTTCCGCGGGTTTATTTTCAGCGACACGAACTTCGGCGTGCGCCTGTTCGGGACCGGCTCCGCGAACCGGGAGCAGTTCAACCTCGCCGTCTTCCGGCAGTTGGAAAAGGACACGAACAGCGCGCTCAACTCGTTCGAGTTTCGCAACCAGACCGTCGCCGTCGCCAACTACTACTACCAAGACTTCGTGTTCCCTGGGTACACGGCCTCGGCCAGCGTCCACTACAACGAAGACGGCCCCGACTTCCGGTATGATCGCAACAAGTTCCTCGTGCGGCCCGACCCGGCCGGCGTGTTCCAACCGCACCGGGTGCAAGCCGTTTACTTGGGGGCGGCCGGGGACGGGCACATCGACCGCATCAACGTCTCGCACGCGGCCTACTGGGTTCTCGGCCACGACAGCCTAAACCCGTTGGCCGGGCGGGACCAGCGCATCAGCGCCCAGATGGCCGCCGCCGAACTCTCCTACGACCGCGACTGGGCGCGCTTCCGCCTCTCCGGCTTTTACTCCTCCGGGGACGGCAAGATCAACAACAGCGTTGCCACCGGGTTCGACACGATTTTGGACAACCCGGCCTTCGCGGGCGGGGAGTTCAGTTTCTGGCAGCGCCAGCAAATTCCGCTCTTCGGCGTGAACGTGTCGCAGCGCAACAGCTTGGTGCCCGACCTGCGCTCCAGCAAAATTCAGGGGCAAAGCAATTTCGTGAACCCCGGCCTGTGGCTGGTCAACGCCGGGCTGGACCTGGACCTGACGCCGAAACTGCGGTCGATCAGCAACGTGAATTTCCTGTGGTTCGACAAGACGAACGTGTTGGAGCAGTTCATCTTCCAGAACCAGATGGACCGCGAGATCGGCGCGGACATCAGCACGGGCATCGAGTACCGGCCCCTCTTAAGCAACAACGTGATTTTTCTGTTCGGCGTCTCCACTTTGCTACCGGCCAACGGCTTCCGCCAACTGTACGACCGCCTCCGCGACCACCGCGGCCCCCTCGCGGCGGCCTTCGTGGAAATGGTGCTGACGTACTGAGAGAACCGTCACGGCGTTGCCCAAGCCAATGCCCTTCCCCACGTTGCCAAATCGTTTCCGTTGCCGTCCGATGTTTCACCAAGTTTCGCCCGCCCGCGCGGCCGATAGTATCGGTTGAACCGTTCCACGGCGCACGACCGGGATATTCCGACATGGCGGGACTGCCGTACAAATTGGTTTCGGTGATCGGCCTCGCGGCCTCAGTCGCGGGGTGGTCGCGCGCCCAGGAGCCGAAAAAAGACGCCGTCGGCCCGAAGGCGCCGAAGGTCGAGCCGAAAGGCGGCCCCAAGGCCGAGCCGAAGAAGGCCGACCCGAAGGAGCCGGAGCCGCCCATTCTCGACCTGCTGGCCGCCGGCGGCGGGGCGGGGGCGTCCCGCACGGGCGAGAGCACGACGCACGCCCCGAACATGTATGGGGACGCCTTCGGCGGGAACCGCTATCGCTTAAACGTGTTTTTGGGGCGGCTGAACGCGCTGTCGCAGGTGACGGACAACACGCTCGGGGCGCAAAACACGCCGGACAAGCAGCGGCTGTCCGTCAACTACGGCCCCGGGGCCGGCGGCGGCATCGTCGTCCTCGGCGCGGGCCGCCCGGTGGCCACCTACCCCGGCGCCTCCCCGCAATTCACGAGCGCGGAGCCGTACGGGACGTTTCACAACCAAGTGCGGCCGGTAAAGAGTCCGGCCTCCCCGCGCACGACGACGATTCCGATCTTGGACAACGCCGCGTACCGGGCGGCGGTCGATGGCGTCTTCACCAAGCTGTACGGCCCGGCCGGCGTGACCCTCTTTTCCCCGAACGGCTCCAAACTGGTGTACACGACGCCGGTCACCGAGGGGTCAACGGGGGCCGTGATCGTGCCCGGCGTCGCCCAACTCTTCTACCAGTACGACCGCTTCTCGCAACTCGACGTGGCGACGCCCGCCGGCGGCGGCGTGGTCGGGCGCACCAAAATTTCCGAGGACAACAACCCCCTGCCGCGCGACCGCGTCTTCTTCAACACGGACTACTTCTCGAACACGCGACTGCTCGCCGGCGGGGCGGACGTGACCCGCTTCGCCCCGGGCTTCGAGGCCACGTTCTTCGACCAGTTGGCGTCGGTCGAAGTGCAGTTCCCGTTTGCCGCGACCCTGAGCGCCGTCAGTTCCGCGGACGGCCTCACCGGCCGAGACACAGTCTTCGGGAACATCTTCACCGCCCTCAAGGCTCTGGTTTACGCTGAGGAAGGCCTGTCCCTCTCGGGCGGCTTGGGGCTGGCGATCCCCACGTCCCCGGACGCCGTGGTGAAGTCCGCCGACGGCGGGGAGTTTGTGCGGATCAAGAACGAGTCGTGGAACGTCGTCCCATTCGTCGCGGCAATTTACGCCGCCCCGGGGTCGCGGTTCTTCTGGCAGAACTGGGCGTCCGTCACCTATGACACGACGGGCAGCCCGGTGCTGGCGAATTTCGACGGCGCCGGCCAGCGCCGCATCGGGTCGCTCCGCGACCAGTCCGTGCTGGCCCTCGACACGCAGGTCGGCTACTGGCTGATCCCCTACGGCTCGGGGACCGGCTTCATCCAAGCCCTGTCGCCGTTCGTGGAACTGCACTACAACACGGCCATCGGCGACAATGCCACCGTGCGGGCCGGCAGCCTCTCCCTCGCCCCGACGAACAACCGCTATGACGAGGTGAACCTCACGACCGGCATGGCGGCCTACTTGGCCAATAACCTGTTGGTCTCGTCCTCCGTGGTGGTGCCGCTTTCGAGCGGGTCGAACAAGTTCTTCGAGTACCAGGTCGGCCTGAGGGTGAGTTGGTTCTTCGGGGCGGCGGCCGCCAACCCGGTCCCGGCCCAGTTGGCGCCGTGAGTGGTTAGAGAAGTTTCAGTTTCCGTGTTGCGGTGGGACCGGCGTCCCGCCCAATGGCACTTGAGTTCTACCCCGGCGTAGCGCCTCCGGCCGGCTTGCGTTTCGGGAACTTCGACTTCGGCCGG
>JAYTTY010000541.1:0-15515 GCA_043744795.1 Zavarzinella sp. | reverse complement strand
GTACGAGGCGCGGTTGGAGCGTTCCCCGACGCTTCGCAAGTACGACATCACGATCAAACCGAGCGGCAGGTAAATCAAGACCTGCCGCTCGCCTTAGGAAAACAACTCGTCGATCGGCTTCCCGCTCGGCAAGACGCGGATTGGCCGCCCGTTGTTCATGTAATCGGCGTTCACGTCCACGCCCAAGTGGCGGTACACCGTGGCTAGCACGTCTTGCGGCGTCTTCGGGTTCGTCTTGGGGAAGGCCGCCTTCTCGTCGGACGCCCCGACCACCGTGCCGCCGCGGATGCCGCCGCCGTACATGGCCGCGCTGAACACGCCGGGGTAGTGGTCCCGGCCGGCGTCGTTGTTCACCTTTGGCGTCCGGCCGAATTCGCCCCACGCCAACACCATCGTCGTGTCGGCGAGGCCGCGGACTTCCAAGTCTTCGATGAGGGCCGTATACGCCTTGTCCCAGCGGGCGAGGAAGCCGTTCTTCAGCGATTCAAAGCCCTTTACGTGCGTGTCCCACCAGCGCACATCGACCGTGACCAGGCGGACGCCGGCTTCCACCAGGCGGCGGGCGAGCAAGATGCGCTGGCTCCACGCCGGGCACCCGCAGCGGTTGGACGCCCCGGGGTCGAAGGCGGGCATGAAGCCGTACCGCTCGCGGACGGCCATCGGCTCGCGGTCGAGGTCGAAGGCGTCGCGGGCTTTGGCCGAGGTCAGGATGTCCCACGCCTTGCGCTGGTGGCCGTCCATCGCGTCGAACTGGCCGCTGCCGTCCACGTCGCGGCGCAGGGCGTCGAAGTTCTTCAGCAAACCCTTTCGGTCGCCGACTTGGTTGAGCGTAACGCCGACGGGAAGTTCAAAGTTCGGCACCTTGAACGGGCCCGTGTTCGCCGGGTCGGCCTGCGTCTCGAACGCCTTGTGGGCAACGCCTAGGTAGGCCGGCCCGGTCCCGGGCAGGTTGCGCGGGATGACCACATACGGCGGCATGTCCGGGACGGTGTGCCCGAGCTGCTTGGAGACGACGGAGCCGCAACTCGGGTGGATGTTCTCGTCCGGCGTCGGGCCGGAGTTGTACCCGGTGAAGCAAATCTGGTCGCCGGTCGAGTGCCCGGCGTCATGGTGGAACAGGCTGCGAATGAGGGCATACTTGTTCATCGCCTTGGCAGACATCGGCAGCAGGTCGGTCATGCGGACGCCGCCGACCGACGTGGCCACGGACCCGAACTCGCCGCGGAAGTCCGCCGGGGCGTCCGGCTTCGGGTCCCACATGTCGAGTTGAGAAGGCCCGCCGCGCATCCACAGGATGATGACCGAGGTGGGCCGCTTCTGACTGCTCGGGGCGACCACGTCCGCGCGGCACAGGTCCGCGAGGCTCAGGCCCATCGAGCCGAGGACGCCGGCCCGGACGAAACTGCGGCGGTCGGGCTGGCGAAGCTGGGTGGCGAAGTCGGTACAAGTCCGCGAACGGGGCATGCGCGATCCCCAAACTGAGAGAGTGGCCAGAACGCCACGGTAGGCAGGTAGTTAGAATGTACCACGAAACATCATCGGAATCCAGCAGGATTCTTCATGAGTGACACTTATTTCGCGTGTGATTTCAGCCATTCACCCATGCGCTCGAACCCATCCGCCGTGGAAATGCCCGGCGAGTAGCCGAAATCCTGCTTGGCCGCCGACAGGTCGAACCAGTGACTGGTCGAAAGTTGCCGGGCGACAAACCGCGTCGTCGGCGGCTCGTTCTTTCGCCCCGCGAGCTTGTAAGCCGATTCGAGGACCGCCCCGACGGCGTAGGCCACTCGCGCGGAAATCGTCTTGGTTACTGGATGCAGCCCGGCCGTCGTCAGCACGCGGTTGATGAAGTCCCACAACGGTTCCGGCTCGCCTTGGGAGATGAAATACGCCTTGCCTGCCAGCGGGGAGCCGGGGGCCAATTTCTCGGCGGCTTGAACGTGGGCCGTCGCCGCGTTGTCCACGAACGTCGTATCGACGAGTTTCGATGCGTGGCCGATGCGGCGAAGTTTGCCGGCCTTGGCCCGCTCGATGAGTCGCGGGATCAGGTGCGGGTCGTCCGGCCCCCAGATCAAATGCGGCCGGAGCGAGACCGTGGCCAACGTCGGCGAGTTGGCCGCCATCACCGCTTGCTCGGCAATGGCCTTCGTATGCGGATAATGGGCGAGGAACTGGGAGGGGTAGAGTGCGCGTTCATCAATGCCTTCTTGGTCTTCCCCGGCAAAGGTGACGCTGGGCGAACTGGTGAAAACGAGTTTGGGGACGCCCGCGGACCGACAAGCGGCAAGGACGTTCCGTGTCCCGGTGACGTTGGTGGCGTAATAGTCCCGCCACGGCCCCCACACGCCCGCCTTGGCCGCGACATGGAACACGGTGTCGCAGCCAGCGACTGCCGTTTGAAGGGCCGGCAAATCGGTCAAGTCGCCAGAATGCTGCTCAACGCCGAGAGTGTCCAGTTTCGCGTACCGCTGCCGCGAGTAACTGCGGACGGCGTAGCCGTGTCCTCGCAACAACTTCACGACGGCGAAGCCGAGAAACCCGCCCCCGCCGGTGACGAGGGCGGTCATCGCGGCCCCTCCTTAAATTGGCCCGTAGCCCATACCGCTAACTTCTCGCGGAAGATTTTGGCGTTGTGGCGGATGTCCACTGGGAATTTGGGGTGACGGAGAATGAAAACGATTTTCCGCGTGTGGTCAAATTGTTGGGCGAGTCGCTTTAGTTGTTCTTGAATCTCAGGCCATCGACTCGCATTCACGCCGGGTTCGAGTTCGACGCAAATTGTCGGTAGTGTGATGTCGTCCTGACCGACGAAACCTCGGTGCTTAACGGCAACCAGAGCTGATCGGAAAACGTCCGGGTGTGTGTTGAAAATCGCTTCAACGGGGATGGTGAAGAGCGTTTCCGGGTCAGCTGCTTTTCGGTCAATTTCATAGTTGCAAGTCTCTGGCGGGTTCGACCCCCCCCCGCCCCCCCTTGCCAAGGGGGGGAGAAAATCAGCCACTATCCCGCCGCTATAGCCATCGACGGTGTCCGGTTTTTCTTCTCCCCCCCTTGGAAAGGGGGGGCAGGGGGGGGTCTTTGCCCACTGATCGCTTCCACTAATCACAACGCGGTGAGACTTCCGCCCGCAGAACCAAATCCGTCCCTGCTCGTCGCAATAGCCAACGTCCCCCATGCGGTGCCACAACTTCCCGTCGCCGTCCCGCATCTTCGCCAACGCGGTCGCCGACGGCCGGCCGAAATACTCTTCCGTGACCACCGGGCCGTTGACGGCGATCTCCCCGATTTCGCCTGCCGGCAAGCAATCCGCGTCCGTGAACGTCGGCATCGGCCCGTCGGAAATCCGCACGATGCGGACGGTCATCCCCGGCACGGGAAATCCGACGCACACGCCTTTCCCGATGTCCGTCTTGGCCCTTGTCTCGTTCAAAATCGTGTCGCTGCCGATGTTGGCCACGGGCAGAGATTCCGTCGCCCCGTAGGGGGTGAAGACTTGCACCCCCGGGTTCAGCGTCTTCGTGAACCGCTCGATTACACTAGCAGGGACCGGGGCGCCGGCCGAAATCACTCTGCGCACGGTCGGCAGTTTCACGTCATGCTCAAGCGCGTACCGGCCGACGCGGTTGATGAGCGCTGGTGAGCCGAACATGTTGGTCACTTGAAAATGATGCACGGCGGCGACGATTTTCTTGGCGTCCACCTCGGCCGGCTTGCGCGGGTCCATCTCCGGGATGACGGCCGTCATGCCCAAGGCCGGGGCGAAGAGGGCGAACAGGGGGAACGTGCAGAGGTCGATCTCGCCGGGCTGGATGCCGTAGACCGCTTTCAACAGTTCCACCTGGGCGGCGAAGATGCGGTGTCGGTAGACAACTCCTTTGGCGATGCCGGTGCTACCGCTGGTAAACAGAATTGCGGCCATGTCATCCGGCGCGGAATCCGCGACCGTAAGCGGTCCGAGTTGACGGCCGACGGATCGCACCTTTCGCAATGAATGCCTGCCGCCGAAGAAGCGGGAACCCGTCGTGACCGTGTGCCGAATCGTCTTCCGGCCCCAGCCCAACACGCGGCGGGCGAGGTGAGCCTTCGGGATGCCGATGAACGCCTCGGGTTCCGCTTCTCCAAGGCAGACGCCGAGGTTGCGAATCCCCATGCCGGGGTCGATCAACACCGGCACGGCCCCGAGCTTGAACAGGGCGAAGGTGAGCGAGAAAAAGTCGAGCGAGGGGGGGACCATCAAGGCCGTCCGCATACTGGCGGTTATACCCAGCGACTGGAGACCGTGGGCGATGTGCCCGCTATCCTCGTCGAGTTCGCGGAAGGTCATCTGCTCCGTGCGGACGGAGCCGTCGGCGGCGAAGCGGGGAAGGATGACGGCCGGGCGGGCCGGCTCGCGGGCGGCCATCAGCGAAAGGTGCGCGGCGACGTTGACCGGGGCGGCGGTCATGGATTGCGGTCCATGAACTGCGACACGAGTGGCAGGATTTCCGCAGCCCCGTCTTCCAAAATGTAGTGCCCGCAGTCCGGGAAGCGGCGCACCTCCGCTTGCGGCAGCCGGCGCTCCCACTCCGCGAGGAAGTGCCGGTCGAACACGAAGTCCTTCATGCCCCAACAAATCAGCGTCGGCACCTGGCGGTAGCGGTCGAGCGATTCGCCGACGGCCTTCACGATGTCGTACCCCTCGTCGCCTTGCTTCAGCGGGATCGTCTGCACGAACTTCACGACCGAGGTGCGGTCTTCCGGCTTCTCGTAGGGCTTCACATACCACGCACGCACGTCGGCAGGCATCGGCCCGCGCTTCACGCCGACGTTGGCCGCGTGCCGGACGAAGGCGTTGTGCCGGCGGATCAGCCACGCCCCGAACCGCGTGTTGCGGCCGAGCCACAGACGCCACGGGAACGGCTTCGATTGGGGCAGGGGGAACCCGCCGGTGTTGAAGATCACCAGCCGCTTGATGGGGACGTTGTTTTCCATCGCCCACGCCAAGCCGATCATGCCGCCCCAGTCGTGGACCACAAGCGTCACCGGCTCGGCGACGTTTAGCGACTTCATCAGGGCGGTCAAGTCGTCCACGCGGTCGCGGAGGCGGAAGCCGTACTCGCCGACGGCCGGCTTGTCGGACAGGCCGCAGCCGATGTGGTCCGGGACGACGCACCGGAACCGCGGCGACAGGACGGAGACGAGGTTGCGGTAGTAGTACGACCACGTGGGGTTGCCGTGGACCATCAGGGCCGGCTCGCCGGAGCCGACGTCCAGATAGTGCTGGCGGAGGCCGCCGCGGTCGATGAAGTGGGAGACGAACGGGTACGGGTTTTTCACCACCGAAGCCCCAGCATCATGCAGTTCAGGCCGCTGCCGATCCCCATGAACCCCACTTGGTCGCCGGGCTTCAGGTGGCCCCGCTCCTCGGCGAGGGCGGCCGTCAGCGGCACGGACACCGTCCCGATGTTGCCGAGGAACTCGAACGTCGAAAAGTCTTTGCCGGGCGCGATGCCCAGCGTTTTCATGATCGTGTCCCGGTGCATCGTGCCGACCTGGTGGCAGATCACCTTGTCCATCGTCTCCCGCGCCCAGCCGAGCTTGGTGAGGAACGACTCCCACGTCTTGAACCCGAGGTCCACGCCGTACTTGAGGACCGACCCGGCGTCCGTGGACATGAACGGCGTCACGACGTGCCGCATGCCCTTGTTAATGGCCGTCTTCACGAGCGAGGCCGGCTCCGTGCTCATGATGCGGTCCACGGTCGGGGCGATGCTCTCCCAGCCCCAGCGGCACAGTTGGTGGTGCTGCGGGGCGTTCTTCTGCACGCCGCCCAGCAGTTGCCGCCGGCGTTCGCTGGACAGCTCCTCGTCCACGACCAGGACGGCCGCCGCCCCGGACCCGCCGGTGAGCGTCGCCAGCCCCTGGCGGAACGTGTCCATGTTCTTGTTGTAGACCATCTGGTCGATCATCACTTCGTTGATTTCGCGGGCCGTCTCGCAGGAGACGACCAGCCCCGCGCGGGCCTGGCCGAGCTGAATGCGGTTGGCCACCTCGACGATGCCGTTCATCATGCCGAGGCAGGCGTTGCTCAGGTCGTACACGGCCGCGTCGGACGAGATGCCGAGTTCGGACGCGACCCGGCAGGCCGTCGCCGGCTCCAAGTTCTCTCGGCAGACGCCGGTGTACAACAGAACGTCAATTTCGGACGGCTTGATGAAACTTTTGGCGAGGGCCTTTTTGGCCGCAAGGGTGGCGCCTTGGGACACCGGAAAGTTCTTCTCCCACCACCGGCGCTCGTTGATGCCGGTGAGCGTCTCCAGTTGGCCGTGGGCGATGTTCAGCGTCTTGTACATCGGCGCCAGCCGGTGTTCCAGCTCCGCGGTCGATACGACGACCGGGGCCAGCTCGTAGCCGATGGATTCCAGGTAGACGCGGGAATATCGCATGGAGGTCCGGTGGGTGAATCTGGCGGGGGAGGGTGAAGCACCTTCAGCCTTGCAGCGTGAAGTTCTTCATTTGGTAAATGATACGCCCGTCAACGCCCAAAAGCCCGTCACATTTCAACAGACGCGTCGAATCGTCAATCTCGCGGACATAACTCTGAACCGTCACCTCGGAATCCGTCGGCAGGATTTGCCCGCGGTACACCCACTGGTGCGGCTGGTTCAGCGCCACGGCCTGCCAACCGCCCGGCGGCGTCCCCCACCGGCGGTGGGCGAAGACCTTCATCAGTTGGACCATCGACTCCAGCCCGAGCGACCCCGGCCACACCGGGTCTTGGCGGAAGTGGGCCTTGAAGAACCACGCCGCCGGGTTCACCTTCGCCCGCCCGGCGACCGTCCCCACGTTCGCCGGACCGCCTTTGTCCGTCAGCCATTCGACGCGGTCAACCATCTTGAGCATCGGGTCCGGGAAGGGGGCGTCACACGGCACCGGCCCACTCCACCCGGCCAACTCGACAGGGCCGGGGACCATCAATGGAGTGTCCTTGAGGCCGACTTGATTCGCCAAAGCCTCTTTTGCGAAGAATCCGAAGTATGTATTCCCCTTGTAGACGGATTTGCCGCGGTTCGTCACCTCATAGTCGTAATGCTGGATAATCATGCCGCCGGACGAAGAGACGTTGGTGATCTTCACCTTGGTCGCCAACGTCCCGGCGTCCGGGTGAACTTCCGCGAACTGCGTGGCCGACCCGCCGAGGTTGCGGAACGAAATATCGACCGGGCTGGTGAGGGCCGACCCGAGGTACGCGGCCAGCCACCCGCACGGCTGCAACGCCACTTCGAGCAGCACGGAGAACGGCATCTTGTCGCAGCGGTTGGCCGCGAAGTACCACTCGTCGGGCGACACGTCGTACTCCGTGACGATCTCCCCGCCGGCCGCGTGGACCCACGGCGTGCAGTTCTTGATGCTGGTGACGCGGTCCAAAAACTTGTACGGCGGGCCGGGCAACCGGGCGATCACGCGCTCGGAATCGAACACTTTGTACTTGTCCCCGAACGCCTTCGACGGCTTGCCGACGGCGAAGGCGAGGATGGAGGCGTTGTCGAAGAGCGGCTTCTTCGGCTGATTTGCCTCTGCCCACACCGCGTCGAACTTCTCGCGGGTTAGCCCGGACATCCGCAGGGACATGTTCGTGATTTCCACGATCGGCTTGCCGTCCGCGTACATGAGAGCGTCGCACAGGACGTAGGCGCTCGGCTCGAAGCCGATTTCCTTCAACGAGACCTCGTAAGTGACGAGCTTGTTAGACGCGATCACCTGCCCGCGGCACTTGAGCCGACTGGTGACGCCGGGCACCGGCTCGCACACCACTTCGCCCGTTTCGCCGACGAAGCCCATGCGCATCAGCAACACGCGCAGCGTGTGCAGGCAGCACTCGTACATGAGCGTGCCCGGCATCACTTGATCGTCCACGAAGTGGCACGTCAGGAACCAGTCGTCCGGGTGAATGTCGGCCTGGCCGCGAATCTGGCCGAGGCCGTACTTGCCGCCGCCGGGCGTAATGCGCTCGATGCGGTGGACGAGTTTCATCATCCCGCCGGGGAGCCGCATCGGGTTCCGCACGTTCAGAGACGCGAAGGCGTCCCCAAACGCCGCGGCCAAGTCGCCGGCCCGTAAGGCGTCCACTTGAACGGCCGTCAAGGATTCGGCTTCCAGCGGCACGGGCGGCGCCCAATCGGCGGGCGACTTACCGGGCACGGGCTTCTTGTCCAGCGCCGTGTGGATGATCCCCTTGCCGCCGGCCAACTCCGCGTTGGAGAAGAACCCGGCGCAGCCCTCGCGCATGCTCATGAGCGGCCGGCCGTTGACCGTGCATTCAAAGTGGAAGCGGAAGAGGTACGTGTCCCCCTGCCGGAAAAAGCTGTCCACATGGATGTCGTACCGGATCGTCTCACCGACCACCGGCAGCGGCCCGTGGAACGTCACGGTGGCGTCCAACAAGCGGTAGCACGCCAGCCCGCGCGTCTTGAAGTCGATGCCGAGAAACCCGGCCAGGAACAGGTCGGCCTGCCCGGACTCGACCGCCACACAAGTGGGGATGCGGCCGGCGTCCAAGTACCAGCGGTCGGCCGTCACGTCGTGTTCCGTGACGACCCGGCCGTGCGTCAGCGACCGTGGTTCTCCCTCGATACTCAGGATGCGATCCACGAGCATGAGCGGGCCGTCCGGCAGCCGAACCCGCGTCGGGAAGGTATCAATCTCGGCGAACTTGCTTCCCAGGACCGCCCCGATCCGGCCGCGGGCGAACTCGAAACATTCTTCTTTGGTAAGTGACCGCGGAACCTCGTCAGTCGCCCGCATCGTGATCGGCCGGTCGGCGACGACGAACCCGCCCGCCATCAGTTGCAGGAGGGCTGTTTGCCGGTTCACCGTGTCGGCGAATGCCCGCTGGGCGGCCGTGTCAAACCGCAGAAAAGCATCGTGCGCTTGGGCGATGACCGTCTGGTGGTTCGCCAACGCCACGAATGCGGAATCGGAATGCGGCATGGCTATGGGATGGAGACGGTTTCCCGCCGGGAGCGCCGACAGCCACGTCGGCTCGGTGTCCCCTTCGCCGGAAGGGCCGACGAGGACGTCGGCGCTCCCGGCGGGCGCTCCGGGTTTTGCGGGAAAGGGGGTCTTCAGGGTGGGCCGATAGCCCACCGGTAGACGCATCGTCGGGCCGGCGGTCTTCACGGCGTCTGGCTTGAGTGGTGTCAAGTCCACATCGACCCCCTCGACAAACGCCGCGGCCAACAGATTGAGCAGCACCGTCAGCGGGTCTTGGCGGGCGACGCACGCGGCCTTCGCCACGTGCGGTCGGTCCCCGAGGATGGCGCCGATCATGCGCGTGCAGGACGCGCCGGGGCCGACTTCGAGGAAGACGCGCACGCCGTCCGCGTAGGCGGCCCGGACGGTTTTCGGGAAGTCGATGGTGTTCAGCACGGCGGCCGTGATGGCGTCGGCGGCGCTGTCGGCCGTCAACTCATACGCCCGCCCTTCGGCCCCGCTGTAGAAGCGCACGCCCGCCGGCGGGGTGGTCGGCAACAGGTGGATGGCCCGGTACGGCTCGTACACCGGCAGGGCGACTTCGCAGTGGGCCGTCGTCACGCCGGAGACCGCGATGCTCGGCGGGTTGCCGAGGGCTTGCAGCAAGGCGTCCACGGCCGCCCGCTGGCCGCCGATCACGCACTCGTCCGGCGTGTTGACGATCAGAACATACGCCCGCGCGCCGGCCGGGATCGCCGCCCGCACTGCCTCGGCGGCGAGCGGGACGACGCGAATCGCCCAATCGACTTGTTCGCCGTCACCTAGGTTCCACTGTCGGCGGGCCGCGTCGCACGGGCCGGCGAGGTCCGTCGTGAATAGCGAGGACCGTTGCATCCGCCGGAACATCTCGTCCCGCGTCTGCCACGCCCCGGTGCCGTACATGCTGGCCGACTCGCCCAAGCTGTAGCCGACGGCCGCGTTCGGGTGAATGCCGAACGCCCGCAGGATGTCGCACACCAGCGTCCCGAGCGACACCTGGGCGAAGATCAAGTCTCGCGGCGTCAGCGCGTCGAGAGAATCGACGCCCCAAACCGCGTCCGCGTGGAACTGGCTCCGCAGCAGTTCGTGCCGGTCCTGCTGGGCCTGTAACACGCCGGGGAACAACACGCCGAGTTCCCGGCCCATGTCCGCGAAGTGGTTGCCGGACCCTGGGTACACAAAGGCGACTTCTCCGCCGGGCGGGGCGGGGGAGTACCAGAAACGGTCCCGGTTCGGCCGGTCGGGCGTCTCTTGTAAATGCCGGGCGGCCGCGGCGATGACTTCCCGCACTTCGGCAAGGGATTCGGCGACGAAGGCCAACCGCACTTGTGCATTCGGCGAGCGGGGGGCGTTAGCCCCCTGGGCTTGAGCCACTCGTGGGCTTGGGCAACAGGGGGCTGACGCCCCCCGCTCGCTTTGATGGCATTCGAGAGCGGCCACGCGAACCGTCGCGGCGGTTGTTTTTGCCAAGACGCCAAGCCGCGTCCGCAATGCGTCGGGCGTTTCCGCTTGTACGCAGAACAAGCCGATGTCCCGTTCCGTATTCAATTTCACGGCCGGGGCTGTCTTCGCCGGCGGCGGTTCCGTCAGTCGGATGGCGCCGCCAGCGACGGCGACTGTGCGCGTCCCCTCGTCCGTGTCGCGGATGCGGAAGGCCGGCTTGCCGTTCATCACGCCAATCGGGTCGCGGTAGTAGCGGCAGATGTTGACGACTTCGAGCAGGTCGGCCGCCGCGTGGTCCGGTCGGTCGTCGCGGGTCGGCGAAATGTCTTCCAGCCCGAAGAGGGCCGAGACGGCGTCGCCGTCGCGTTCCGCGTCTTCGAGGCGCTTCAATACGATGGCGGCGCAGCCGTCTTCCGGCCCCCCTCGGCGCGGGTCACTGGCCAAGTCGATGGCCCCGACCACGGCCCGGTCGATCTCGCCTTGCAGAAGGGCGTTCGCGGCGAGGGCCAAGGCGCGCACGCCGCCGTTTTGTTCGTCGCAGATGGCAAAGCTGGGGCCGCCTGCTCTCAAATACCGGGCCAGCCGGCTCGGGGCGATGCTGGCCAGCGCGCCCATCGTGCGGTTGGCCGTCAGCGGCGGGTGGACGGCGTCCATCTGCGACGGGTCTTGGAAGCCCTTCGCCCATCGCAGGTGAAAGTTCGTGGTGTTCGGATCGAGCGTGACGCCGATAAAGATGCCGTCGGCGGTGTGGTCGGCCGGAGAAGTTTTGCAGTCGTCCAGCGCCTCGGCGGCCGTCAGCAGCATGACCGTTTGCTGCGGCAACATCTCCTGAACTTCCGTCGGCGGGATGCGGAACTTCTGGACCGGGAACTCGATCTCCGCGATGCTTTTCGCCTGGCGGGACGCGACGCCGACGACGGCTAGCTTCCCGGTCGGCGGCTTCGCCGGCACGCTGACGGACACCCGGCCGGGGGTGTCGCCGGCCCATTCCTCGACCAGCAAGTGGGCGTTGATGCCGCCGAAGCCGAAGCCGCTGACGGCCGCCCGGCGGGGGCCGGCGCTCGGCCAGTCTTCGGCGGCCGAGAGAATACGCAGCGGGTCGCCGGTGTACTCCAGTTTCGCGGCCGGCCGCCGGTAGTTCGCGGTCGGCGGCAGCGTGCGGTTCTTCATCGCCATGAGAACTTTCGCCAACGCCGCGGCCCCGGCTCCGGTCAGCAAATGGCCGACCGTGGACTTGACGCCCCCGACAACCGCCCGGCCACGTTCGCCCTTCCACAACTCGCGCAGGCTGGCGAACTCGACCGCGTCCCCAATCGGTGTGCCGGTGGCGTGGCACTCGATGAGCGACACGTCGCCGGGGGTCCAATTCGCCTTGCGGTACGCGGCCCGCATCGCCCGCAGTTGCCCCTCGCTCGCGGGCTGCAAAACGTTTCCCTCGATGTCGTTCGACAGGCCGACGGCGTGGATGACGCCGTGGATCGCGTCCCCGTCCCGCACCGCGTCGGACAGGCGTTTGAGGACGAACGCCGCCCCGCCTTCGCCGACCATCAGGCCGTCGGCCGCCGCGTCGAACGGGGAACACTTCCCCGAGGCGGTCAGCGCCCGCAGTTGCGTGAAGCCCATCTGCGTGTACAGGCTGTCCGGCCGGGACATGCCGCCGGCGAGCATCACGTCGGCCCGGCCGGCCAGCAACTCGTCACACGCAAGTTTGATCGCGTACAGCGAGGATGCGCACGCCGCGTCGAGGGCATACCCGCCCTGTTTGAACCCGAGAGCCTTGGCCGCCAAGTGGACGGGCAGGCCGGTCGTGTGCCGGTTCAGGCGGTTTACTGGCTGAATGGGCGAAGGCAGCCCGAGCGCGGGGCCGAAGACTTCTCGCGCAAGTTCATTCGACTTCTCGGTAGGCAGGGCAATGTTGCCGAGGATCACGCCGCCGTTGACCGAGCCGGTTGACGGATTGGAGGCGGATCGCCACGCGCTGGCGCAGACTTGCAAGGCGACGTGGAACACCGGGTCGAGGTCCGCCAATGGCAGGTCTCGAACGTCCAAGCCCGCCGTGTCAGCCGCGAATGGCCGTAAGAAATACGCCCGCTTCGAGTGGACGCGGTCTGGCGTGGCCGGGCGCGGGTCGAAGACTTGCTCGGGCGGGACGGGCCAGCGGCCGGGGGGCGGCTCGCTGGACAGGTCGGCCCCGACGCGGACCGCCCGCCAGAAATCGTCCAGGGATGAGCAACCGGGGAACAGGCCGCCGAACCCGACGACGGCGACCTTTTCTTGTGATGTCATGCGGCGTCAGCCCCCGACCCGTGAGCCGTGGCCCGTCGGTTGGTTGAGCCGCCCCTTGCGGAAGGCTTCGGCCAGCGCCGCGTCCATCACGTGTTCGACATTCATCAGACGAGCCACGAGCCGCCCCTCGCCGTCGATCATGTCGATGTCGGCCCGGATCATCGTGCCGTTGTCGCGCGTCACCCGCAGGGCAATCAGCAGGCCGTCGGCCGGGAAGGCCCGCCGGTACTGGCGGTACTTGCCGACGAAGCACGGCAGTGAGCCGCGGCGGTGTTGGTGCGAGGTCCAAAGGATCATCATTTGAAACGCGGCGTCCATCGCCAGCGGGTCGCCGAGCCAGTGGTTGCGGACCGGGTGGTCCATCCAGCACACCGGCTCCGGGGCCGCCTTGGCGTAGGCAATCAGGCCCGCCTCGGAGACGCCGTCCACGCGCTCCAGCGCCCGCAGTTCCGGCCCGTGGAACAGGAAGTATTCATACGCCTCGTCGGCCGTGTGCGTGTACGGGCCGGTCTCGGGCAACTCGGCGACCATCTCGCCCGCCGGCAAGTGATCCACGAGCAGGACATCGGCCCGCGAGTGTGTCACGGCCCGGTCGTTCTTGTGGCTGCGGATTTCGACGGGGACCACGAACCCCGCGGCCGTCGCGACGGCCTTGCCGGCCAGCGCTTGGATGTGGACGGGGTTCAACTCGTCCACGCTCACCGGCTGGAACAAGCGCAGGTCGTTGAAGCCGTGGTAGCGCCGGCCGGGGTTGCCGTGCATCGCGGCGTGGGACAGCCATTCGGAGTGGATGGCCAACGGCAACACCGCCTTGTCGTTCAACACGTGCGACCGCAGGACGGGGTGGTCGAACAGGCTCACTGTGCGCTCGAAAATTACCGTCATTTCCGGGGCGGCCTGGCCAATTTTGCTCGGCGTCTCCGGCGCCGACTCGGCCCGCGGCCGGGCGATTACGACGACTTCGGCGGGGCGGTCCGGGCTCTGCAACTCGGCGGCCAAGAGGTCGCCGCCTTCCGCGTAAGGAATCAGGCCGACGCCCTCGCCGGCGAACACTTTGGCGAGCGCGGGCGTCACCATGCCCCCCTCCCACGGCCCCCAGTTGAGGGCGACGGCCCGGCAATTCGGGTGTTTCCGCTTCAGGTGTTGGGCCGTCTTGTTCAGCGCTTCGTTGGCCGCCGCGTAGGCCACTTGGCCGGCCCGGCCGAACCGCCCCGTGGAAGAAGAAAACAGCACGACGGCGCGCAGCGGGTCGTCTTCCGTCGCCAGCAGTAAGTTTTTCAGGCCGACGACTTTCGTGGAATATACCTGAGTAAACTGCTCGTCCGTTAGGTCTTCGATCTTGCGGTCCGCGAGGACGCCGGCGCCGTGGACGACGGCCGACACGGGGCCGAACGTCCGGCGGACGTCCGACAACCCCGCCGACAGCGCGCCGGCGTTCTGCACGTCGGCCGTGATGTACTGGACCGTCGCCCCGGCGTCGGCTAACCGGCGCAGGTTTTGCCGGACTTGACGCTCGGCGAGCAGCCGCTTCACCTCGTCGTTGATCTCGCGCGGCGTGCCCGGCTTTTCGCGGCGGCCGAGGATCGCCTGCTTGATTTGGGCCTCGTCCGCGAGTTTCGCCAGCCACTCCGGCTCATTCGCGGACATCGGCGTGCGGCCGAGGATCACCAATTTGGGCCGGACCGCCCGCACCAAAGGCATCAGCGATTCGGCCGTCACCCCGCGTGCGCCGCCGGAGACGACAATCACGGCCCCGTCCGGCAACGGCGGCGTCTCCGAAGTCGTCGGCGGCCGGTCAACGAGTTCGAGCGTGGACCGCCCTTGGGCGGTCAGGCCGACTTCCAGCGGGCCGGCCAACAGGATTTCGTCCACCAGCGGGCCGGCCAAGTTGCGGGCCGTCGCCGGGTCGAGGTCGAGGGCCTTGCAGTTCACCAGCGGCCACTCGTGCGAGGCGGTCTTGCTGAGGCCGGCCAGCGCGCCCTGCACGGGGTCGCGGGCGGCGTCCAAGTCGCCGAACCCGAAAGCGCCGTCGAGGCGGGTGACGGTGGCGAAGAACGACCCGCCGTTGCGGGCCGACTCGTTCAGGGCGGCGGCCGCCCGCTTTAGCCACCGGAAGGCCCGCATAGGCAAGTCGTCCGGGCACGTCCCGTCCGGGGCGATCAGGACCAGGCCGGCCAGGCCCTTCGGCTCGTAGGCGTAGGGCGAGTCGTTCCACGGGATGAACTGCGGCCGGCACCCGGCCGCGTCGAACTGGCGGGAGACGGTGGCCGTCAGGCTCGACGGCTCGGCGATCAGCCACACGGGTGCGTAGCGGTCCGTGGTAATCCGCTTCCGCTCGACCGTCAGGTCAATCGGAACCACGCTGACGAGACAGCGGACGACATCGGCCGCGGCAGACACTTCACGGGGCGGCGCCGGCGGCGGTGATGCCGAAGCGGGGATCCGCACGGACGGCGGCGGGGGCGCCTCGCCGTCGACGGTTGGCGCGGCCGTCACGCCGATCTTCGAGTGCGACTGGTAGGCCGTCGGCGGGAGTTCCGGGATCGGGGTCGGCGGCAACTCGTCGTCGGTGATTTGGCGACCACCCTCAGCTGACGCCGGAGTGGTCGCCGCGACGAAAGGGCGGGGGGCCTCCGGCGCCGGCGGCGTGATCGGCGGCCCTGTCGGGACATGTACTGGCCCGGCCAAGAGGCCCGCGATGTCGCGGAGGGTGTGCAGGGCGCCCAGGTGTTCGGGCTTGACAGAAGGGGCGTTCGGCAGGCGTTCTTGCAAGGCGGAGAGGATTTCGACGCGCT